>JBLHQF010000066.1:0-12244 GCA_047624885.1 Cryomorphaceae bacterium | reverse complement strand
ACTTCGTATGCACCAGGATCTTTTCTACCAGGTTTCTTGAGCTTGTAAGATCGCTCAGCTCATAGTTGATACTACCAGATTTAAACGCGCCCTCCCCTGTGCCGAGCAGTGATAAAAGCGTGTAAGGGTTCGAGGATTCTGGATCGATCAGCGCCACGTAAAGCACTGATGGCTGGTCGTCATTCGCCGCATTGATCTCCACATAGACAGCGAAAGCATCTTGAGCGCTTAGATTGTTTTTCAGATCAAATTGGTGATTCTTAGTGGGACCAGAAATGGCATCATAAATTCCATCTGGCCCGATCCCACAGATCGCCGTGTAGCGGTTCCTCCAGATAGGTAGAATCCTACCTCGCTTCACCTGCTCGTTCTCCCAAGCCGCGTCTTCTGAGAACCTCAGGCTCTCGGAAATAAAGAGGGTTTCGATCATCGATCCAGACTTAGTTTCCACC
Organism: Cryomorphaceae bacterium; assembly: GCA_047624885.1. Classification (GTDB taxonomy): domain Bacteria; phylum Verrucomicrobiota; class Verrucomicrobiia; order Verrucomicrobiales; family Akkermansiaceae; genus Rubritalea. The sequence goes on along the minus strand of JBLHQF010000066.1, from coordinate 11,792 downwards.
CAGATGGCGACAGATTTGTTAGCATTTACTCCCAGCTCAGTCCAGTCGAGCGTTACATCGATCGATGACTTTTCTGTGGCTAGTTTAAACGTATGGACTGAGTCCTCGGCAGTGTTGCCCACCACATTATCCCGCTGCCGGAAGATCTCATTTTTGTGTCTGGACTCGTAGCTGAGATCCACCATCTGTTTCGCAACAGGCCAGGCGTACCAAGCTGCTGACCAATAGACTCCACTGAGAACTATACTAAGAATCACTGGCGTGTAGTTCACTCCATCGCGGCTCTTCACCATCGATTTCATCTGGCGCAGCCTGCCGAAAATATGGAACCCTATCAGCACCGTGATCGCGAACCCACAGAGCATGTGCACCCGAGTCACCTCAATACTGAAAGGCAGAATAAAGCGCAACACACCCGTGACTACGAGTGCGATAAAGTTCAGCAACATACAGAGATGGCTGACGCGGTAGAGTGTTTTATGCTTCATCCTTCGTAAAGCCTATCAAGGTTCTCAGCTCTTTGATATGCTTTTGGTAGACACCGCGTGGATTGGTGTTGTGCTTCACGCAGAGAGTCGCCGCGTAGCCACATGCGATACCCATCTGGCCAGTGGTATTCATCACCCGCGGTCCAGCCAGCCCGATGTGTGAGCAGCTGAAACAACGCCCCGCCATCATCAGGTTTGGGATCTCCTTAGAGTAGAGCGAGCGGAATGGGATGTAGTAGTGCTTCTTGAGTTTATAGAAGAGAGCTTTAGAAATGAAATCTACCGCAAAGCCTTTGAGAGATTTCTGATAGTGAGTATCGATCTCACGCTCCTCCTCGACGACTGTATCCTCGAAATAGGTAGCGCTAGTGACATCATTCATGGTGTAGATATAGTCGCCGAGTAGTCTGCGAGATTCTCGCTTACCTCCGATGTATGCCACCCATTCGAGTTTGTATTTAGCATTCAGCGGGTTCTTTTTAACGTTGGAGAAATTCCCATAGACTGCGCGGAACATATGGTCTCGAATGTCCTCAGCATCATGGATCTGGTGCTTATCATTTGCAGAGTATTCCCAGTACCAATTAGAGGTTGGCTCAGCGTAGTTTTTTGCCACATCCTTTGCCCATGGGGTCGCAGGGAAGGTTTCTGCTTTATCAGATTTCATGCTGTTCCACATGACGGTAGTGCCCATGACTCGGTTGTCTTTTTGCTTCGGTGACCAGAGGTCGCCATGCTTGTCCCAGGCTTCGTTAAATTCATCTTTCGCCTCGCGCCCATAGCGTGAGGTCGCGCCAGCCTTATTCCCGACAAGCCCATCGCCGGTGCTATCGATGTATTGCTTACCGCTGATGATGATACGCCTAGGACTGACATTACTCCGCGCCTCAAGACTCGCGATCATACCATCCTTCATGTTGACTGTATCGACTGAGTAATCGTAGAAAATAGAGATATTTTCCTCCTTCTCCATGTTTTCATGGCGTTTCTTCTCATCGGCATAAACCTCCTTAGAACCATTGCGCCAGTGCTTGGTATCTATCTTCTTGAGGATCCTGCTGACCTTGCCATGAATTCCCAGCGTATGGACGCGGACTTCACTACTCGCATTACCGCCGAGCACTGGTCTATTAGAAATGAGAGCCACCTTCAAGCCCTTCTCCGCAGCCGCGAGTGCCGCACCACATCCAGCGATGCCCGCACCTGCGATGACAAGGTCGAACTCGGCTTCATCCGATACACTTACGTTGTGCTTCTTGTCTCTCCATACTTGCAGTTTTTTCAGCTCGGATGGCGGAGTATCACCCTCAGTTTTAGTAAAGTAAATCGCGTCACATCTACCTTCAAAGCCTGTTAGATCCACAAGTTCTATTTTATTTTCGCCAGACTTAAGCGGAAGCTTAAGACTCTTTTGCCAGTTCCATCCAGCCTCAGTTCCAAACAAGGTCTCGACCAACTTACCATTGACCATCAGCTGAAATCTCCCTGGAGCCTCCCATGCTCCTGGACACCAATCTTTCGTGCGAACCCAGAGCTGATAATCACCAGCTTCAGGGGCAACAAACGTAGTTTTCGCATTTGCGACAGGAATCCCCATCCCATGAGCGAGCAAATAAGGGCTACCCATTTGCTCGATGAATTGAGGATCCACTTTCCAGCCACCCTTGTCTTTAAATGAAACCGCGTCTAACAAGACAGAGTCATTATCTTTATTGGTGGACGCCAATAGCGTGTTACTGATGAGAGGTGAGACACCAATGAGGCTGGCTACTTTAAGAAAATTTCTGCGTTCAATCATGATTTTGTCTATATAAATGGTCTTTAGATTCTTTCTACTGAGCTTAATAAGTGCTCAAATGAACGATATTGGACAAAAAAGATGATTTATTTTATTTATTGTCCAAATATCAAGTTTAGATCACTATATAGTAGATCATGGATGCTTCAATCACAACAAATCCAACCACCTATATTGAGCTTCTCGCTGAGTATGATCGGTATCTCTCTGGCTACGTTTATAACCTGATCCCTAATGCTACCGACGCTGAAGACGTGCTCCAGGACATAAAAGTGGCACTCTGGAAAGCGTTCGATCAATATCAGGAAGGGACAAACTTTGGCGCCTGGAGTAGAAAATTCGCGTTCCACAGAGTGATGGCATTTCGTAAAAAGAAGGCAATCGAGAATAAACGTCTAACATTTTCTGATGAATGCCTCGACTACCTTGCAGAGCATTTCCCTAGTGATCCTGAGCAAGTAAATGAACAGTCATCCCTGCTATCAAAGTGCATTTCTAAGCTGAAAGATGATCACCAAGAGCTGATCAGGATGCGCTATACCAGAGAGCTATCCATAGAGGAAACAGCGGCTCAGTCTGATAAGACGATAGACGCCTGCTACCGGGCATTAAGCCGTATCCGCATCCTACTGCGAAAATGCGTCCAACAATCAATCTCTAAACAAGCATGAACGAGTCCGAACAATTTGAATTTAGCCTACGCTACGAAAAGCTGATCAACGAAACAGCCACTGAGCAGGAAATATCTGCCATGGAGCAAGAGATCATCAATGACCCTGAGGCGCTCAAGCTCTATCAAGATCTTTCACTCCAGCACGGCCACCTCAGCACCAGCAGAGCACGTGATGCGGTAGAGACTCCACAAGCTCGGAAGGCTAGCAAGCTGCGAGCAGTTATCACCACAATCACAGCATACACTGCGGTAGCAGCTGCAATCATTCTCGGTATGATTCTTTTCAGTCAAGCTGAAAAAACCGGGCTAGCTGGGACAGCCACAGATGAAACTACGCCTGCAAACTACGCTACAATCACAGCAACCTCACTCGCGCAATGGGGACAGTGTTCACTACCTACCCAAGTAAACAAGGAGCTAACCAGCGGAAGCCTTGAACTCCTGCATGGCACCGCCACACTCAGCTTTCGCTCCGGAGCAGTGGTCACGCTAGAGGCCCCTGCGCAAATTGAAATCGTTTCCGAAATGAAAGCCATCGTGAGACACGGAAGAGTCGTCGCCGACGTCCCAGAATCAGCGATTGGATTCCGTCTAGACACCCCCGATATGGAGGTCAAAGACCTCGGCACCGTCTTCGCTGTCTCTGTAGATCGCGGACAAGGGAAATCTCAAGTGGATGTCATTGAGGGTGAAATAGAAATTTTCCATCAAGCATCACAAGATCGTAAATTACTATTCGAAAAACAACGAGCCACTACCAAAGGAAATTCAGGCATTGTCAATTATTCCAGCTTCTCTGAAATCACCCTCTTGCAAGACACTGCAGATGAAAAGGAACCAAGACAACTCGTCATTAGCACGGCAGATGGAAATGGTGGGCACGCATCGATCATCAATACCCATGCAGATACCCACCTCTACCCAAATCTACTACAAGCTAAGCATTCGATAGACGGTAGATACTCACGTAAATTCTACCTCAAATTTGACCTCACCAGGCTAACTAAGAAAGACTTTCATAAAGTCGATCTAAAGCTCAGCCAAGTGCGCAGTCCCTACGGAATTACCAGTTTCGTCCCAGACTGTGAATTTCTTGTCTACGCGCTCAATGATGAGGCTTTAGAATTATGGGATCACGCCGATATCAATTGGAAAAATGCCCCAGCTAATAAGATCGAATCCGGCTCCTTGATGCACGAACAGCATGCCAAGATCATTGGGAAGTTCTCGATCCCAAGAGGCCAACAGGAAGGAGTATGCTACCTAGAAAGTGCCGCACTAGCAAAGCTGATCAAGTCAGACACCAATGGCACCCTAACACTCATAGTCACACGTAGAACAAAGGAATATCGCGTAGAAGGCCTCGTGCATACCTTTGCCGGTAATACCACTCAAACCGCAGCGCCGCCTCAGCTGATTTTCACTCTAGAAGAGTAGACTTTAATTGAGTTTTTTTTGTTATAAATTGGGTAGTAGCTACTGCCCCAACGATCATGAAAGAAGAAATTTCATCAAAATCACCATCCCTCTATTAGTTACTGATCGCTTGCTGGCAAAAACGCTTGCTAGCGATGAACCAGAGCTAAGGTTTGGCGTAATCGCTGACCCACAATACGCGGATGCGGAAGCTAAATGCTCTCGATCTTATAGAAACTCAATCGCTAAACTGACCGATACCATCACAGAACTAAACAAACATGAACTCGATTTCACCGTGACCCTCGGAGATGTGATTGATCGTGATTTGAAGAGCTTTGATACTATCTTGCCTATTTATAAAAAAGCCAAACCACCACAGACATTTGTCCTCGGGAACCACGACTTTGATGTGGCTGATGAAGATAAAGCAAAAGTTCTGCCTACCTTAGGTCTTGAAAAAAGTTACTACTCCCAGAGTATCGACGATTGGCATTTCATCTACCTAGATGGCAATGATGTGAGCAGCTACCGCTACGCCAAGGATGATGCTCTCACAAAATCCGCAGAAAAGACTCTAAAAGCACTTAAAAAACCACAAGCCAAGTCATGGAACGGTGGAATAGGCGAAGCACAAATGCAATGGCTCGCTAAGCAGCTCGATCAAGCTAAGAAATCTAACAACCGCGTCATCGTCTTCAACCACTTCCCGGTTTTCCCTCTCAATAATGGACACAATCTATGGAACGATCGCGCCCTGGTTGAGCTACTCACATCCTACGAAAATGTCGCCGCTTACATGAACGGCCATAATCATAGAGGAAATTATGCGGTCCACAAAGGCTGACATTTCATCAACTGCAAGGGCATGGTAGAGGGCAAAACCGCTACCCCATTTGCCATCGTAAAATGTTACGCTGACCGGATCGAGATTGATGAATTTGGCACCAAGCCCGATAGAAAATTACCGCCCTAAGATTATTTTATATACCCTTTTCTAGGGCTTTTAGGAGCGTATTTCTCATACGTAGGCGCCTCTATGTCTTTCCTTATCTGATGGTATCGAGCCGTCATTTCCTCTTGGATTTTCTTATAATCCAGCTCACCATAAACACTCCGCATCTCCTGTGGATCTTTCTCCAGATCAAACAACTGCCACTCCTTAGACATCGGAATATAGAACAGCTTGTAGCGTTTTGTTCTTACTCCAAAATGCTGCGGCACGCGATGCTCACCTAACTCGTAATAAGCATAGTAAACAACGTCTCTGACATCTTTTTTATCGCCTCTCAAGATAGGAACGATGGACTTCCCCTGAACTTCATCAGGAAATTTCACCCCTGCCATTTCAAGAAATGTTGGCGCGTAGTCTATATTCTGAATCAATGCATCTGGTCTACTGCCTGGCTTGATCACTCCTGGCCATTTAATCAGAAATGGCATCTTGAATGACTCCTCAAACATCCAGCGCTTGTCATACCAACCATGCTCACCAAGAAAGAATCCTTGATCCGAGGAATAGATAACAATCGTATTTTCACTCAGCCCATTTTTCTCTAGATAGTCTGTCACGCGTCCCACGCATTCATCCACAGACTTCACCGTGCCCAGGTAGTTGCTCATGTAGCGCTGGTATTTCCATCTCACCACGTCTTTATGGCTCATTTTTCCTGCTTTGTATTCTTTGATAAACGCCTTATTCAGAGGTCCAAAATGTGCATCCCATTGCCTCTTCTGCACATCATTCATCCGCCCATATTCGTTTGCTGGACCCATTACCTCTTTAAATTTCACCCCGTCCATTTCCTCTTCACGAATTTTCAGATCATAAACCCACCAGAAATGACGGTCTATTTCCATTTCATTTTTAGGCAGTTCCTTAGTCCGGTTTTTATACTCATCAAACAAGCTATCTGGCTCTGGGATACTCACCCCAGCAAATGAATCTAAATGCCTCAGCGCAGGAGCGAAGGTCCGGTGCGGTGCCTTATACTGACACATCAGCATGAAGGGCTTCGACTTGTCTCTTCCATCCAGCCATTGCAGCGCCTTATCCGTAGTAAGATCCGTCACGTAGCCAGTCTCCCGCTTCTTAGTCCCATCCATCTGGATGAAATCTGGGTTATAGTAGCTTCCTTGCCCTGGCAGTATTTCCCAATGATCAAACCCCGTCGGCTTCGTGTGTAGATGCCATTTCCCTATCACCGATGTCTGGTAACCATTCTTGCCTAGCTCCTTGATAAAAGTCCACTGACTCTGGTCAAACCCCTTACCGTCATTTCTCATAAAGCCGTTTTTATGACTATGCTTACCAGATAAAATACTCGCCCTAGAGGGGCCACAGATCGAGTTAGCGCAGAATGAATTATTAAAAATAGCACCCTCTTTCGCAAGCTTGTCAATATGCGGAGTAGGTGCCGCAGCTGCTAGTCTGCCGCCATAGGCAGAGATAGCATTCAGGGCATGGTCATCAGAAAAGAGGAACACAATGTTCGGCCTGTTTTTAGTGTCAGCCTTCGCTGCGGTATCAGCTTGGGCCTGGGCGCTAGCGGTGAGCAGTGACATGCTGAGTGCACAGCTTAAGATGCTGAGCGATGATTTGATAGATAGGTTCATAAGATAGTTTGAAGGGATGTCTTCTTCTGAAAATAAGTGTATGATTCATATGGTCATTATCAACTAATAAATTCCATATCGTAGCGCAGGTTTGTAACCTCCAAGCCAAAATATGACAGCTACCCTAAAAGAAAAACCAGCATGATGAGACATTTTGAACTACGAAGGGTGTGTTTTTATCTGACGGTTTTGCTGGAGATGGGAGACCGGAGCGTGGGCGTCCCGCCCGCATCTGCAATGGAGCATCGTGCAGGAGAAGTACTCTTGATTTGCGGCTTGGCTTGATGCGGACGGGACGACCTCGCTCCTGTACCGGCAAATTGCCATTTAAAACCCTCAGATAAAAACACACCCAACCACGAATCGGCACTAATTTTCACGAATGTGTTTCCAAGCTCATCTTACTGATTTAAGTTTTCATTAGAATAGCACCTAATCCAATGTCATCCAACAAGCACTCAGACCAACGTATCCATACAGCCTATCACGAAGCTGGTCATGCCGTCATCGCCATCGTCGTGGGTCGTAACGTGAACAAAGTAAGCATCATCCCCGGCGGCAACAAACTAGGCGTCTGCAAAATGAGCAAAGGTCGCAAGAAAGCTAGCCAAGACGCACTCGAAGCAGAACTCCTCATCCTGCTCGCCGGCATGGCAGCAGAAGGCAGAAAAAGCGGCCGATACAACATGCAAGGAGCCTCTCAAGATCTCAGAGACGCCGAAAAGCTAGCCCTCATACGAGCAGGTAATGCCAAACAAGCAGGCAAAGTCCTCAAACGCACACTCGATAAAGTCCACAACCTCTTCGACCAACCCGCCACCTGGATCGCCACCAAGTCGATTGCCGAGGCATTGTTACAGAGCGATTCCATCAGCGGCAGAGAGGCTGGTCATCTTTATAAGTTAGCGGTTGATATAGGGAAAAAGGGTAAGTAAGGTTTGTCGCTTAGTAAGCTCTCCAGAGGCTCCAGATCGATAGTTCATGCTTACTACCAGTAAAAAGCTAGCCCTAAACCATACGTTCTCGGCTCATTCATCTTAGTAAAAACACCAGCACCTAATCCTGAGGCATCCACTTTTCCTAGAGGGTAGTCTTTTCCCAGAAGGTTATCTGCAAAGACGTAAACATCGCAGTCATGCCATTTATAACCTAACTTCGCATTTAGATTAAATCTCTGGCTTAGAGCGGTAGCATCGTCACTTGTAACTTGAGTGTATGAACTGCTCGCAAATGAAAACTGGGTAGATCCATAGAACCCTGATTCAGGAAAATAGCCCATACTAAGGCGACCTGTGAATCTAGGTGCATTAGGGAATTCTTGACCCGATAAGCTTAAGCCGTTGATAGAAATATCTGTGAACTCCGTGTCAGTATAATTCACCGAGAAATCTACAATGATGTTATCAACTGGCTCCCAGAGAGCTTGTGCTTCTGCTCCAAACTTCCGCCCTTTCCCAGAGTTCTGGATCAGCACATCAATATCAGGAATACCGCCCATTACCGACACAGGAACCTGCATATCATCGAGACGGCTATAGAAAATAGAGGAGCTAAGTTGTAATGTATCACTAGGCTCCGCTTTGTAGTAGAGCTCCAAATCATTACTATATTCGGGGCTGTAAGTTTGAGTAAGTCCGAGAGTTGGTGCATAGGATACGCCGCCGCCACGGTAATTCCTAGATGCCTTTAGCCCCACAGTTGTATCCTCTTCAGGTTTCCAAACTAGGGCCAGTGATGGGAGCAAATCAGTATAAGAGGTTTTGTCCCTAGAATTAGTGGTTGGAGAGATAGCAGTGACTGCTGAGCTGCTAAGTTCTCTATCTTCGTAATTAATTCGCAGTCCACTTACAACATGCCAGTTTGAATTTATCGCGTAGTCATCTTTAGCATACAGAGCATGGATATTCACTTTTTCTTCTGCTCTGCTGCTAAATGGAATTCCAGTGCCGACTAGCCCTGAGCCATTAAATCCTATCTTATAATTACTACGTTGGAAATAGTAGCCAGCAGACCAGATATGCCTGCTCGTTGAGCCTTTAATATTGAAATCATTTGAGAGATGGTATTCATCAATGTCATTAGTGGTGAACCAAGGCAGTAAGGCCGTACCATCGAGATCGATGAGTGACTCTACATTGAGCGTGCTGACTCCAAACTGATTAGTAAATAGCAGGTCGTGAGGGGTAACGTGGCTGAGCTTGAGTGTTCCTAGCCAATGGTCTGCGGGATAAGCAGTTGATGTGTCCGCATCTATTTTACGGTCATTTTCTGAATATCCTCCAAACTCTCTGACTGCACCAAATGGATTAGAATTAGATTGGTCATATTTTAGCGTAGCATGCAGTTCCGTTTTCTTTTCTTCAGAGACCCAGAGTCCCTGAGCTCCGAATATATGCCGATCAATCTTTGCCCATTCACGGCTATTCAAGGTTGTGTTTTCGACTGAACCATCCGAAGCAATTCTCTGGTAGCTAAATTTGAACACTGTCTGATTATTGATTTTTATATTCTGCTCGATGCCGCTTCTAAACGTATTAAATCTTCCATACTCAGCATAGAGCGAGCCAGAATCATCAAACACAGGAGCCGCAGATTGGTAGAGAATGACTCCACCCAGAGCATTGGGTCCATAGGTATTTGATTGACCTCCAAATAGAACATTCACTGCTCCTAACCCCCAAGTCTGCTGAGGTAAATACCTAGATGTAGCATTAGAAACAGGAACTCCATTGACCAACGAGGTAATCACAGCGTTAGATCGAGTCCCAAAGTATCCCAAGATATTATCATTATTCAATCCCCTGATACTGAACTGACCAGCAGTGGGGTTCCCTAGATATCCGCCAACTAGTGAAATAAAATCATGCTCAGACCTTATGTTTAGCTGTCTGAGAAAATCACCTGAATAATCTGCGGAGCTACCTTCTGTATCTAGCCAAGTCTTATGTAACTTATCAGCATATACCGTCGACGTGTCTAAATCCTCTATGGGTTGTTGAAAATCTTGCCCGTTTAAGGAGCATAAGCTGATAAGATTAATTGCTGAAAAAATTATAGCCTGACGGGATTTGTATAACGACATGTCTCACACTATTGAATGCAATTAGGTCATTCAAGGTTGTAATGCCTAGGTGGTTCACTTATATTGTAGAAATATAGACGACACCTTTTAGAATCAGTGGTAGTCTATCTTCAAAATAATGAAGTCACCAGAGAGTCAAGAACATGGTTATGTATCAGGTAGAGTATCCTCTGCCTTTATAGATGCAGCTATCATCTGTGGAGTCTCAGAAAGTGCCTTGCGGAGTATCTCCATACGGAATAGCTTTGAAAGCTGCTGTGACAAGAGAAACCTATGCTACTGGAATGATTTTATCCAACTAGTAGATTGTGCATACACAGAACTGGGCGGTTTTGCAGGACTGCGCGCTATTGGTAACAAAATGACTTCGGTAATGTCAGACATGGCATATATAAAATGGATTGGGAAAATAGTTTCACTAAAATTAGCTTCCAGAATAATGGGAAATAATTCATACAACTTCCCCAATATGATCCCCAGCTGCAAGATTCACCAAGATCATGTCGAGATGCATGTAAAAATGAAATACTCTGGCGATTGCTACAGTAGAAATTTCATTTACCTCAGTGAAGGGATCATAGAATCCATCCCACAAATGCTCGGTTACGCCAAGGCGTCTCGTGTCGTTTTTGATATCGATCTGGATGATGAGAACCTCGCACCCAGAGAAATGGTTTACAGAATGTATTTCCCCCCTAAAAGAACCACCTTTAAATACATAAAACACCTGATGTCAACTCTCTCCATCAGAAATCACAACCAACAATTATTAGGCGACCACATCGCAGAAGTAAACCACCAAGAGTCTCGGAATAGAGAAAAACTCGATTCCCTATACAGTCTAATAATGAACATAAAAGATGCCGTATTAATCATTCGTGGAGGTACTATCTTAACGCAAAATACAGCATTCAATAAGCTCTACGAAGCGGAAGCTCAAACCATGTGGCATGAATATTTCGTCGATCCAGACCTCGTTGTTAACTTCTTAAAATCCGAACTAGAATCCCCTTCTAACACGTGCTGCCAGACATTCCTTAAGAGACCAAACCAGGCTAACTTAGAAGTCGAAATTCAAATCGCCTCAATCAAACAATCAGATGCATCAGTAGAAGCTATTCTCAGGCTACATGAAGCTAATGTCCCTACAGACCCGAATGAAATAGCCTCGCTAGCCAGAGAAACCGAGCGCAAGAGCCTAGCAAGAGACATCCACGATAGCTTAGGACAGCTGCTCACCGCCACCTCTCTACAGCTAGCCACTCTAGAGCTTACAGAAGGAGATGAAATCCGATCAAAAAAAATAGCTCAAATCTCACACATGGTGAGAGAAATCACCCTCTATTCTAGAAAATTTACCCGTCAGCTAGATCTACTCATTGATGAATGTAACTCTATCTACGATGTGGTAGAACTCGTCCGAGAAGAATTCTCAATCGTAGCAGGCATCCAGGTAAGAAATAAGGTGAAGCCAAACTTTCATATCAATCACCCAGAGTCCATCCGCCACATAGGCTATGTACTACAGGAAGCCATGAACAATGCCTACCGTCATGGTAAGGCGACACAAATCGTAGTCTCCAGCCATGAAGCAAAAGAAAAGAAAACACTGCACATCATGGACAACGGATCCGGAATGCAGCAGGTAATAGCCAAAGCAGGCCTGGGACTCAGAAGCATGGAATACCGAATCAAAAAAATTGGGGGGCAGATGAGCTA
>JBLHQF010000065.1:0-12376 GCA_047624885.1 Cryomorphaceae bacterium | reverse complement strand
CAAGCAGTGGTGAATAAGCTCAATAAAAAATAATTTAAAGATATGCAAAAGTTAATCCCAGTTATCGAGGAGCGCATCATGGCTGCTCCAGAGCGTTTTATTCGCCCGCTGATTCAGCGGGATAAATTTTCACTTAGCGTAGAAGTGGCCCATGTTGGAGGCGAGCCTATCCCTTATGGAATGGCAATATCACTGCCATTTACACCCTTTGAGGTAGGTGATGCTTGGGGCGCTAGGTGGGACACCACATGGTTTAAATTCAGTGTTACCGTCCCCTTACACTGGCAGGGTGAGCAGGTGGTGGCTCTAGTGGATCTCAGTTTCGAAGAAGGAGAAGGCTTCGGTAGGGAAGGGACTGTCTGGATGGATGGCAAGCCAGTTATTGCAGTGAACAGAAATCACCAGTCTATACCGGTGTTAGAATCAGCTCTGGGTGGCGAGGAAATAGAATTTTATGTGGAAGCAGCAGCAAATCCCTCCTCGCAATTATCCTGGGGCGATGATGATCTATTGATGCCAGAATATGATGGTGAACGACTGTACAAGCTACACACTGCTGAGCTAGCTACCCATGATGAAGAAGCTTACCAGTTATTGATGGACTTTACCAGTGCCGCGGATGCGATGTTCGTGATGTCAGCGGATCAGCCCCGCAGAGGCCAGCTGTTACGCGCACTGAATGACGCATGCCAAGAGCTAGAATACTCAAATCAATACTGTATTCAGCCAGCTCGTGGAGCTCTAGCAGAAGTTCTTAGCAAAAGAAATGGCGACACGAATCACCAGATCAATGCCGTAGGGCACGCGCACATTGATACTGCTTGGGGCTGGCCGATACGCGAAGCAATCCGCAAATGCGCGCGTACATTCTCCACAGTGTTACGGCACATGGAGCGTTACCCAGACTACAGATTTGTCTGTTCACAGCCAGCTCAGTATCTTTGGATGAGGAAATATTACCCATCGATTTACAGGGATATCAAAGAAGCAGTGGAACGCGGCCAATGGGAAATAGTAGGTAGCATGTGGGTGGCGGCAGACGGTAATATCTCTTCAGGTGAATCACTCATTCGGCAGATCATTCATGGCAAGAATTTCGTCATCGATGAGTTCGGCATAGAAACAAAGGACCTCTGGCTAACAGATCATTCCGGCTACGCGGCAGCACTTCCACAGATCCTTAAAAAATCAGGTATCGAGTGGTTCCTTGCTCAGAATAAGTCTGGGAGTGATGCTAATAAATTCCCACACGATTCCTTCAATTGGCAAGGGCTGGATGGATCAGAGATTTTCACCCATATTCCACCAGCTGATAGCGACGACTGCAATTTAACCGCAGCGGAACTGATGCGCTCACAGATGAACTTCCGTGATGCAGATAGAGCGAGTAGTTCACTCATGCCATTTGGCTATGGTGATGGTGGGCCTACTTTTGATAAGATAGAGCGCGCACGCCGATACAGTGACTTTGAGGGACTGCCTAGAGTAGAAATGGGGACGCTGTTAGATTTCTTCGAGCATGCTCTGTTAGATGTGACTGAGCCACCAGTGTGGAAAGGTGAACTCCATCTGGAGATTCATGGCGGTGAGCTCACTAGTCAGGCTTATGCCAAGATGATGAACCGCCGCTGTGAGTTATTATTGCGTGATGCGGAGATGCTCCAGGTCATCATGCAGGAGCTAGGTGAGAATGATCTGTTAGGTAGAATGCCAGCCACAAAAAACGTCCCTGTCTGGGATTTTCAGGGGCATATCAAAGCCAAGCAGAGTAATCTAACAGCCCGCGCACTCGACCGCGCTTGGAAGCTATTATTGCTTAATCAATCACACCACGTTATCTCCGGTTCATCGATCCATTGGGTCTATGAAGACTGCCGTATTGACTACTCAAACATAGAAGCGATCGCGCTAGCTGTTAGAAATCTAGCAATGAAGAAACTCAGCGACATGATAGAAACAAAAGGTCTAGAAGATCCAGTAGTGATCTTCAACTCACTCGCTCAAATCCGTCATGAAGTGGTAGAGCTGCCAGCAGGGGACCTAGCTCTGGTCACTGTGCCGCAATGTGGCTACGCGGTCATTCCTGCCAAGACTGAAGAGATCCTTCCAGAAGGGTTAACAGCTGTCACAGTGGAATCCACAGAAGATGGGTATTCCATTTATAACGGGCTAATTACATTAGAGGTCAATCACTCCGGCCTCATCACCAGTCTCTATGATGTCGAGAATAGCCGAGAAATCATCGCCGATTATTCCGTCGCTAACCTCTTCCAGCTACATCAAGACTATCCAAATAGTCAGAACGCTGGTGACGTAGATTTCTTTTATAATGAGAGCGTAGAAAATCTATCAGACCATGGCATAGCAAGTATAGCTCAGGATACAGACCTCCGTGTCGTGATCCATGTGAGCCGAGCGTTTGGTCAGTCGCAGATAGAGCAAGATATCGTTATTGATGCTGGCAGCCGCAGGATAGACTTCAAGACAGAGGTGGACTGGCAGGAGCGAAATCGCTTACTCAAGGTTTCCTTCCCAGTAGCGATCTCCAGCTACCGCGCTAGTTTCGAAACCCAGTATGGTCACGTGGAGAGATCGACACACGATAACACCTCTTGGGATGCGGCTAAGTTTGAAGTGCCAGCGCATAAATGGGCAGACCTTTCAGAATCTGGCTACGGTGTGGCGCTATTGAATGATTGTAAGTATGGGTACGACATCAAGGGAAGTAACATGCGTCTAACACTTCTAAAGGCAGCGAGTGCTCCTGACCCAGAAGCGGATAGGGGAGTGCATCAGTTCACCTATTCGCTGCTACCGCATCTGGGTTCGCTGCAAGAAGGAGGGGTCATCGAGCAAGCATACGCGCTAAACGTCCCACTTGTCCTACAGCAGACAGATGAGCACGTGGGAGACCTGCCGCCTGAGCAGTCGTTTTTCGCAGTGAATCGCCCTGGTGTATTTATAGAAGCAGTAAAGAAAGCAGAGCGCACAGATGATGCTGTAGTGCGAGTTTATGATGGCTATCAATCTAGGGGAGAGGTGAGTATTATTTCATCACTCCACTGTGAGTCCACCGTCTCTGAATTAGATCTGATGGAAAACAAGCTCCATGATATTTCATCTAATAATGGTGAGGTGACACTGAAGATCAAACCATTTGAGATAAGAACGATCCAGTTTAATAGCCAGAGGTAAGTTATCTAACCTAGATAAAAATCAATGATTTGCGTATTAATTCACAGCCAATGTAAAAAATAATGAGGATTTTATTTGAATTAACGAGTAAGCTCTCTAGTATACAAACTTATCTATGAAAACCACTATCAAACTCTTCGCTATGGCTCTATTCGCAGTTCTGTTCACTTCTTGTTGCAACTTCGGCAAGGTAGGTAGCATTACTGGTGAAAAGAAAATTCTAGTTACTGAATATACAGGTGCCAAAGGAGGCATGACTACTGTCGAGAAGACAGTAAAAGTAAAACACAACTGCTGTAAGTGCGGATCATCATTCTGCCCTAAGCCACAGTGCTGCGGAATCGTTAGCAGAAGTGTTCTCTCACGCGCTACTGGTCAATCAGGAACTGGGGAGCCAGGAATTGGTCTTATCCCAACTATGAAGACACTCGCTCCCTAAGCTAAGTCAGCTAATTAAGTAAACAATTTCATAAACACCACATACTAAACACACACACCTACGAGATAACGCTCACTTGGTTCCGCCAAGTGAGCGTTGTTTTTTTTAACACGGTTCTTTTCCGATGAATTAGCTGAGAAAAAAACTATATAATTCTTGCTCAAAGCCTTATTTTCTAAGAGAACAAACGTAATCAATCAACTTAATCTAACCATCACAATTTTATGTCAGTAAAAATAGAAATGCCGAAGCTCTCAGACACCATGACGGAAGGAACTCTTATCTCCTGGAGTGTCAAAGTGGGAGATGAAATAGAGATTGGTGATGTGATCGCAGAGATCGAGACCGACAAGGCATCGATGGAAATGGAAGCTTTCGATGAAGGTGTTCTAACAGAAATTCTTGTGCAGGCTGGAGAGAAAGTCCCGGTTGGCACAGCATTAGGTATTCTCGCAGAAGAAGGTGATGATGTTTCTCCTGCCGCATCACCAGCGACTATAGAGGCTTCAGCACCAGCAGCTAAAGAAGCGACAACTGCGGCCACTCCTGTTGCTGCAGTAACTAGCACGTCAAATTCTGATGGAGAACGCTTGAGGGTATCACCACTTGCTAGAAAGATAGCTGCCGAAAAGGGTATTGATGTTTCTTCTATTCAGGGCACAGGTCCCGGTGGTAGAATAATCGGCGCAGATGTAGAAAACCCATCAGCTACTAAAACCGTAGCTCCAAGTTCAGCGCCTACACAAGCTGCTCCCGCTAAATCAGCACCTGCCCCAGCGGCGATCAGCCCAGTAGTAGCATCTGAAGACAAGATCATCCCGCTCAGTGGGATGAGAAAAATTATCGCTCAGCGCCTACTCTTATCGAAGCAGACAATCCCACACTTCTACCTCCATGTGGAACTCGATGCGGGACCACTCATGGCACTCAGAAAGCAAGTCAACGCCCAAGCTGAGCAGTCCCATGGGAATAAATTTACTTTCAATGACTTCGTAGTCAAAGCAATGATCAACGCTTGTGCTAAAGTGCCAGAGGTCAATGCTTCATTTAATGGCGACAGCGTTGTGCAGTTTGCAAATGTAGGTGTCTCGATAGCCATTGCAGTGGCTGACGGACTCGTCACACCAGTAGTTAAGAACGCACAAGACAAGTCACTACTAACGATCTCTCAAGAGATCAAAGCCATGGCAGTGAGGGCGCGTGATAATAAACTCAAACCAAACGAATTCGATGGTGGTACTATTACCATTTCAAACCTCGGAGCGTGGGGGATCGATAGCTTCGATGCGATTGTGAATCCACCTCAGGCAGCGATCATTAGCGTCGGTGGTATTATCGAAAAGCCAGTCGTTAAGAATGGCGAGATCGTCCCAGGAATGCGCATGAACATCGGCATGAGCTGTGATCACCGTGTGGTAGATGGGGCAGTAGCAGCAGGCTACCTCAATGAAGTTAAAAAACTTCTAGAGCAACCATCACTCATGCTCATCTAATAATCACAGATTACAGATTACAGATTACCAATCAAAAAAAACACCAACTCAAATATTGAGTTGGTGTTTTTTTTTGCTTATAGGTAAGTTTTAAACCAGTCATCAATATGGCCAGCCAGATCTCCCCAGTGTCCAGCAAATGAGTGATCAGTTCCGTCAATGACCATATGTTTCTTCTTCCCCTTGAGATGATTAAAGAGATGCACGCTGTCATCTGGTAATACCACATCATCCTCAGATCCGTGCAGTAGCAGCCATGGAAGACGCAGGTCTTTCACTGCAGGTATCACCGTGTCGATCTGGCGAAGATCGTCCATGAATATCTGTGATAGGGGATTTGTCTTATCATCCCACATACAACCTTCATTGGGCACTACATCGCCAAATTCCGTCTCAGCAAAAACCTTGGTCCGCACCATTCCAGCGAGCGACACCAGCACGCTGATCCTGTCATCCTTGGCAGCCGTCATCGCACCCACAGCACCTGCCATGCTGTATCCGATGTATGCAACTTTCTTCACCCCCTTAGTCTGATCCATAATCGCAACTAAGTCATCACATTCCTTTGAAATAGTAGAGTCAGTGAAATCACCCTCGCTATTCCCGTTGCCACTAAATGAGATCCGCATCGTAGGCCAGCCCATTTCAGCTAGCATCTTAGCCAGCTCCACCATGATCTCTCGATCCTTATCACCCGTCACACCGTGTGCTAGAATGATGAGTTTATCATTCACCCCGGTCACATCATGCATCGCATGATCTATCTTCTCTCCGTGTTTATTTCTGATCTGCATGGCACGGGTATAGTGCGCGGCAGTGTTGATCACAAGTCAGAAAGAAAATGATGTTTCGCTACTTTCCTAGAGCGGCGAACGGATCCACAGGTAAGGTTATCAGTGCCTTCATTTCCTTCGACCGCCTCCAGCCAAACCACATGCCAGCAGCCATCCCACAAAGATGACCTTCCCATGAGAGCTCTTGATTAAATGTCGGAAGCATTCCGAAAATCATACTGCCATAGAAAATTCCCACGAATAATCCAGTTGCGATCCATTTAGGTCTGCGTTCCATAAATGCCCGCACCATCACATAGCCAAAGTAACCATAAACCAAGCCACTCGCCCCGATATGAACGCTATTATTTCTACCGATCAACCAAGTGCCGATTCCGCCCAGTAAAATGATAGTCACTGTCGCCACGATGAAATTCTCCTTCTCAGCCTGCAGGACGATCCACCCTAGGATTAGAAATGGAAATGTGTTAGACAGCAAATGCGAAAAGTCCCCATGCAGGAATGGCATCAGTGGAATCCCGATTAATCCGAAAATACTCCGAGGGTGTACTCCAAAGGTGTCCAGATTTACCCCGGGTAACAGATCAATGATCTCTAGCCCCCACACAAACGCAACCGCTAGCAGCAAGCCACGAAAGCTCTGTGGAATAATATTAGTCCACTTACGCTTGGTGGAAGATGTTGATGATAGATGCTCAGACATTATCATCACACTACAGCTAGTTTAGCCATGTGCCAAATGAATATAAACGAATATTGCTCCTGCTATTTGAATCTCTCCAGAGCCTGGTAGTTTTGAAATGCAAACATCGCCATGAAAATACCGACGAAGGGCTGACCGTAGGAAAATCCTGCTACGCAAGCTGCTACTGCAACCAACATACTAATCATCAACGTGGTTTTCATTCTTCGTGGCCCCATGGCGGCCTCCAGCATTCTACCACCATCAAGCGGCAAGACTGGTAAACAATTAAACACTGCCCAGACTATGCTCACGACGATCAAGTAGCCAAAGAACATCCGGATCATGGTGTTCGGTAAATCCAAATATTGCATCGTAAACAGGATAGCAAAACCAAATGCGGCTTGAATCCCTGGTCCAGCAAGTGTCACTAGGAATGACTGCTTGCGTGTCAGGATTCCTGCGGGATGGGTAGCGTAGCCACCGAATGATGAAAGGACTATTTCTGTAGGGAGTTTATATTTCTTGATCATTAGCGCATGTCCCAGCTCATGGATGAGAATGGAGATAAATCCAGCCATCACAAATAATGCCATGCTCATCAATACAGCATTAACGGGCGCTTCTCCGCCGCTATTCCACATAAAGCCTAATAGAGCCATAGTGATCCAGAAAGCTGGCTCTACCCTTATCGGGATTCTAAATAGTATGAATTCTAACATAAATTTATTTCTCTTCTTGATTGTTGATTTCGTGAAGGGCATTCCACGCACTCACCAGCGCGTAGAGGCCTGCCATCTCGATGGAGGTGTCAATTCCGCAGCCCCAAATTAGATTTTGGGAATGGTCACATTGTAGCTGGATGTATGCCGCCGAGTCTGAGTCAGAGCCACCAGTCACTGCGTGTGAGCGGTAGTCAGTTAGATGGAAACTCTTCAGCCCCGCTTTGTCTAGTGCTTGTGTCAGCGCATTGATAGGGCCGTTTCCTAGTCCTTTGATTTCTCGCTCTACTCCATTCACCTCGATAGTCGCGATGCATGCCACTTCACCACGGCCACCTGCCGAGTGATCTAGCTCGTAGTCGATGAGCTCCATAGGAGATTTCGTGTTAACGAATGTATTATAAAACGCATCTTTGATCTCTATTGGCTCAAGCTCGCGGCCTAGTTCGTCTGCAATGCCATAAATTTTTGTCCCCACAGCAGGATGCATAGTCTTAGGTAAATGCAGCCCATACTCGCGCTCCAAAACATAAGCCACTCCACCTTTGCCGCTCTGAGAATTGATCCTGATGATCGCCTCATAACTCCGGCCGATGTCCATAGGGTCGATAGTGAGATAGGGGATGCCGAACTCAGTATTTGGATCTTCCTTCAGATCGAGAGCTCGTCTATCAATTCCTTTCTTAATCGCATCCTGATGAGAGCCAGAAAATGCAGTGAACACTAGCTCACCAGCATAGGGCTGTCGCTCAGGGACCGTGAGTTTAGTCACGCGCTCATACACATATCTGATCTCAGATAAGTTAGAGAAATCTAGCCCTGTATCGATCCCGTGTGAGTTCATGTTCAGCGCCACCGTCACGATGTCGAGATTCCCCGTGCGTTCGCCATTGCCAAACAACGTGCCTTCCACACGGTCCGCACCGGCCATTAGTCCTAGCTCAGTTGCCGCAGTGCCAGTGCCTCGGTCATTGTGCGTGTGGAGCGAAATGATCGCCTTGTCACGTTCTTGCATATTTTTACAGAACCATTCTATCTGGTCCGCATGCACATTCGGCGTTGTCCACTCCACTGTGGCTGGCAGGTTGAGGATGATTTTATTTTCCACCGTAGGCAGCCAGATATCCATCACCGCCTCGCACACCTCTAGCGCATATTCCGGCTCGGTATCAGAGAATGATTCGGGAGAATACTGAAGCGTTATCTCAGTCCCGCTGAGCGTGGGCGCGAGTTCCTTGATCAAGATAGCACCATCGATCGCTATCTGCTTGATCTTCTCTTTAGAAGCATCAGAAAATGTGACTCTACGCTGAAGTGGAGAGGTAGAATTATACAAATGCACAATCGCAGTCTTAGCTCCCTGCAGAGCATCAAATGTCCTGCGGATGAGATGCTCCCGTGCCTGCACTAGCACCTGCACCGTCACATCATCCGGGATGCGATCTTCCTGCACCAGTCTGCGTAGGAAGTTAAATTCCGTATCAGAAGCGGAAGGAAACCCCACTTCGATCTGTTTGAATCCTATCTTCACCAACAGATCAAAATACTCCAATTTCTCCTCGATGCTCATCGGCACAGGCAGAGATTGGTTGCCATCGCGCAGGTCAACGCTCGCCCAGATGGGAGTATTGGTGATCGTCTTATCTGGCCACTCCCGCTCAGGAAGCGAGACGCCAGTAAATGGTTTGTACTTATTGGTAGAAGAAATTTTCATCAAATTTGATGGGTGTGCTTAATAACTACGTCTGAAATGAATAGCGGGATGTCCACTAGATGGCTGCCATAGCAGCATCGTAGTCTGGTTCATGAGTGATCTCTGAGACGAGCTCGGAGTAGGTTACTTTATGATCTGCATCCAGCACTAGTGTTGCGCGTGCATAGAGACCCGCGAGTGGTCCATCCTGCATCTCAACACCATAATCTTCAGCAAATGTAAGCGCACGGAAATCCGATGCTGTCACTGCATTCTCGATCCCCTCAGCCCCACAGAAGCGACTAAACGCAAATGGGAGATCCAGTGATACGAAAAGTAGAGCCACATCATCATTACCAGCAGCACGCTGGCTAAAAGTCTTCAGCTGAAGAGCGCAGACACCAGTGTCCACACTAGGGAAAATATTAATAATCACCTTTTTACCAGCGAAGTCCGCGAGCGTAACGGTGCTAAGGTCTGTGTTAATAAGAGCGAAGTCTGGAGCCGCGCTACCCACTTCTGGGAGTGGTCCAAGAGTATTAACCGGAGTGCCTTTAAATGTAATTTGAGCCATAATATTGTTTTCTGTTATCTGTTAGTTTTAGTTCCTAAAAAGCAGGGTTGCTTGATGCGTGGATACTAATAATAACTCCACAGAAGACAACCCTAAACCAAACTTTCACAGAATCACCGGCGACCGCAGTCGAATAGACAAACAGCAGGATTTTACTCCATCAGTGACGAGCCATCTGCGTTATAATTATGAATGAGTTCTAAGCTAGTTTAATCTGCCCATATCTTGAGCGTGGAGTCTTAGTACTTGCCTTCATTTTCTCTCTTGCCGTTAGCGGGGACGAGAAATTTATCAATCGTTTCTCGTGCATGAGCCTTCGCCTTTGCTAGATCGAGTTCGCCTTCTGCTTTTTCTATCTGGGCAGCGTAATCAAAGTGGTATTGGTAAAGTTTTTTGCCGTCGACTTTTGCTTTGAGCGAAAATGTTGTATTGGCAGCGTAAACGGCTTCCCATGCTTTCCTCACTTCCTGCCAATATTTCCCTGTCTTATTCCAGGCCACTTCAGCTTGCTTTAGTGAGGGAATCTTGATTCTCTCGTAGCGATTCACCCCGAGTTCCTGAGCAATTATCCTAGGCTTTTGGGTATCTGCCAGAGAGACTTTTTGATTCCGTTGAAGATGAACCCAGCCGGTCGGGGTAATCGTGATCTCATGTGTGCCTTGCAGCAGGTCATAATCCTTACGGACGGAAAATTCACGACGTGGTAGTGGTCGCCAACAAGAATCACTCAGCCAGCTGGACATGCCTCCTTGATGCGACCATTTGCCCACTACCTCGTAGCGTGGTGAGTCATCGACTTGGAACACGGCTTGAGTCCATTTGCCCCGCGTCTTTTCAACTGGTTCTGTCATCTTAGCCCAGCTGGACTTGCCACGATAGACATGTAGGATATTATCTTCATATGTCCAATCTTGCCGCCAATGTTTCATCACCATCGGGCCCATTTCTTTTCCGTCTTTCCCTTTAAAATACATGACTAAAGTGTGCTGCAGGCTGATTGATTTTTCTTCCTTCTTCAGGACTTGAACGTGTTCAGTGCCCCATGAAAAGTAAGGTTTTGGTGGTGTGTATCCATCAGCAAAGCCCATGGTCTCCATAAAATCAAAACTGACCCGATAGCTACCAGCCATCGCCAAGATGGCAAGGCGATCTTTTTCAAAGCCAGTGATCGACTTGTCTTGAAGAGCTTTCCACTGAGTCGAAGACTCTTTGGCTAAGACAATATCAGTGCCCTTGGTCATACCACCGCGAGGTTGCATTTTAGCAGTTTTTATAAAGGGCCAAGCAAAGACATGTCCCCGCACCGGCTTGTCAGGCTCAGCAATGACAAATGAACTCATTAAGGTAAGAATGATTAGACAATGTTTCATGATCATACTTTTCCTCATGAAGCTAGAATAGCAACCAAAAAGAAGCGCTCAACGAGATAGGGGCATCTAGCTAGGGATTTTTCATACAGAATTAACAAAATTTCGCAGAATTCTCCAGAATTTTGTAAAAGGGTTAGCAGAGAAAAGGATGAAACCTTTCATTCTTTCAGAAAAATAGCGAGGCCATCATCCTTAATTTGGTTAATTCTGAAGAATTCTGACAATTCTGACAATTCTGACAATTCTGTGGAGCGCCGCAGGCAATCAACCAGGTAAGTGTCCTTTGTGTATAGTTCCTGCTCAACGAGAGAAGCTATCCCTCTAGGATTTTTGCTAAGCTTGATAGGTTTCATCTAGAGATTTTTCACGATGGTGAAAACGACGATCACGATAATGTAGGCGATCCCTCTGTAGATTGAAAATGTGATGAGGTAGGGCTTCCCTGTGAACGCTCTGTAAATCAGTGAAAATAGGCAATAACCAGTAATTAGAATAATACCGCTGGTGATTAGTGGATTGTGGCTGAGTGTGCGAGGAAGGTTTGCTGTGATGAGAGACTTACTCCTCCAGCTCGCCGCCGTGACGGATGTCCTGGGCAGACTCCATGAAGATCACATCCTCTGCGATGTTGGTCGAAAGGTCACCGATGCGCTCGATCCAGCGGGTGATGAAGACCAAGTTGAGGAATGTTTTGTAGTTGTCACATGGCTCTTCCAGCTTTTTCGTGAAGGCCTTGGTAGCAGATTTTTGGAATTTATTTAGATCGTCATCCATAGATAGCACCTCGAGAGCTTTATCCGTGCTGTTTTCACTGTAACTGTGGATCGCGGTCTTTAGCATTAGCAGGGCCTGCTGGTAGACTGGTTCTATAAATGATGTTTCCTCCAGCTCTTCACTCTTGATGATCTTGCGTGAACGCTTGGCGATGCTCACCGCGTGGTCAGAAATACGCTCCAGGTTATGGGTGATTTTCATCGATGCCACCACGAGCCTTAGGTCAGAGGCAAATGGCTGGAACTTTGCCATCACTTGCAGGCTGTCGTTGTCGATCTGGATCTCTAGCTGATCCACTTCCTCGTCATCAGCGATGACTTGATTGCAGATCGTCAGGTCACGCTGGGTGAGCCCTGAAAACGCATTTTCTACGTTTTTCTGGGTAAGTGTGGCGATAGAGATAGTGTTTGATTTGAGCTGGTTTAGTGCGTCATCAAATTCTGTTAGAATGTGTTCTCGTGTGTGCATGAGTTTGAATAGTGAGTTGTGAATTGTGAATTGTGAATTGTGAATTGTGAGTTGTGAATTGTGAATTGTGAATTGTGAGTTGTGAATTGTGAATTGTGAATTGTGAATTGTGAGTTTGGGGTGGTGAATTGATTGTGGTGCTATCCGAAGCGTCCTGAGATGTAGTCTTCGG
>JBLHQF010000064.1:0-12381 GCA_047624885.1 Cryomorphaceae bacterium | reverse complement strand
GTGATCTTGTCTGAAAGTTTCCAGCCATCGTTATCAGTCTGGGTCATCGCGACTCTCCAGACTTTAGCGAGGAAACGTGAGACTCCTTCCACGCCTTTCATCTGCCAGGGCTTCACCTGAGTGAGCGGTCCCATGAACATCTCGTAGAGACGCAGTGAGTCGGCACCATATTGATCCACGACTTCATCTGGACTGACGACATTACCAAGAGACTTAGACATTTTCTGTCCATCTTCTCCGAGGATCAATCCTTGGTTCACTAGTTTCTTGAATGGCTCGTTGGTGGTTAGGTGTCCGAGATCGAACATCACTTTGTGCCAAAATCTTGCGTAAAGAAGGTGGAGGACTGCGTGCTCGGTGCCGCCGACGTAGAGGTCTACCGTTGCGCCATCGCTACTCCAGTATTCTTCTGCTTCTTTGGAGATGAATCGGTCCGCGTTGTTAGGGTCACAATAGCGGAGGTAGTACCAGCATGAACCAGCCCACTGCGGCATGGTGTTGGTCTCGCGTTCGGCTGTTTCGCTGTATTTGATCCAGTTAGTCGCTTTGACGAGCGGTCCGCGTGGGTCGCCAGTTGGCTTGAAGTCTTCCATTTCTGGCTGGAGCAAGGGGAGTTCGCTTTCTGGAATCGTGCTATGCTGGCCATTTTCCCAAATGATAGGGAATGGCTCACCCCAGTAGCGCTGACGTGAGAATAGCCAGTCGCGGAGTTTGAAATTTGTTTGTGCCTGGCCTTTTTTATTATCGATCAGCCACTTGATCATTGCCCGCTTCGCATCCTTGGTTTTCATGCCATCGAGGAATCCAGAGTTGATTGATTTACCATTGCCTGTGTAGCCTTTCCAATCTGATTTATCATTGGGCTGGACCACCTGAATTACAGGGAGCTCAAACTTGATTGCAAATTGATAGTCCCTTTCATCGTGACCGGGGACGGCCATGATGGCTCCGGTGCCGTAGCCCATCATCACGTAGTCTGCGATCCACACTGGGATTTGCTCGCCGTTTACTGGGTTGGTGACGTAGGCTCCGGTGAAGATGCCGGTCTTGTCTTTATTCATCTCGCCACGCTCCATGTCTGACTTGGAGGCGCAGTCTTTTATGTAGGCTTCTATAGCGTCTTTCTGCTCGGCAGTGGTGATCTGTGAAACGAGACGATGCTCAGGCGCGAGCACCATGTAGGTAGCTCCGAAAAGGGTGTCGGGTCTGGTGGTGAAGACGGTGATTTCATTCCCCTGAAGATCAAAACTTACCTCTGCACCGATCGATTTCCCGATCCAGTTGGTCTGCAAGAGCTTGATCGATTCTGGCCAATCGAGCGGACCTAAATCATCAATGAGTCGCTGAGAATACTTGGTGATACGGAGCATCCATTGCTTGAGTGGACGACGTTCGACGGTGTGTCCCTTGTTTTTCCATTCTTCCACTTCCTCGTTCGCGAGCACGGTGCCAAGGTCGGGTGACCAATTCACAGGAGCCTCAGAAATGAATGCTAAACGTTGCTCGTCGATTTCTTCGCGACTCATTCCTTTTGCCTCTAGTTCAGAAATAGGCTTGGCTTTTTTTTCTTCCTCGCAGAAGTAGGAATTATAAAGCTGGATGAAAATCCACTGCGTCCACTTCATGTATTCAGGATCAGTGGTGTTGATTTCTCTGTCCCAGTCATAACCAAATCCGAGTGACTTTAGCTGACGGCGAAAATTGTCCAAATTCTGCTCAGTGGTCACGCGAGGGTGCTGACCAGTCTTGATGGCGTATTGCTCAGCGGGGAGTCCAAAGGCATCCCATCCCATCGGGTGGAGGACATTGTGACCGGTCATTCGCTTGTAGCGGCCGAGGATATCGGTAGCCGTGTACCCCTCAGGGTGGCCCACATGGAGACCCGCACCAGATGGATAGGGGAACATGTCTAGAACGAAATATTTCGGCTTAGAGGCATCAAAACCCTCATCACCAGGGTTAGCGACGCTAAAGGTCTTGTTGTCTTCCCAGTGGGCTTGCCACTTAGGTTCAAATGTGTCGAATGGAAATGGTTTCATGATAATTTTTCGGGACTGTAGTGAAAGTTTGTTGAATGAAAAGTAAAACCCCTAGCTTGTTTGACCAGACTAAGGGTAGGGTGAAAAGTTTAGTTGTTTTTCTTGGGGAGGGTTATTGAAAATTTGAGTTGCTTCCAAGTCCTGCGAGTGCGCTGCCGGCTGGTCTGGACTGCTGGAAGTGGAGTGCGGCCATGAAGTTTAGCCCTTTGGTGATCTGACTGAGCCAAATGATCTGCCCGATGACGGGGATGAGCAACATGCAGATGAAGGCGGCCATGGTGAGTTTTGGGGCATTTTTGGTGTTAGGGTAAGAAGAGGTAATCGTGTTCCATTGTTTAGGTAATCCACCAACGGCCTTGAAAAGCCAGTAGATGTTGAACAATGGGATGAACAAGAATCCTATAGCGGCACCGGGTGAGACGGTGGCACCTCCTGGTTGCAGACATTTCCATGCGCGGTAGAGGTAGATGTAGGTGAGTATTCCTGAAATAGAAATACTGGCAGCGCCTAAGCCAAGGAGTGATAATCCGATAGTCAAAGTAGAGCCAGTTGCAGATGCTTCGAGATCTTGAGTGAACGTGCCAGCGACCATCGCTCCCAGAATCATGCAGAGTATTCCTCCGAAAAACAACATGCTCCAGAACCCCATGCTGCCGCCTTTAGTGATAGTTGCAGGGTAGAGGCCATCAGCCAATTGCTGGGGGTCGGCTACTGGGCTTTCATAGGGACTTGCTGCTTGCCCTTGCTGTGCGGCAAGTGATGATGGGACGGGGACGCCCGTCACTGCTTGGGTGGTGGGCGTGCTAGCGATCATTGGTGTGGTGGCCGCGCGCGTTGGCTGCTGTAGATCTGATGTATCAGAAATCGTGGTTACTAAAGAGGGGGTCCGCAATGTTGGTGCTGCGACTATGGCTGGTGCTGATGGTGTGGCGGGAAATAGTCCTTCTACATTTGCTGCTGGTATCCATTGCTCGCCGAGGGCTTCTGTCCATACTTGGGTTCCAGTCGTGATGCTTCCGCTTGCAACGAGTGACTGAAGTTGAGGGATGGTGATGGGGCCCTGCTGGGCTCCAGCTCCATCCATGTAATACCAAGTTTGATCGATCATAATATAGTTGTCGTTAGGTTCTTTAAGTTGAAATGGCTAGGCATTCCTCCAGCGCTGGATTTGTGCCTTTACATTTTGGATACTAGGAGCGCCTGGGTTGGTTCTGGCGGCGAGTGCGGTCTGGAGGTTGAAGACGTCTTTGGCGTCAGCTCCATAGTGGCTGGAAATTTCTGTTAGATCAAGCTGATCGAGCGGAGTGGCAGTTTGCACACTGACTGCGACTGCCTTTCCCACTAGCTCGTGAGCGCTACGGAAGGGGACTCCGTTTTTCACGAGGTAGTCTGCTAGGTCAGTAGCGAGAAGGAGTGGGTCACTTGCGGCGGCCTCACAGGTCTCAACGTTGATGACCATATCAGCGATCATTTCAGTGTTCACGCTGAGTGCTATGACGAGGGTGTCAATGGAGTCAAATAATGGCTCTTTATCTTCCTGAAGGTCACGGTTGTAGGTGAGTGGGAGCCCTTTTGCTGAAGTGAGCAGTGAAACGAGATTTCCGTAGAGTCTGCCGGTCTTGCCACGTGTTATCTCGCAGACATCTGGGTTTTTTTTCTGCGGCATGAGTGATGAGCCCGTAGTGTGGGCATCGCTTAGAGTGGCGAAGCCAAACTCGCTAGAGCACCAGAGGATGAGATCTTCTGAGAGACGGGAAAGATGCGTGCCTACGAGCGCGAAATCAAAGAGTAATTCCATGATGTAGTCGCGGTCAGAAATGGCGTCCATCGAGTTCGTAGTGATGCTATCGAATCCTAGTTCGGCGGCGATCTGTTCGCGGTCGAGATTAATCGTGGATCCCGCGAGCGCGCCGGAACCGAGAGGGGAGACGTTGACACGTTTTCTGGCATCGTTGAGACGATCCAGATCACGTGAAATCATCTCCACATAGGCCAAAAGATGGTGCCCCACGGTCACTGGTTGTCCACGCTGGAGGTGGGTGTAGCCGGGGATGACGGCAGCCGCGTATTCATCTGCTTTATCTAGCAGCGCAGTCTGGAGAGCCTTTAGGTGGTTAGAAATGACGTTGATCTGATCGCGGCAGTAGAGCCTAGTATCGGTAGCGACTTGATCGTTTCTAGAGCGAGCGGTGTGGAGCTTGCCGCCGGCCGCGCCGATACGCTTCGTGAGCTCAGACTCGATGTTCATATGGATATCTTCCAGTTCGATAGAAAAGTCGAAGTTCCCTGCATCGATGTCTTTTTCGATGGCACGTAGACCATTTTCTATCTGCTGAAACTCATCCTCAGTGAGTAACTCGGCTTTCATCTGAGCGCGCGCATGAGCGATAGAGCCTGCGATATCGTGTTTATAAAGTCTCCAATCATACGAGATGGACTCTCCGTATTGTTGCACTAAGTCTGCTGTTGCCTGAGCGAATCTGCCTTTCCACATAGGGCGACTCATACTAGTGGAAGCCAAGTGATGCACGCTTTTTTTGATTTGAACTCACGATAAGGTAAATGATTTAGATATGAGTAATATATTAGAGAGTGGCGAAAAGCTATTAAGTGTTGATTATGAGCGGTTATCAAGACTTTGTGAAAAATTTCACAAATTCGCTTGATCGAAATGGGCGATCAGGTTATTGACCTGCGACTTCTACAAGTCAAAGCACACAATTTACAAAGAAATGGGCAAAATTTTCACATCAATTCTCTTATTCTTCATCAGCATGAACAGTTTAATGGCTGCTCATGGACCTAGCGCAGACGTGCTTATCGGTGATAAAGATTCATTCGCAATCACGAACTCAATGTTAATGGTGTGGATAGCGGCACTGCTGATCATTCTTTTCTGCAGAGCTGCTACTAAGAAAATGTCAATGGTTCCGGCTGGATTCCAAAACTTCGCCGAGTGGCTCGTGGAGACTCTCTATAATTTCTTCGGTGGTATCCTCGGTGATCATCTCGTTAAACGCACGTTCTGGTTTTTCGGTGGCACATTCATGCTCATCATCCTTGTTAACTACCTTGGTCTTATTCCGGGAGTCGGTTCTATCGTGGCATACGATGCGGGCGGCGGTTACCATCCAGTTCTTCGTGGTGGAAATGCTGACCTCAACATGACTGCAGCGATGTCCGCGATCTTCGCGATCCTCTGGTTCTACTGGGCATTCACCGAAAATGGTGTGAAAGGTTTCGCCACTCACATCTTCGCCCCTAAGGGTGACTTTAATGGTGCGATGAAAGTTGGTATGATTGTTATTTTCTTCTTAGTAGGTATTCTTGAGATCATCTCTATATTCATCCGCCCAGTGGCACTTAGTTTCCGCCTCTTCGGTAACGTCTTCGGTGGTGAAGTAACGCTTGATAAGCTCATGCATCTCGTTCCTTATGATTGGATGCGTTTCCTTCCTGCGCTGCCATTCATGTTTATGGAGCTGCTCGTTGGCTTCATTCAGGCGCTTGTATTCACATTGCTCAGTGCAGTATTCCTCAAGCTCATCTGCGAGCATGATGATCACGACGAAGAGCACGCTCACTAAAATAAATTTATAACCTTTTAGGAGTCTGACCATAACAAGAAAGTGGGGGCTTCTGGAAAAAACAACAAATAACAACCAACAACCAACTAAATAATATTATGTTAATGTCAAAAGCAATCTTAGTAGGAGCCGCAGCACTCGGCGGCGGAATCGGAATCGGTCTTCTCGGTTCAAAAGCAGCTGAAGCAACTGGACGTAACCCAGGAGCATCTGGCCCTATTCTTACAATCTCAATTATTCTAGCTGCTCTCATCGAGGGTATCTTCATTCTATCAGCATTCGCTGTATAATTAAGGTTCTAAGTAAAAACTATTTTGCGCGCCGTCACTCACTGTGGCGGCGCGCAACATTCAACTCGAAAATACACACAGGAAAATGTTCACAATTTTAGCAGCAGAAGGAAACGTAATCACTCAGCTTACCGAAAAATTTGGTATCAGCTGGCCTCTATTCATTGCTCAGGTAGTAAATTTCATCATCGTGCTGTTCGTGTTGAAGAAATTCGCCTTTGGTCCTATCCAAGCAATGCTAGAGCAGCGCAAGAATAGAATCTCTGAAGGTGAAGAGAAACTGAAGCGTATCGAAACTCAACTCGCAGAGTCTGAGGAACGCACTGCAGCCGCCATCGAAGAAGCTAATAGCACCGCTAAGCGCCTCATCGAAGAAGCTAAGGACAGCGCCGCAAATCTATCCGAGCAGAAAACCCAGGAAGCAATCGCTTCGGCACAGGGGATTCTTCAGAAGGCAGAGGACGCAGCTAAGTCAGAACGCACTCAGATGGTGGCAGAACTCAAGCAGGACTTCGGTCGTCTCGTGGCAGCCACTACCGCTAGCGTGACTGGCAAAGTTCTCAACGATGATGACAACAAGCGCATCAACGAAGAGGCAGTCGCATCTATCGAAAGCTAAGCAGCTCAGTATATTCTCGAAATAAAAATTTCTCAACGTCCGATCACCATACAATCACATGAAAGTAACTAAAGACGCAGCCGCAGCAGGAAAACGCCTATTCAGACTTTGCGCCGCAGGCGGGAGACTTGATGAGGACAAGCTACGCACCGTCATCAAGGCACTCGTAGAGAGAAAGCCAAGAAACTATCAGGGTATCCTAGCCACACTCCACCGCCAAGTGCGTCTGGATCTGGCTCAGCGCCACGTGATCGTAGAGAGCGCCAAGGAGCTTGATGAAGCAACCGGCCAGAGCATCACAAGCAAGATGATCTCTCAACACGGTGATGGACTCACATTTGAATACAAAGTAAACCCCGCTTTATTAGGCGGAATTCGCATCCGCAAAGGTGACGATGTCTGGGATGGTTCAGTAAAAGGCCGCCTCGATAAACTCGCTAATGCATTTTAATAGCATCATTATTTAACAAAACGAATCCGCCAATCAAGGCAACATTAAAAAAATCTAACAAACAATAGATATGAGCAGCATTCTTCAGGAACTAGAACAGGAAATCGCGAACGTAACGACTTCCGTAGGTAAAACAAACGTAGGCACCATCCGCGAAATCGGTGACGGTGTTGCAAAGGTTGAAGGTCTTAGCGACTGTCAGCTAAACGAGATGATCTCATTCCCTGGTGGAGTGACTGGTCTTGCGATGAACCTTGAGGAAGGCGAAGTCGGAGCCGTTCTACTAGGCGAATATCTTCACCTCAAAGCAGGTGACGAGTGCCAGACCACTGGCAAGCTACTCTCCGTGCCAGTAGGTGAAGCACTTCTTGGTCGTATCATTGACACACTCGGTGCTCCCATCGATGGAAAAGGCGACATCGCCGCATCTGCTAATTACCCAGTTGAGAAGCTAGCTCCTGGTATCATTAAGCGTAAATCAGTATCTGTCCCAGTGCAGACTGGTATCATGGCGATAGACGCTATGGTTCCAATCGGCCGTGGACAACGTGAGCTCATCATTGGTGACCGCGCTACTGGTAAAACTACCATCGCTATCGACACCATCATTTCACAAGCGAACCAGAACAAGGCTGCCGAGCAAGGCAAGCTAAAAGGTCACGCACCACTCTACTGTATCTACGTAGCGATCGGTCAGAAAGCCTCTAACGTAGCACGTATCCAAGCGACTCTCGAAGAAGCAGGCGCCATGGAATACACCACCATCGTAGCGGCAACAGCTGCTGACTCAGCGGCTAACCAGTATCTCGCACCTTACACCGGTTGTGCAGTAGCTGAATATCTAATGGATCAGGGCAAAGAATGTCTCATCGTATTTGATGACCTTTCTAAGCACGCTGTAGCTTACCGTCAGGTATCACTCATTCTTAAGCGCCCATCAGGACGTGAAGCCTATCCTGGTGACGTTTTCTACCTTCACTCAAGACTTCTTGAGCGTTCAGCACGTCTCTCAGAGAATGCTGGTGGTGGTTCACTCACTGCTCTTCCGATCATTGAGACACAAGCTGGTGACGTATCTGCCTACATCCCAACGAACGTGATCTCGATCACAGACGGACAGATTTTCCTTGAGACTGACCTCTTCTTCCAGGGCATCCGCCCAGCGATTTCAGTTGGTCTATCAGTATCCCGAGTTGGTTCTGCAGCGCAGACTAAGGCGATCAAAAAAGTATCTGGAACGACTAAGCTAGACCTAGCTCAGTTCCGTGAACTCCAGGCATTCGCTCAGTTTGGATCAGATCTTGATGAGCAGACTAAAGGTAAGATCGAAAAAGGTCTCCGTATTGTTGAGCTATTCAAGCAAGACCAATACGCACCTAAATCAATGCAGATGCAGGTAGTGGTTCTCTTCTCAATGCAGAATGGATACTTCGATGATGTGGCTGTAGATCGCATCAAGGAATGCCAGACTGGACTTGAAGAATTCATGGACACTCGCAAGGCAGACGTTCTTCAGCTCATCGCTGATGATAAAGCAATGACTGACGGAGTAAACGATGCTCTCCACTCAGCACTTAAAGACTTCAAAGGTTCTTGGAAGTAAGGTATTTAGAAAGCACTGCGTTAGCGGTGCTTTATCCCTAACTACTCTTCTACTATCTACTAACTACTTCAAAAAAAATGGCAAACCTCAGAGACATCCGCCGACGTATCAAGTCGGTAAAAAACACAGCACAGATCACACGTGCGATGCAACTTGTTGCTGCGGCTAAAATGAAAAAGGCCCAGGACCAAGCACTCGCTGGTCGTGACTATGCTGATCAGCTGAACCAAGTTCTCGTAAACCTCAAGGAAAACGTGGATGAAGAATCTCACCCACTTCTAGAGAAGCGCGATGGAGAGAAAACTCTGACCCTCGTCATTTCTACTGACAAAGGGCTCTGCGGTGGTCTCAATACCAACCTTCTGAAGCTAGTAAGAAGAGAGCAGAACGAGCATACTACTTACGCAACTGTAGGTAAGAAACTGCGCATCCAAGTTGAGAAAACAGGTGATAAGGTTAAAGCTGATTTCATCGTAGCCGATCCAGTCGCCTTCTCCGAAGCGCGTCCTATCGCTAAGTTCCTCACCGAGCAATTCCTTGAGGGAAATTTCGATAAGATCAAAGTCTGCTTCACGAACTTCGTGTCCACAATGACTCAGACACCACACGTCTCACAGCTTCTTCCTATCGATGCTTCTAAGCTCGCAGAAAAGCAAGATTACGAAGGTGTAGGAAAAGACAAGATCAAGGAAACTGATCATGCGTCCGCAATGTCCAAGGACTACGAGTTTGAGCCTACCCCAGAGGTGGTTCTCGATACTCTGCTTCCACAGTATCTAAACTTCCAGATCTACCAGATGATCCTAGAGGCCCGCGCTTCTGAGCACTCAGCACGAATGGTCTCTATGAAGTCTGCTACTGATAATGCGAACAACATGATCGACGACCTCACACTCGACTACAACAAGCTCCGCCAGGCAGCCATTACCTCTGAGCTTTTAGAAATCACCACTGCGATGAAAGCAATGGAATAGTAAATGATTTCAACTACTTCAAAATAACAAAAAATTTAAACATACAAACCAACTAAATATATGAGTAACGCAGGAAAAATTGTTCAGGTGATCGGCGCCGTTGTGGATGCTGACTTCTCAGAAGCTAGCACACTACCTAGTATCTATAATGCACTAGAGATCAACTTCGATCTCAATGGTGAAGCAACTAAGCTCGTTCTCGAAGTGCAGCAGCACCTCGGAGACGGATGGGTTCGCGCTATTGCGATGAGTTCTTCAGACGGCCTTAAGCGCGGTCTTGAGATCACTGACACAGGCTCCCCAATCACAGTGCCAGTAGGTGACCAAGTTCTAGGGCGTATCTTTAACGTCACAGGCGACGTCGTGGACGAAAACGTGCCGCTCCCTGACGCAAGCAAGCGTGCATCGATTCACCGTGCTGCACCTAAGCTCGTTGACCAAGCATCATCCACAGAGATCCTCGAAACAGGAATCAAAGTGATCGACCTTATCTGCCCGTTCCTTAAAGGTGGTAAAGTTGGCGCATTCGGTGGTGCAGGTGTTGGCAAGACAGTGGTTATCATGGAACTCATCAACAACATTGCTCTCGGGCATGGTGGTTACTCAGTATTCGCTGGTGTGGGTGAGAGAACTCGTGAAGGAAATGACCTCTACTGGGAAATGCTAGAATCAAAAGTTATCGCCTGCGAGCGTGACGAAAACGATGACCCTAAGCGCGATGAAAAAGGTAACCCAATTCTTGTTCCTGGATCAAAGGTAGCACTCGTTTACGGACAGATGAACGAGCCTCCGGGAGCACGTCTCCGTGTTGCTCTTTCAGCACTCACCATGGCTGAGCATTTCCGCGATGAAGAAGGACAAGACGTTCTACTCTTTGTTGACAACATTTTCCGTTTCTCACAAGCTGGATCAGAAGTATCTGCTCTACTTGGAAGAACTCCATCAGCAGTTGGTTACCAGCCTACACTTGCTGAGGAAATGGCAGGACTTCAGGAGCGAATCACTTCTACTAAGAAAGGTTCTATCACCTCACTCCAGGCGGTTTACGTTCCTGCGGATGACTTGACTGACCCAGCCCCAGCAAACACCTTCGCTCACCTTGATGCGACTGTTGTTCTCGAGCGTTCACTCGCCGAGCAGGGACTCTTCCCAGCGGTTGACCCACTCGCATCTACCTCTAAAGCACTCGCAGCCGACATCATCGGTGATGAGCACTACAGAGTAGCACGTGGAGTTCAGAACATCCTTCAGAGATACAAAGACCTTCAAGACATCATTGCGATTCTTGGAATGGACGAACTCTCAGACGAAGATAAGCTTTCAGTTTACCGTGCTCGTAAAATACAGCGTTTCCTTACTCAGCCGTTCCACGTAGCGGAAGTATTCACAAACGTTCCTGGGGTATACTCTAAGCTCGAAGAGACCGTGAAAGGCTTCGCAGAGATCCTCGAAGGTAAGTGGGACGACGTGCCAGAAGGTAACTTCTACATGAAAGCCGGCATCGAAACAGTGCCACGCGACTAAGCCAACTTTAAACTGGCAACTTTAAACTCTAAACTCGAACCACATGCTTCAACTAGAAATCGTAACTCCGGAGAAGAAGATCTTCTCAGACACAGTCACAGACGTTTACCTACCTGGTGCGGGTGGTGAGATGGGTATCCTAGAGCTGCACGCGGCTCTCGTCACAGCACTCCAGCCTGGCGAACTCCGCTATGAGAAAGATGGTAAGATTCAAGAGCTAGCGATTGGGTCAGGATTCGCAGAGGTCACTCAGGAGAAGGTCTCAGTCCTCACAGACTCAGCCTTTGGCGAAGATGAGATCGATGAAGCTGTCGAAGAAGCAGCAATGAAGCGCGCAGAGGAGCAGCTAGAAAAAGTATCTGCCGAAGATGCCGAAGAAGCCGCCCACCTCCAAGCCACCATCGCAACCAACGCCGCCAGACTACAACTCAAGCGTAAGCGCAAGTAGTTTACCGTAGAAGAGCTTTCCAAGCTCTTTCAGATTTTCAAAAGCCCTCAGCAAGGAATCTTGCTGAGGGCTTTTTCGTAGAAACGACACCCTGTCGTTTCTCAGTAGCTTTACCAAAGGCGACAGAGTGTCACCGCTACAGATTTACCGGCCTCATCTCTATATCCTAGCTGCAATATACCTCAGGAACGGACTGCAGCTGCAAGCCGAAGCTACTAAAACACACCCAATCCCAAGGCTTCCGCTATTGGGGGGGGATCTCCCTACGGAAGTCGTGCTGAAGGCACGCAATAGAGGTATATACCCATAATGAATCAAAGGATAATAAGTCGTCGATTCAAATTTCACATGTCCTGTGGAAATTGATTTACCGTTGAGAGTTAAATGAGTAGAATCAGTAAAATGAAAGTGTATTTCTTCAGTCTAGTTATCTTAATCAGCGCCTTGCTCTCAGCATGTAAAAGCAAGTCAGGTGAAGTTGTGGCTACGGATCAAGCTGAGGAAGTCGTTTCTGACAAACCAGCATTTAAAACAGATTATCCTGAAGGTATGAAAAGTTTCATGGCTAAAAATAAGGGGAATACTATAAATGAAGATGTTCTAATTAAAGAAATCTTAGTGGAGAAGTATACAACAGAAGAGGTTAAATTTTTGATCAGCAATATGGAATATAATAAACCACCCGAGATAGAAATGATCAATGATGAGATCTTGATCGCTTGCTGTAAATTTCTGGGTGAGAAAGATCCTAAATGGACGCTCAGGTTTTATTTTGAAACTCTCATGGGGGTTGAAATGATGGCGGACGAAGGAAGTGAGATCGAGCTAGATAAATCATGGCTTCCT
>JBLHQF010000063.1:0-12405 GCA_047624885.1 Cryomorphaceae bacterium | reverse complement strand
TTTAGCATCATCTTCAGATTTAGGGACCCAGATTCTACCGTCATTTCTGAGTGACTCAGACATGAGAGTTAGTTTAGACTGGTAGTCACCACTGACAGGGATACAGGTAGGGTGAATCTGAGTGTAGCATGGGTTAGCGAAGTAGGCGCCTTTCCTGTGTGCCTTGTAGGCTGCCATGACATTACATCCCATCGCATTGGTAGAGAGGAAGAACACATTACCATATCCGCCAGATGCGATGCAGACGGCATCGGCAGCGTGGCTAGAAATTTCGCCAGTCTTCATATCGCGCACGACGATGCCCTTAGCATGTCCGTCCACAGTGACAAGGTCCATCATCTCTGTGCGGGTGTGCATTTCTACGCCCCCTTTTGAGATTTCTTTTTCTAGTGCTTGATAGCAACCGATGAGTAGCTGCTGGCCAGTCTGGCCACGGGCATAAAATGTCCTGGAAACCTGTGCTCCACCGAATGAGCGGTTGTCCAATAGTCCACCGTATTCGCGGGCGAAAGGAACTCCTTGAGCAGTTGCTTGGTCGATGATGTTGTTAGAAACTTCTGCGAGTCGGTGAACGTTGGATTCACGAGAGCGGAAGTCGCCGCCTTTGACGGTATCATAAAATAGACGGCGGACTGAGTCACCATCATTCTGGTAGTTCTTGGCAGCATTGATACCGCCCTGCGCTGCGATGGAGTGTGCTCTTCGTGGGGAGTCTTGGTAGCAGAAGCATTTTACTTGGTAACCTAGCTCAGCGAGTGTTGCGGAAGCGGCTCCACCAGCGAGCCCTGAGCCTACGACGATTACAGTAAACTTACGTTTATTAGCAGGGTTGATGAGCTTGGAGTCCATCTTATGCTTAGTCCATTTCTGCTCGATTGGTCCTTCAGGTATGTTTGAATTTAGAGGCATGATTAGAGGTTGTTAGAGTGTGAAATGATTACTTGATGATGTCGGCTAGAACAGCCACTGGGATAGAGATGAAGCCTACCCATATTAGAGCTGTATATCCTTTGGCGAATCCATTAATGAGCGATGCATTATTACGCGTCCTTAAACCTAGGGTTTGGAAAATGGAAGCAACGCCATGGCTCAAATGAGAGCAGAGGAGTGAGATTGCAATGATGTAGAAAAGACTTACTGGGATACTAAGAAAGCCTTCGATTACCATTTGGTATGCATCTCCTGTATCACCGAGCTCTTTCAGTCTAGCACTGGTATTACGTGTGGTGAAGTGTAGGATATGAAAGATAACGAAGGCTAAAATAGTGAGGCCTGACCAAACCATGATGCGTGATGAGCCAGAGGCGACGCTTGTTTCTGCCTTCTCGTAGTTCTGTCCTTTCGCTGTATTGTTAGCACGTACTAGACTGATAGTAGCAGCTACGTGGAGGACTAGGCAGGTAAGCAGAGAAATACGCGCTATCCAGACACCTACTCCGTGGAGCATATTGTGTAGAAATTCTGCATATTCATTAAAGGCTTCAGCTCCCACATACATGAGAAGGTTGCCAGTGAGATGCCCTAGTAGAAAGGCTGCGAGGACGGCGCCGGTGAGCGCAACGATGATTTTCTTTCCGATGGAGGAATGCCAAAACTGGCAGAGAGAACAGGTAGGTTTGCTCATGAGATAATATTAATGTGGTTGTAAACTAAAAATAGTGTAAGGGAGAACTAGGCAATTTCAAGCTATGTCTGATAAATTTTAAAATTCCCAAATCATGTGTTTCATTTCTAGTTTTCTGGCGCGAACACGAGCGTCCTCAGCACGGCTACCATTGCTGGCGGCTAGTTTCTTGGCGATGGCGATGGCTCCATTAGGGTTTTTCATTTCTTCGAGCATCGCGATGGCGTCGAATCCACATCTGTAATACCAGATCCACTCAGTGATGGGCCTGATTTTGGTGTCGATGTTGATGACGGAGTAGTAAATTTCTAGGGCTTTATCATCATTACCCATGTGCTGGAGAGTGAGTGCTTGGTTGTATTTGATCTGGTTGAGGGACTGGGGGTCTCCCTGGTGTTGCTTGATGAGAGTATCATAGATATTAAGTGCTAACTGGAAATTTGCTGGTTCAGAGCCTCCTTGTGCATGGTAGGCAGATGCGAGTTTATTACCTATATTGAGAGATTTCTTCCCTTTAGGCTGGGCATCAAAGACGAGTTTTAGGGCATTGACCGCTTGTTGAGGTTGGTTTTTATCCATGTAGAGCTTGGAAAGCTGGAGGAGAGATTCTGTGCTGAGGTTAGATTTTCCTCCAGCTATCTCAGAGAATAACAGGATCGCTTCATCCTTTGATTGTGGGGTGTTTACTTGTTTTGCAGTCATGGCTGCGTAGTATTTCGCATAGTTTTTAAGCGGATGTTCGGGGTAAGTTGCTACTAGATTCTTGAGAATAATGCGAGCCTCGTTATGCTGACCATTGTGGTAGAATGCCTGTCCCTGGAGCAGGGTGAACTCCACCATGCGTGGATGCTGAGGGAAGGTCTCTATAAATTGTCTAGCAGCATTGGCAGCACCAGCGTAGTCCATGTTTGCGGCGGCATTTCTGTAAAGTAGGTAGGAGTAGTCAGCATATTGATCCTTATGTAGTTTTTCCTTACTAATTTCTGGAATGATAGTCTGGCATAAATCTGCATCTACGGGTGATACTCTGAGGCAGTGGTGTGCTAGTGCCATTCTTGCCTCAGTGATGCGCGGGTGGTCTGGGAACTTCAGCGTGAAGTCATAGAGGATGGAACGTGCCTCAGGTCTGTTTTCATTTGCTAACCAGAGTGCGTATTCTAAAAGTAGGTTATTCTGGATGGCTATGTCACCTATGTTCTGCTTGAGCTTCTGGAATCCCTCTGCATCCGCAGCGGAGAGGTAGGCGCTGGCAGCATTGATGATAGCGGCGGTTTGGAGCTGGGTCCCATTCTGGGCTGTATCGACCACAGTCTGGAATGCGGCAGCTGAAGCAGGGTAGTTTTTCTCATCGAGGTTCAGTTTGCCCAGCAGAAATGCAGCCTGCTGCTTGGCGATGGGCGCGATGGGTATATTGAGTCGCTGGATGAGCTTGAGTGTCTCCTTAGCAGGTTCCATTCTATCAAGAGCGAGTTGGGTGGTTGCGGTATCACTCAGTGATGTGCCTGCGAGGATATGAGTAGGGTGGCGGAGTCTGAGTAGGCTGAACTCAAAAATTGCTTTGGTTTTGCTTGTCGTCTCAGTTTGAGTAGCGAGACAACGTGCATAATAATAATGGGCAAAAGCTCTGAGGTCTGCACGCTCTTCATCTCGATTACTCAGGGTGATTCCCGAAGCCGTTTCCTGCTGCCCCCGGTCTGCCCATGTGATGATTTTCTTAATGGTGATGTCAGTGATCGAAGCATCCTCAGGTATCCAATTTCCTAGTCTGGTAAACATTGGTCCGAGCAGTGGGCTGTCGGCATTTTCATCTAAGTAGCGGACTAGAGTATCGATAGCCTCCTGGTTTTGGTTATTGAGTTGGAGAGCATCAGCCAGATAGAGGGTGGCGTAGCTGAGGGTTTTGTGGTCGAGGGTCTCTGGAGATTTCACTAGGTCACCGAGCATAGTAATCGCCTGGGGGTAATTTTTCTGTAGAATTTTAACCTGCGCTTGAATGACTTGTTTCACCTTGATGGTGGGTTCGTCAGTAGCAAATATTTTCTCCAGTATTTTAGCTGCATTGACTGGATCTTTCTTTGCTATATGGAGGTTAGCAAGTGAGAGGTAGCTTTGTGGAGATAGCGAGGGAGTGTCTTCGTTGTCTGCCAGTGATTTACTTAGAATGGCGATTGCTTTATCAATGTCATTGAGAGCTGCTGCTAGGTAGGCTATTTTAATCTGAGCTAATTTGTAGTGCTTAGATTCTGGTGCTGCCTGCTCAAGCATCTGGATAGCATCATTGTATCTACCAGCAGTGGCGAGTGCCTGACCTTTCCAGAAAAATGCATCTGGATGGTCTGCAATGAGTGGATCTGTTAGAGTAGTGAGTGCCTGACTAGGCTGGGTAGCTCGGATCTGGGATTCGGCGAGTAAAAAAAGCAATTGGAGTTTGTCTTTGGCATCAATCGTTTCCGCTTGAGACGCTAGCAGGCTAGCAAATTTCTTACTAGCTATTCCAGGGAGGTGGTCAGTCATCGCGCTGATGCCGTCTATGTAAATGGGATCATCAGTGAGTTTGGGTTTAGCCGGGTTCTGTGCGCTCAGTGAACCACTCAAGCTGAGTGCTAGTGCGGTGGTGACAGAAATAATGCGCATGGATTAATGCTAAGGAAGGAAGCTGGAAATGTAAAATCATTTTAGTGGGACGACTCGCTTACTGGGTTGAATCCCTGAACTCAATCTGGCTAAAACCCATCATTCAGGAAACTATTTTTCATGAGGACCTCCTTAGCTGACCAGCCATCTAAGGCGTCATCTGAGTTATGATAATGAGAGGATCTGTATGAGCTTTCATTTGGCTGGAGTTCTATAAATTGTTTATCACTGAGTTTTTTTGTGGTTATGTCTATGCCGAGGTCTATCAGTGGAGCTAGCTTGATGGGGGATGGCGGGAAATTTTGTGCGAGTTTCCAGTAGCTCTTGAGTAGGTGTGGGCTATTTATAAATGCGGCTTTTCGCTGGTATGGGGCTATTTCGAATAGCTGTCTTTTCAGTTTTACTGCTTGATTGTAATTTGTTAGGTCTTTTGAGATTAGCCTATAAAGGTTTTTAGCCGCGTTGTAATACTGTGGATCTAGCTCGATGGCTTTTTGATAGGCCGCAATAGCTTCTGGATCTTTTTTCATTTCCTCAAATAATAGTCCTAGCAAATATGGTGTGCGAGGGTTCGCTGGCTCTTTTTCTAAAAAAGCTTTGAGTGTCGGGAGGGCTATGTTCTGGACGCGCTTGTCATCGAATAAGCCCTCGCAGCCAAAGCAATGGCTCTCTCTGGGGCCGAAGCTGACAGGCATTAGCTCGAAGGCCTTCTTAAAATGAGGGACGGCTTCATGAAACTTACCAGCTTCCATGAGTGTCTTTGCTAAGCGAGACTGGAGGCAGTAAGCATCGTTAAAGTGGCCGAGAGCCTCTTTATATCGATCAGTGGCCTCTTGGGTGAGCCCTGCGTAGAGAAAGTCATCTGCGATTTCTCCCTGCCGGATAGAAAAGACGACTTCTTTAAAGAATTTAGCCTTTTCAGGGTTACCCTGTTTTTCGAGAATGCGAGAGAGAACATCATAGCAGAGCATACGGGAGAATTTACCGTGATCGCCGTCAGAGGGATCGAGCGCTATGGCTTGTTGAATGAGAGCATCTGCTTTATCGAGCTCTTCCGCCTGAAGAGCCATTTCGGCCTGCCAAATGAGAGGGCGTTCTTCGAAGGGATCATACTTCCTGAGGGAGGCTATAAAGGTGGTTGATGTTTCTGGATTTAATTTAATCGCACGCTTGTAATAGGCGTCTTTTCCCTGGTTTCTGGCGAGCAGATGAGTGCAGAACTTA
Organism: Cryomorphaceae bacterium; assembly: GCA_047624885.1. Classification (GTDB taxonomy): domain Bacteria; phylum Verrucomicrobiota; class Verrucomicrobiia; order Verrucomicrobiales; family Akkermansiaceae; genus Rubritalea. The sequence goes on along the minus strand of JBLHQF010000063.1, from coordinate 6,923 downwards.
TAGGCTAGCTCTTTACTTGCTAGATCATTCTTCTGAGAAAGTATGTCAATGTAGAGAGCACCAACGGACGGACAATCGGCAACATTTTTCTCTAATAGGCTAAAGACGGCTTTTGGTTGGTCGGTGTGGTGCTTGATAGTTGTGGTTATTTTTTTTTCAAACTCGTCAAATCTTTTTAACTCAAATAAAGCAGTAAGTTGGAAATGTAAAAGGTCGTTTGCTATTGAGGTGTTGTAGTTGGATGTTTTCTTTTTAGATGACTTGATATTGGTTATTTTTTTGCAGAGTCTATAGAGCTTATCCCATTGCTTTTGGTGAGCGTAGTAATTGAAACCTTTGCCTAATGAGTAAGCAGATAGACGGTTATTAGTTTTGGTATGCGCTATAATGCTTTTCTCAAGCATCGTCATTGCTTGCTTTCCTAGCGCTGGTTTATCTAGCAGGTGGGCTATTGTCGCGAGATTAGAAATGAGTTTTATGTCCTTAGTTACTGGAGCAGTTTTTATTGCTTTGAGCAGAAGTTGGATTCCTTCATCAATACGGTTTTCTGCTAGAGCTTTTTTCCAAGCGCTTTTTTCTGATTTATTACTGCTGCTGCTGAAGCTGTTATGAGTATTTTGGCCTTTTGAAATATATTTTTTAAACCATTCTATAGATTCTGGCTGATTATTACTTAGAAGAAGAAGTCTAGTAAGTGATTCATCATAGCGATAAGATGATAAAGCTCCGGAGCTATTTTGTATTTGAAGTAATGAGCGATAAAGTGGCTCAGTGTTTGTCCCGTCTTCAACTAAGAGAGAGGAAAATAATTGGATTTTCAGCCTGTTGACCTCACTGTCGTGTTGAAAATGTTGCTCAGTTTTAGTGAACCGTTGGAAAGAGGCACTGTCTGTTGTAATTTGGTCAAGTTTAGCGGTGATAGCTTGCCAATGATCTATTGGAGGGATCTCTGAGTAGAGTCGTGGAATTAATATCCCAAAGCTCGAATTATTAAGATCTAGTTGGAGTCTGTTCAGCCACTCATCGGCTGTTTTAGCTGGTTCCATTTCCTGGCGCTCTTTTACTGTAAAATGATTATGTTGGGTATCTTTGCACGCAATCACAGACATGAAGCACGAAATGGTGAAGATTAGAGAGATGAAGTTAGACATGGAATAGTTTTATCTGACACCACATAGAGAGCAAGCTGTAATACTCAGAACTTATTTTTAGGCAGCCCTCAAACGAGACCTGACTATGTCTGAAGCGATATCACCGATCATGACGAGGCAGGCACCGAGTAGGATGTAGAAGAACATTTCATCGCGGTTGTCTCTGGCTGAAGCGTCATCAATGAGGAAGCCTAGTGAGCTGATACCTAGCATGCCCATGACTGTGGCGTCTCTGACGCAGGTCTCCCAGCGATAAAAGAAGTAAAGGATGAGTCTGTTGAATACGCTAGGGAGTAGTGTGAACAGGTAGAGCTGGCTGGTGCTGCCACCATGAGTGACTATTACTTTAGCATTACTAGGGTCAGTGTTATCTAGAATTTCCCCACCTAGCCTACCGATGATCCCGTAGTTATGCAGTGCGAGTCCTACTATGAGTGGCCAAGCGGTGGAACCGAGTATTTGTAGCAGGAGGTAGGCTAGTAAAAATTCAGGCATCGAGCGGGTGACCATAAGGATGGATCTAGTTACTAGAGAGATCGCTTGTCGGGTGAATGCGCGGGTTTTGGAAAGCCCGAGAGTGATTCCGAAGTAGTGTGGCGAATTGAGTGATTTAGCGCCAAAGGGAATACTGATCATCCCTAGAAGAAATGCGATGATGATGGCAGCAGTGGCTATGTAGAGTGTCTGTAGCGTAGCGTCTAGCCCTTTAGTGATTAGGAGTTCTTTCGCCCAAGGGATGGCGTCCCCCCAGTCACCAGATATTCTAACAGGGTAGGGGGTGATTTCTTGGTTGATGAAGCGTTCTAGATTTGCTGCGCGCTGGTCGCTGCCGAGATCGGAAAGTATCGGTTCGCCAGAATTCCAAGCAACCAATGTCAGTGAAATTAGGAGTGCGGCAATGACGTATAGTGAAGTTTTTTTTCCTGCTTGCTTGCGGAGATGTTCTATGGATTTTTCTCGATCGCTTAGAGCAGTTGATTGTATGTCTGGAATTTCCTTAGTCTCAGCGGTAGTGTTTATCTTCTGCCTGATATAGCTACTGAGCTTTTCAATGACGATAAGGAGTAACAATAGGCTATAAAGGAGTGTCCATATTTCATTGTAGTGACCATCGGCAAAGGCTGTTTCGATATGGTAACCAACGGTGGTGATACCGACGAAGCCTAGGATAGCGGCGGAGCGGATGGCGCATTCGTAGCGGTAGAGTGCGTAGCTGATGAGGTCTGGGATAGCGCTTGGGATCATTCCAAATATCCATGAACTCAGGGAGTGAGCACCATGGGCTCTGAGACAGGTGCTATTGCTGAGGTCTTGTTCATCGATGATTTCTGAGAAGACTTTTGCTAGCGTGCAGCCGTAGGGGATGGCGAGCGCCATGATGGCGGCAAAGGGTGAAGTTCCTAAAGCAGTAATGAAAAGTAGTGCCCAGAGTAGCTCGTGGATAGATCTGCCAAAGGTGATGACCGTTCGCGCTAGTCTGTGAACGAAGATATGAAGAACATGAAATCCACGCGAGTTCCTAGCTTGTGACCACCAAGATTTAGAACAAAGGAAGCCGAGTGAAATTCCTAACAACAGTGCTATACTCATCGCGCAAGTAGCATACTGGAGTGTTAGCCAGAGGGATTTAAGGACTTTGTGATAGTATGGTGGAGCACTTTCTGGGATGCCTGTGCTCTGATAATCTAGTGCAGGGCTGAGTGAGGAAGCTGCGAATTTTTTGAAAAGCAGGTAACCATTTTCTGAAGGGAGGAAGTCTTTCCACCCGAGTCCTAGTCCATAGAGGCAGAAGAAGAGGATGATTACGATAGCAAAGATGAAGGAACGCTTCTTGCCTGCAGCAGAATCTTGTTCTTTCACTTTATACAGGCTTCTCATTGTGTTACTGCGCGAGTTGTTCTTCGCTGAGTTGGTAGAGGGTGTCGAGGTCGGCTTGGCTCACTTTGTCGTTATCAAATTGAACACGACCCTTTTTAAGGCCGATCAAACGAGGGAAAAACTCTTGCGCGAGTTCGATGTTATGGATCGACATGATGAGGGTTATATTATTCTCGCGGCTGATATCGATGAGGAGCTTGATAAGGCTGCGCGCTCTGGCGGGATCAACGGATGAGATAGGCTCGTCAGCCAGAATGGTGTGTGCTCTCTGGAAGAGTGATCTTGCAACTGCTACGCGCTGTTGTTGGCCGCCCGAGAGTGTAGACGTGGTGCTATAGAGTTTCTCAGAGATACCTGTTCTTTCTAGAAGTTTGTGGACTTTGAGGATCTCAGATTTAGGTGGGAAGAGGAATCTCCACAACATGACTGCAGTGCTGGTGAGTCCTACCTTCCCTAGAAAGACGTTTTGAAAAACTTTGAGGTTCTTTACTATCCCTAGATCCTGCGGGATAAATGAGATCTTGCTTCTTACCTCACGAAGTTGCCTATGATTTAGCGAGCTGATAGTTTCATTAGAGAGGATGACCTCTCCTTCATCCGCTTCGTGCTGAGCGTTGAGAAGCTTGAGTAAGGTGGTTTTACCGCTGCCAGATGAGCCGATAAGCGCAATGATTTCACCTTGCTCAATGTCAATATTCACACTGTCTATAGCTAAGACTGAGCCAAAGCGTTTGGTGAGATTTTGGAGTTGGAATAACTTAGCCATGGAAAAACATCCTTTGAGCGATGAGCGCAAAGGATGTTGTAATATTAATCACAGGTTGTGACGATAAGTTGTTTACTTGATGAACTTGAGTTCTTTGGCAACTTTTACGATACCATCGAAGTCTGAGTTCTTCGCTTTGATAATGCCCTTGCGGTTGACTGAAGCTAGTGCCTTTTCGTCCTTACATTCCACTAGTGCTTTCTGTAGCTTTGCGATGAAGCCATCGCCAAATGTCTCATTGAGTGATGGGTGGGCAGTGAAGTTATAGTCTGCGTAGGATGGTGTTTCCCAGATGATTTTAGCAATAGAGGGGTCAATCTTGCCATCCGCTACCAACTTATCATAAGTTTTGTAGCTAAGAGCTCCTACCTGTACTGTGCCAGCCTGTACAACTTCAGCAGTTGCTACGTGGCCACCAGATTTACGGAATTGCACACCTTTCTTAAAGAACTCGTCAGGGGTCTGGCCAGTTTCTTGTTTGAGGAACCAAGTGGGCATCAGTCTGCCAGATGTTGACTTGGTGCTTCCAAAGGTGAATGTCATGTCTGCGATTGCCTTTGGGAAATCAGCAGATTTTTCAAGCCCAGTGTCCTTGTGAGCAATGAAGTAAGATTTATAGTTTGGGTCAGCGAGGCCCTGTGCGATTGCTTTTGCACCGGGGACTTTATTTCGAGCCTGAACGCCGGTGAGTCCACCGAACCAGACTAGCTGAACCTCGTTATTCGCGAAGCGGTTGACAGCGGCATCATAGTTTTTAGAAACGCTGAGCTCTACCTTGATATCTAATTCCTTAGATAAGTAGTCAGCGAGTGCCTTGTATTTGATTTCTTGATCAGAGATCTTCTCATCTGGGATAGCAGTGATCACTAGTACCTTTTCAGCATCAGTTGAGTTAGTTCCTGTTTCTTTCTTATCTCCGCAAGAGTTAAGACCAAAGATAGTTGCAGTTCCTATGGCTGCTGACATTAGTAATTGTTTGGTATTCATTTGTTTTTAGTTTGGTTATATACCGTATTCAGCACGGCGTTGACGTAGTTGAATGTGGATTAATTCTCCAAAATGTCTAGTATTCATTTGTGACTAAATTGTCCCATAGCAGGGGAGATGTAAGGGCACAAAAAAGCACTCTGCTTTCGCGAGAGTGCTTAATAAAATGTAGGTTATGCTGTGGTAGGACCTAGAATTTCTGAGTTCTGACGTGTGAGTAATACCCTTCTGGGCCTAGTTCAGGTGGGAATTCAGACAAGCCGTCATCCACGTTCATGCTGATGTTGCCATCAGTTCCACATTTTTCATACGGTGGCTTAAATGTGCCATGGTAAGTAGGGCAACGGAATGTGAATAGCTCATAGAAGCCATAGCCCATTCGGCTAAATGCTTTACGTGTGCCGGATACAGCTCCATATGACCAACCTGCGTTAGCTCCGTATTGTTCGTTCTTTCGAACGATTTGCTCAGGGATCTCAATAACTCCATACAGGATGTTGCTGATAGCTCTGCCAAGTTTACGTGTGGATGTGTAGGTAGATCCAGGAGGTGCCTGGATGTCTGCCAAGGAACAAGTGCATGTGGTAATAAGTGCGATAGCGCTGATTAGGATTTTCTTCATATCTTTTGTATTATGTACTATTAGTTGTGGGGTTGACAATGGTAAAATGCTAGAAATTACCTATTTGTAAATTTTTTTCTTAAAGGTGTCTTACTTGATCATCTGTTAGCTCTCTTTTCGAGCCTTTGCTTGGCAAATTCCTTGATTTTGTTTTCGAGGTCAGGACTAGCGATAATTTTCTCCAGTAGCTTACCAGCAAAATCTGACTCGACTCCAGCTAACTCTGCAATAACATGCTTACGGGACATTTCATTGGGAGATGCAGTGAGTAACTTCATCCAACGATCAGTTCTCTGCTGAGGAGATGTGTTGTTGTTAGATTTTAATAAGCTGAAGATGTCTTTGCGGTATTTACTGAGGTGTAACTCATTTGTTTCTGCTCTATAAACTGCAAGCATTGGTTCAAATGGTTCGATTGTTGGGCTAGTAGAAAGGGCCTTAAATGCTGATAGTCTAAATTTGATCTCATCGTGTTTGAGTGCCTGATAGAGAATATTAAGCGCTTCTTTAGACCCAGTGGTTCCCAAAAGTCTCAGGTAGGATAGCTTTTTGTCTTCGTCAAAGGAGGCTCCATTATATTTAGTTATAATATCGGCAGCGATTTTGCTTTTAGACTTAGACCGTTTGATGATGTCGGTTAAAGTGTTTGCACAGCTTTGGCGGGTGGTGATCATTGTGGTTTTATCATAGATCCCTAATAAACTATCAATATAGCTGTCATTAGCATATTTTCTCATCTTATTGATGGCGTCAGCTGTGAAGGCTTTATCAGGATTTTTCAGTGCATAGTCTAGTAGTAATTTATCAGCCTCTGGGTCATGATTAGGATTAATGTAAATGGCTTTGTAAATTTGGCGCATCGATTCATCTTTTATGTTCTGTCCTGGCACAGTGATAAATTTAGCAATCTCAAGAGTAGGGGAGAAAGTGCCATCCTTGGCTACGGCTTTACTCATGGCAGTGTATCCACCGATTTTATCCTTAATTGTAGGTTTTACCATACTAGTAAGGAGGTTATTTAGCTCAGGTTTGGTGACTGTAAGTGTTTTCTTGGATTCTATGCCCTCGATTAGAAGGGAATACATATCTTGGTGATCTTTTTCTTTGCCTTTCCCGAAGATTACAAAACACATGATAATAAGAGCAATTAGCAGCATTGACCCGATGACGATGAGCGTTGTCTTGCTCATTGGTTTCTTTGGTTGAGCGCCGAGAACCGGAATGACTGCCGTTCCTTGATCAGGAGATGCAATAGGGGATGTATCAGCCGGCAAAGATCCTTGGTTAGTGCTTGGCTGAATAGCCACTGGGGATGTACTGTGGCTGGGTCTACCATCTGGTGAAAGGATGGGCTGAGGGGCAGTGGCAGGATTGACTCCGAAGGCTGAAGCAGGCTGAACACTGAGAGGTCCAGTGATGTTACCTGCTGGACGGACGGCCTGTAGTCCAGTGATGTTTTTTCTTAAAATTGGCGCCGCGGTGGTGCCTGGTTGTGGTACTGGACCCGCGTTTACTTGAG
>JBLHQF010000062.1:0-12484 GCA_047624885.1 Cryomorphaceae bacterium | reverse complement strand
CGAACTAGCACGATGCTGTGCTCCTGGAGGTTGTGACCTTCACCACCGATGTAGGCGATTACTTCTTCACCGTTTGTAAGGCGAACTTTAGCTACTTTACGTAGAGCTGAGTTTGGCTTCTTAGGAGTACGAGTCATTACCTGAAGGCAGACTCCGCGTCTTTGTGGGCAGTTGTTGAGGGCGCGAGACTTAGACTTTGTTTCTGGAGTCTTGCGTCCTTTACGAACTAGTTGATTGATTGTTGGCATATAGCTTGTTTGTGGTGGGCGGTCTGCTGAAAGGTTAAAACATTATAGGACCCTCCCATAAAATTTAATTTATCCTGCTCGCACCCGTTATTAATATTGATTAATAGAGCCTCTTTCTATTTGAGGCTCGGTGTGGAGCGGAAAACCTACCCATAAAACGCAATCTGACAAGGCTTAATTTATTATTTAAGGAAGAAATTCTCAAAAAATAGTATCATTTAAGATGATTTAAATAAAAAAATCACCCTACGCACGACGTGAACTAGGATTCATCATTAATTTCAGCTTCATCCACAGTATCTTCCTCTATAATTGATTCTATCGCATCTATTTCATCTTCCAGCTCTATCATATCTGCCACCGCGAGTGCCGCGATGCCTTCGTCGATGCCCATTTCATCAACTATTTCGCCCAACTCGTATTCCAAAGTACCAGCCACACCAGCGTCAATAAACTCTTCATCTATAGAATAGAGTTCATCTACCTCAGCGTCATTTAGCCAGTCAGCCGAAGTATTTTCTTCTCTGAATGCCTCTATCTCAGGAATCACTTCTTTACTAAACCCCTCATGAGGCATCCTTTCTGAGGCTTTATGATTAAAAACATCATACGCTAAAAAACCAGTCACGTTGCTGCGATGCGAAGAATGATGATAGTAAGAACCATAGCTGCCATAATCGTCATAATGATACATGCTGCTACGCATTTTACGTGACCACCCTAGCCTCTTCCGCGTTCCCTCACTCTTCATTGCGGGTATCTGCTGAAGCCACTTGGATTTATCCCCCCTCACTCTGCCGCTCGGGTTTCGCCTCCACTTTTTACTAACCCGATCGATGCTCTGAACTCGCTGGCTCCTATCTCGCTCTTCGGATTCTAAATACTTGATCAAATTTGATGCATACTCATATTTTTTCGAGACAGCATGAATCTTTGCTGCTTTCCCTCTCAACCCAGCAGGAACTCTAGCCAGAATGGAATCCGGGTTCAGCTCTTTAAAATGATCGCTGAAAATTTTCTGCACTTCATCACGGACGATCCCTTCAAAATTAAACTCCCAAGCACCTAACTCATCAAAATGACTCACAACCTTAATCGCCTCGGCCTTAACCAGCTCTGTATCTGATAGCGCTTGCTTTAATTCGTCCACTCTCTCCAAAGTCGCCTCATAATTAGCCACGATAGATCGCAGTGATGACTTTTGAAATTTCGCCGAAACACTCGCACGAAACTTTTTTTCCTTCCCCGCTCTGAGAGTGATTATTTTCCAAAGCTTACCCAAGCCGCTCTCGTCTTTAAGCTCGTGACACTTCCTCGTATACAGCCATTGGAATTCAGCTGTTTCATAGTCTTGCAGCGTTAACTCCTCTCGCTGCAGCTTAGCCTTTGCATCAACGACGTTCACTAAATAGCTAGCTGAATCCGCCTCTAACAACTCATATCTATTCTCGACCACATGATGCGCCTTCAGACCATCACGCTCACCTGACATTTTCTCTTTTCTAGACAAGAGATCCTGATACAGCCCCGCAAACTGACTCACCCCCCACTGCTCGCCAAGTTGCTGCAACTTCTGCTCTCCCAGCTCTTTTCCTAGTAGATCGGAGACAAGATCCAGCCGTGCGCCCTGATACTCCAGCTCATACTGACCCCGCTCCGCCACAAGACTCTCTATCTCGGCACGATAACTTGCCGCCTGACCACGGTATTCGCTCACCGCTTGATCTGCCTCTCTGATTGCTTGCCTTTTAGTCCACATAATTTTTATTTTGTTACAAATTTTTCTACGCCATCTCGCCCCTGACCAACCTCGATCACCTTCAGCTTCTTATCCACACTATCATTGCGCAAACAAGTAGTGAGTAGCTCATAAGCAGCCACAGAGTCACCAGTCGGATACTCTCTATCCAGTAAACCCTGTGACACTCCTTCAGCCAAGCTACATTTAATTTTCTCTAACAAATCAGCGCGTGAGTCATTCAGATCTATCACATCATGCCAACCAGCCTCCACCCCCTGAATCACTCTTCGCTCTTGCACATCCATTCCTTTCGTCTGGATAAAAAACAAACTATTCACCTGCGCAGCCATCAGTTCTTCATAGGTATTGTATCCCGCAGCACTGAGGGCGAGATCTACTCCTTTAAAATACCGACTCACGCCACACTCCGTTAGGGACACTATTTTGTCTTCTCCATAGATCTTAGTGGACTGCGAGAGCGCTCCGTAACCTAATATCACTTTTACATTTAAACCAGAAACCACCTCTAACAGCTGCGCTATCTGCTCCTCTGCCTCCGCATCTCCACCACCACCAGCAGAAAGATACACCAGCTTCTGTCCCTCGCTCACATGAAAGTAATCTCTCACCCGCTCTCGACTCCAGGCTTCGGATCGCTCAAAATTATGTATCTTTCCTACAAATCGCACTTTATTCAGGATCTCATCTTCGTAGGAATAATCCTCGCCATGCTTTGCATCGTCCGGAACGAGAATTTTATCAAACAAAGGCAGGTGTGCTTGATGAATACGCGCACCTCGGTAATCTGACTTCTTATGCCGATCAATAAGCACGCGTTTTTTTGCGAAATCTTTGACAAAGGCGAACTCCTGGAAACTCCCCTGCGCAACAGTATCCATCACGAGTAGGTCAGGCGAAAAATGTGATAGCATACTACTCACCATCATTTTACCATTCGCAGCATATCGATTCGCCGCCGCCTTCCTGCCTTTAAAGCTAGCTCTACTCGGTATCTTAAACACAGGGAAATCTCGCACTAAGTAATCTGCATCGCTCGTAGTCAGGAACTGAATATCAGCCTCCAGAGAAAGCATCTCTAACAAATCCTTCAGCTTTTTAGCCACTGCGTAGCAACGACTCAGATGACCAAGCCCATGGCCATTTATCGCGTAGAAACAAATTTTCATAATTGATAGCTTAGGTCGACCTCACCCTAAGTATTTTTCTCTTTAAAAGCTCGGTTTCCACCATCTTGATCTTCACCTCTTTTTCGTTGGTTTTGCCTTTGAGCAGCTCCGTTTCGGCTGCCTTGTATGCTTCTAGCCACGCAGCGCCTTTATTGATCATAGATTCTGCTTTGGCGATGCCTCTTGCCCACGGTTTATTTCGCATGGATGCCTTAATAGGCTTACTACGCTTCCCAGGGAATGTACCGTGATACTGAAGATAAGCACGGCGACGGCGGCGTACCTCGTCAGGATTCTGATGCCCCAACATCATCGCGCGAGTATGAGCTAGGAATGCCAAGTGAAGCGCGCCTTTGTCTTTTAAATAATCTCCGAAAAATAAGAACCCATCAGCAAAATTTTGATCATTTTTAATCATCATCGCTTGCCGTAATTTACCCATATCCTTTCCTGCTCCAGCATCATCCATCCCATAATACTTTGTAGAAAATGATTCCGAATATAACTGACCTAAAAAATTCACCTCAACTGGCTCTTGAGGATTAGCCTGCTCATGCTTCTGCCTCCATAGCAGAGCCTTCAAATACCAATCCCCCAGCCCCATATGCCCACCCGGCTTTATGGCTAATGCTTTCTCGATGTATTCTGCGCCCCTCGCAAAGCCCCCTTGCTTCTTCGCAGTGACCCCGATGTTTGAGAGCGTTTCGTAATGCTTAGGATCTCTCGCTAGAGCTTCGGTTAGATACTTCTCAGCAGAATTGAAATCCTTAGTTCTAACGTAGGCGACGGCAATATCATTGAGATCAGCCTGCGACATCTCCACTTGTTTTAAAATACGCGCTATCCGCATCTTGTAATAAACATCTCCATGGTGTGGAAATTGCCCCAGAATGAGATCCAAGGAATTTGCCTGAATCGCCACCTCATCAGCCAGAGTATCCGTATCCCACAAACAAGCAAAGCCACGATTCCCTCCAGCGAGAAGAGCCCCCAACACACACAATGCTTTTCGTCGTTTCATAGACTGGTAAAATAAAATTTCTAAGCTTTTTGTCAAGACTACGGATGATTTGCCCCCACTGACTGAGTAAATTCTTGCATCTTGACGGCTACACTTTATCAAAAAGCCATGTCCGAAACCTATAACGCTGACCTCTTGGCAGTAGATCTTGCATCCATCGATGACAGGATAGCTACTCTCAGGAGGTATCTTTGACGTCCCCAAGCTAAAACAAGATCTAGAGGAATTAGACAAGAAGATGCTGGAGGCCGACTTCTGGAATGATTCAAATAAGGCGCAGATAACAGTAGGCGAGGCCAATGGCGTCAAACGCAGGCTGACTCCGTTTTTGGAACTAGAACAACGCTCGGCAGATCTTGCCGAACTGATTTCTCTCGCTAAAGAATATGAGGACGCGGACTCCGCACAAGAGGCGGCGGATGAGTATGCGGCTATCGCTACGAAGCTGGATAAATTCGAACTCATCACGCTGCTCGACAAACCCAATGATCCATCCAGCTGCTATCTAACAATCAACTCCGGAGCTGGCGGCACGGAAGCATGCGACTGGGCAGAAATGCTGATGCGTATGTACACACGCTGGGCAGAAAGCAAAGGCTACACCGTCTCATCAGTGGACTACAAAGCAGGGGACATTACCGGAATCAGCGCCGCCACTATTAAGATAGCAGGCGAATACGCTTATGGATATTTAAAAAACGAGCGCGGAGTGCACCGCTTAGTTCGCATCTCTCCTTTTGATTCTGCTGGAAAACGGCACACCACATTCACCTCTATCGATGTCACCCCAGAAATGAATGACAACAAAGCGATAGAAATCAACCCTACTGACCTAGACATCCAGACAGCCCGCTCCGGTGGCGCTGGCGGACAAAACGTAAACAAGGTCGAAACAGCAGTCATCTTAAAACACAAGCCAACAGGCATCATAATCCGCTGCACTCAAGAGCGGTCACAACTAAGAAACCGCGAAGTAGCCATGGAGATGCTAAAGGCTAAACTTTACCAAATAGAAGAGGACAAAAAGAAGGCGGAATCTGATCGTGCATATGGCGAAAAAGGTGATATCGGCTGGGGAAACCAGATCCGCTCATACGTATTCCAGCCTTACCAAATGGTGAAGGATCTACGCACCGGCGAGGAGAGCGGAAATGTTCAGAACATCATGGATGGAGATATTGATGCCTTTATCGAAGCTCAGCTCAAGGGGCAAAAAAAGACCAAATAACATGAACTACACCGCAGATAAAGATCGATACGATGGCAGGATGAACTACCAACGCTGCGGTAGAAGCGGGCTAAAACTGCCAGAAATCTCGCTAGGATTCTGGCACAACTTCGGCGACGTGGATGATCTAACAGAATCCCGCGCCATTTTACACCGCGCGTTCGATGCAGGGATCACCCATTTTGATTTCGCTAACAACTACGGGCCACCTCCAGGATCTGCAGAGACAAATGCGGGTGAAATTCTAAAGCAAGACTTCAGCGCACATCGGGATGAACTCATCATTTCCAGCAAGGCAGGCTACCTGATGTGGGATGGCCCCTATGGTGAATGGGGATCCCGCAAGTACATGCTAGCATCACTAGATCAGTCACTGGCAAGACTACAGATGGACTATGTCGACATTTTCTACCACCACAGACCAGATCCAGATACCCCACTAGAAGAATCAATGGGCGCGCTCGCTACGGCAGTGAACCAAGGGAAAGCACTCTACGCGGGGATTTCAAATTACCCCGCAGAACTCGCCGTGGAGGCTATTTCTCTACTGAGAGAAATGGGAACCCCTTGCCTTATTCATCAGGCGCGCTACTCGCTGCTAGACCGCTGGATAGAGGATGAACTCACGGACGCACTAACGGACGAAGGCGTCGGCTGTATCGCATTTTCACCCTTAGCGCAGGGGATGCTGACAGATCGCTATCTTGATGGAATCCCAGAGGGGTCTCGTGCAGGGAAGGAGCATGGATTTCTACAGAAAACACAAGTGGAGCAGAAAATGTCGAAAATTACCCACCTCAATGAGATAGCAAAAAAGCGCGGCGAATCACTCGCCGCGATGGCGCTCGCATGGACACTGCGCAACCCAGCAGTCACTTCCACGCTGATCGGTGCCAGCAGCGTCATTCAGCTTGAGATGAATTTAGCCGCTCTCAACAGCCCAACGTTCTCTGACGGTGAGCTGGCCGAGATCGACAATGCCCTAAAAGACTAATTGATAAACTTGATCGCCCCAGCCTTCGATGGGTCTTCACCGCGTGCCATAGCATCGTGCTGAGCATCGGTGCAGGAGCTATCGATTGGTGAGTCTGCTGCCTCTGAGCTGGACTCTAATAGACCACTCTTCACAAGCCACTGCTCTACTTCCTCACCTGAGACATCAGCTAACATAGTGCCATTGACTTCCACACACGGACTAAGTGGCTGACCACTTTTCTGCTCCATCTCCCAGCGGAATGCAGGATTCTTAATAATGTCCTTCTCCTCGAATTCTAGCTCATACTTACGCATGATAGCGCGCACGCCTTCGCTCCACCCACAAAATGTCTTCAAATACGTTACAATCTTTATCTCTTGGCTCATAATAGTTGTTTAATTAGTAGTTACTCTTACTAAAGATTTCACCAAATGCAACCCCTAGCCTGACAAAGTCTGGTGAAAAACCTAAAAAACTAATAAATCGCCACTTTTCGTAAAAAACAATTTGCAATTCGCACCAAAATCCGCTAGCACTTCGCCCCGCAACTGCACCAAGAGTGCATTTATCTAAATTTTAATACAGACAATCCGATGAACATCATCAATAAAATCGAGCAAGAGCAACTCAACGACGTAGCAGACTTTAACGTAGGCGACACAGTAAAAGTCCACACACGCGTTGTTGAAGGCGGTAAAGAGCGTATCCAGCTTTTTCAAGGTCTCTGCATCGGTCGTAAAGGATCAGGAGTAAATGCATCATTCACTATCCGTAAGATTTCTTACGGTGAAGGAGTAGAGCGCGTATTCCCAGTGCACACACCACGCATCTCCAAGGTCGAAGTCACAGCACGCGGCAAAGTCCGCCGCGCTAAGCTAAACTACCTCCGCGACCGTGTTGGTAAGAGCGCGCTCAAGGTGAAGGCTGTTGGATAATTTATTTTTAAAAACACTTTTTTCATAGTATACTTAGTTAAATCGGCCACTATTCGTAGTGGTCGATTTTTTTGTTTTACTCCAACGTTGAATTTTAAAATCCTGCTGTTCATCGGGCTGGTTTGTGGTAATTTTTTTTCATTCATGAGAACCTCTTGGTATATCTACGCACCGCTCAGTCTGCTCGTCACGTTTTTGACGCTGTATCTCTGCATCAAAGACACAAACACGGTAACACCTCCGAGCCCTGAAGTCACCGCTGAGTCACTAAAGACATGGAGAGAAGATAATCCTAGTATTCGAAATACAAAGCTCAGCGATATTCCACCAGTAACTCCAAAGCCCAAACCAGAAACAAAAACAAAAACAAAAACAAAAACAAAAACAGAACCCGCTAAGCCCGCGCCTAGACCTTTGCCCCCTACACCGCCTAAACCCAAGCCTGCTCCAGTGGTAAAAACACCCCTCACCTCACCTGCTCTCAGTTCTCTGGCGCAGCAAAACCTGACCACTACCCAACTCACCACCTATGCGGCACACATGCTCAAGAACAGTAACCCGCAGCTTGCGCGTATCGCTTACGAACGCGTCATTGACCACGCTAAGGATGCCAGCGATCAGGATAGAGAACTTGCCGCATCTGCTATTTCCAATCTAATTAGCCTAACCCCACTCTGGAATCCTGATCCATCTGTGCGCAGAAAATTCACCCTCAGCATCACCGTCAACAAGAAGTATCAACCCTCTGCGGAGACGCTCATCCCACAGCTAGAAAAACTCATTTTTGATGCTTCTGACGGGATGCTCAATCCAAGCATAAAACTTACCTCTAGCGACGCCCCGCTGTCCTCACTTTCGATTGGAAATAAAACCTCTCCTGTGAGATTCACCATCAATAACGACCCGGCAACCTCTCAAAAAATACACGCCGCTTTTTATAACGCCATCAGAAATAAAAATAATAAATCTCAAAAACTTACCTCTATCCCCGCGCTTCCCACTCACATTTCCTCAAAACAAGCACTCCAGACCTACATCACCCGCCTAGCTTGGGTGAATGCAGCTCAATAAATTTCATGAAATTCCCTAACACAGCAGCCACGCTGCACACTCTCGATAATGGCCTCCGCGTCATCCTGGATCCTGATTCATCCGCCCCTGTTATTTCCACCCAGATTTGGGTATCGACTGGGAGCATCCATGAGGGAGGCTTCATGGGCGCCGGAATCTCTCATCTGTTAGAGCACATGGTTTTTAAAGGCACCAAGTCATTCAGCGGCGAAGAACTCTCGCAAACTGTCCAGGCGGCCGGCGGCCAGTGGAATGCCTACACCACCTTTGACCGCACTGTTTACTACATCGATGGCCCTGCCAACAGCGCAGAAACATTCCTCAAATCCCTAACAGAAATGGTGTTTCTCCCCACCTTCCCAGAGGATGAATATGAAAAAGAAAAGGACGTCATCCGCAGAGAGATCGACATGGGGCTGGACGATGCTGACAACGCCGCAAGCCGACTCCTCTTCTCCACCGCCCTCGCAGACGACGGAAGATCACAGCCCGTCATCGGCCACCTAGAACTCTTCAATCTCATCACCCATGCCGACATGGTGGGCTATCATCACGATCGCTACACCACAGAAAATGCCTTCATCTCCATCTCCGGAGACTTCGAGACAGAGGAAATGCTTGAGACTCTCGGAGCCCTAACAAAAGACATAAAGAGATCATTCACCAAGCCCGCCAGTCCAGCCTGTGAGCCAGCCCAGCTAGGCCAGCGTAAAGCGAGCGACACCTTCTCCATCCCAGCCACCAAGCTCAACATGGCATGGCAGACCGTAGGACTCAGCCACCCAGACTCAGCCGCGCTAGACCTACTCTCCAGCATCCTCGGCGGAGGCAGATCATCCAGACTTTATCAGAGTATCCGCGAGGAGCAGAATCTCTGCCACCACATCGGATCCTGGAGTTGGGTCACACAGCAGAGCCCGGGGCTTTTCTGCGTCAGCGTGGAGGCCGACACCGAGCAGATCCCCGCCCTTCAAAAAGCGATCCATGACGAGGTCAAATCTCTCAGCCTAACCAAGCTGGGGTTAGATGCCGAACTCAGTAAAGCCAAGCGCATGTGCCTCTCATCCCAGTTCGCCACCCTCACCACCGCATCCGGCAGAGCATCAGACCTAGCATCTAACTGGCATGAGACCAGAAACCTTAACTTCACTAGCGACTACCTCAAGCACATCAACCAGATCACTGCAGAAGACATTCGCCGCGTCTGTACTCAATATCTGTTAGATGACTCCATCCTCACCGTCACCACGCTAGATCCCCTAACAGAAAAAAAACTTACCTCCAGTGCTGCGAAAAAATCAACCGAACGAGACATCACCTCGCACACCCTCTCTAACGGCCTCACCCTTTTACTCTGCCCAGATCACCGCACCCCTACTGTCTCTATCCAGTCAGCAATCCGCGCAGGAATGCCGAGTGAGACACCTGAGTCTGCCGGCGTCTCCACGCTACTTTCCACCCTACTTAGAAAAGGCACAGCAACACGTTCTGGCGAGGAAATAGCCATCACCCTAGACTCACTCGGCGCTGGCCTAGGCGCATCAGGCGGGAATAACACATCGCTCGTCTCCGCTTCCTGCCTCACTCCGGACCTTGACGTCGTGTTAGAGCTATTCGCAGACACCTTTAGCGCACCAGCGCTACACCAAGAAAATATCGACCACGAGCGCCACACTCAGCTCACCGCACTCAAAGAACAAGACGAGGAACCAGTCAGCCTAGCACTGCGCACACTGAAGGAATCACTCTACTCTAACAGCGGTTACGGTATCAACAGGCTCGGCACAGAAAAGTCTCTAACAGACATCACCAGACCAGACCTAGAAGCTCATCACGCACTTCTTTACAATGGATCTAACAGCGCAGTCGCCATCTTTGGCGACATTGACACAGACAACATCATCGATCTCGCAGAAAAGCACCTCTCCGCGATTCCTGCTGGAGAAAAATTCAGCTATCCTGAACAGAAAATAGCCCAAGGAACAGAAACGAACCTGACGCTCGACAAGCAACAAGCCATCCTCACACTAGGCTACCAAGGCACCGCAGTGGGCGACAAACACCAACACGCACTCGACCTCATCCACGCATGGTGCGCCGACATGGCAGGCCCACTATTCACCCGCATCCGCGAGGAGCTAGGGCTGGCCTACTACTGCTCCGCCACCCAGTTCCACGGCACCAATACCGGCTTCTTTGGATTCTACCTAGGTACCTCGCCAGAGCAACTAGACCTCGCCCGCACCGAACTAGTCAACACTATCGACGACATCGCCGGCAGCGGGATTTCCGAAACCATGCTAAAGAACGTCAAGACCTCATGGCTCGCCAAACAAGCACTCGCCAACCAGAGCAACGGCACCATGGCTCAGCTCTGCGCCATCGACACAGCGCTAGGGCTCTCCCCACTCCACCACCGCCAGACCGCAGAACAAATCAAAGCCGTCACCACAACGGAGATCAAAGCCGCTGCCGAACATTTTTTCGGAAATGCAAAACCTACGATTGTGACTGTCAGACCCTAACAGAAATTCATTATGAAAAAATTATTTATTCTAGAGGTACAGATACAAAGCTAACGATAGAGTGGTCTGACAAAAATAGCCCGCTATTGAAAAACTACTCTAGCATTAAATTAACACATAAGGGTATCCATATTGTTGAAATATTGAATTTCAACACATCAACTACAGTTACCCCCTCCAATAAAAATCTAGACTACAAAGCAGTAACAGTCATAGAAGATAAAGAAAATAACGTTCTCGAAATGGGCCCTAATGGCTGGCTAGAAAATATTATCTTAAACGGTAAAGATTCCGCTCTCATGGATGATTTGAAATACACAAAACAAGCAGCGCATCTTGGAAAATTTAAAAAATATATTGATGGATTTCTTCCTAAAAAAGAGAAAAAATTAGATGCTGTCACGATATAAAACTCATTATTTGAAGTTATATCTACACCTGCTCCATCAAAGGATTCCACACCCTCTCAAACCCAAGATCCATAAAATCCTTCGTATTCGCGGTAGCAAACTGAGTCACTCCGTGGTGCTGCAGAGTCAGCCCAAGTCGCACATCAAATAATCTTCTCCTTGCAAATCCATCTTTACCAGCTATCCGCCAGACCTCATCCATCACAGGTGCATTTTCTACCAGCTGCCATTTGGGATTCTTCCTGAAAACCTCAATCATTTGAACCGCCTCGCTAGCAGATAATTTCTTCTTAATCACCAGAGGATTCATCAATAGCTGATAAAGCTCTACTAGCACAAGCTCCGCGATCACTAAGTCGCTCGATTCCTTCCACGTCTCTAGAATAGCCTTCGCCTTCTCATGGTTTAACGCTTTCGGATAAACAGCACATAAGAGAATATTTGTATCTATTCCAATCATTGACTCATCCCAGATTTAGAAATAGTGTATTCATCACGGTCTTCTGCAATAATCTCATTAAGTTTCTCTATCGTGATCACAGGCTGGTCGTCATCACAATCAATCAACGGAAGCTTCCAATTCTTCAAAGGCTCAGTCGGATAAGTACTCGCCATATATTCTAATCCACGGCGAAACACCTCAGCCAGAGACCACTCCTTGGCTTTAGCTATTTCCTTCGCCTTTTTGTAAAGATCATCTGGAACCTGAATCTGCGTCTTTATCATGATGGTAAATTACCACATGGTGTAATTATGTCAACGCAATCCAATTAGAACAAAAAATTCCTCGAAAATCCTTGACCCATAGCCATTTCACTCATAAGACCGCTCTCCTATCTGGCAGAAATTGTCAGAAAACACAACACTGCAGGAGAGTCGCCCTCTATTAATGAATTTCATTGATGGCCATGAGCGACTCGTATGACTGCTACAAACACCTAAACAACAACATGGCAACCAACAGAAAGCGCAGTAAGCGCTACCAGAAGGCCGCTGAATTAGTGGATCGCACTAAGACATACGGCATGGAAGAAGCTGTCGAAACTCTCAAAAAGTTTCCAGCACCTAAGTTTGACCCTACAGTCACACTCTCATTCAACATGGGCATCGACCCTCGTAAATCAGACCAAATGGTTCGTGGC
>JBLHQF010000061.1:0-12555 GCA_047624885.1 Cryomorphaceae bacterium | reverse complement strand
GCGATCGCTGACAAGATGTGGTTCGAGCAGCATCTCAAGCAAACCGGCTTTGTCTTCCCGAAAACGCCGCAGGGTGAGTTGATCTGCAAGACCGACGACAAGGTCCCCGTCTTTCGCGTCAAACCGGACCCTGAGTCGATACTGCCGATTGAGTCGGTCGACATCTACTACAGTTACGGACGCAAGCCGCAGATCCGCTTCTGGGCGGATGCCGGGGCTGAGAAACAAGCCGACGGCGTTTGGCAGGGGCGCTGCCCAACCTTCTATGCGGATGAACCGCTGTTCGCATTCGCCAATGTCACCTACAGTATCACCCACGACTTCAAATCACCGAACGCCATCGACAGCAAAAGCCTGCTCGTCACAAGCACCTACCACCGTGCTGTTCCGGACGAGCTGGCGGTTGCCGGCGTGGTGCCAAAGGAAAAGCCACAGCGCTTGATCGACGATTTCAGCCGTGGCCTGCACGACTGGGTCGGCAACCTGAGCAAGAAGTCATGGCGTATCGAGACGCGCAAATTGGTGGATCCACGTTGGATTGGTCCGAAAGATGGCGAACTGGTCATCGATGTGAAGGCACCGGCGAAGAGCTGGATCGGCGTCAACATTATGCGACGCTTCCAGGCGCAGAGCAACGGGCAGTATCGCTACTATGCGTATTTTCAGCTGGAGAGGGAGGGTTGGAACACACTGCGTATGAAGCCGAGCGACTTCGAGAACATCTACGGCGAGAAGCTCGATGACTGGCACAAGGTGATAATCCTTGCCTTCAGCGACGCCGAGTCGCTCGGCCTCGACCACAAGAACCGCAATGGCAAGGCCAAAGGTAACGTTAGCAGTGTTGCCTCAATCCCGACCAATGTGAGCAGCTGGGACAGCAGCTACTACCACTCCAGCAACAAAGCCTTTGCCGCCGAGAATGTCACCGAGACATCATCCAAGGTCGATCGCTTCCGCAACCTTCGCTGGGAAGGCGGCACATTCGTCGAACGGCCAAAGCACTGGGAGGAGGAATAACGTATAGAAAAACGCGTATAGAAAAACGCGTATAGAAAAAGACAGACAATTTAAAAACGGATAATTTAAAAACGATTAAACATATAGAAAAAGACAGACAATTTAAAAACGGATAATTTAAAAACGATTTAAAAACGCTCCCTCTTCCTCTTGCCCACTCAAAAAGCAAAACTCCAGCAATCTAGCTACCAGGCAAAGCCTACTATGAAAACTAAAATTACTAACCTAGCGGCTTTCGCTGTCATTGGCCTATTGCTGACTCACGGCATTCTTTCGGCGGCACCCAACAAGCACAACGCCGATGTCTGTGTCTATGGGGAGTGATGGCTGCCGTGGCGGCTGCGCGGGATGGGGCAAGTGTGATCCTCGTCGAACCAAGCCGTTGGCTAGGTGGAATGACTGGTGGCGGCATTGACCACCTCGACTGGGGACGAGAAGCGGCTGTCGGCGGCTCGACCCGCCAGTTTCTAACCGAAGGACTCAAAGACTTAAAAAAGCGCACACCGGGGACGAGCAGCGTCTACGCCCAAACTACCCGCATTGGGCACAGCAACAAGATCTATCGTGAACGCTTCCTAAAACTTGTGGGCGATCACAGAATCGAAGTGATTTACGACCATCGTCTGAGCAGGGCAGACAAGGAGGACGAGACGATCTGCTCACCAAGAGTGCCAAATTGGTAACAGCCAAGGTCTACATAGACTGTTCCTACGAAGGCGACCTAGTGGCAAAGAGTGGCGTCTCCCACACCTGGGGTCGCGAATCACGTGAGCAATATGGCGAAAGCCTCGCCGGAGTGCGGCCGAATATCTGGGTCTATGACATCGACCCTTATAAAGAACCCGGCAATCCGAAGAGCGGTTTAATCCCTTTTGTTAAGAACCGCAAGCTCGGCTCAGAGGGCTCCGCCGACAAACTAACTATGGGCTATTGCTTCCGCTACAAGTTCGATCGCAAGGGAGAGGGCATCGCCATTCCCAAGCCCATCGATTACGATCCGGCAGAGTTTGAATTGTATCGCCGAGCGTTTCACGATGAGGTCGATATTTTCTCTACACGTAGTATGCGTAAGCTCGGAAGGGTGACCACAGCAAAGAGGGGCGGGGGGCGCTTGATCGGCACGAACCTCAACCGCTCGCTGATGACTCATACAATCTACGGTTGTAACGCGTACTATCCTGACGGCGACTGGGCAACGCGCGCGCGTATTTGGAAATTCCATCAGGGTTTCTTGGTGACCTTCATGCACTTCTTGAAGACCGATCCGGTGGTGCCCAAGACGTTGAAGGAACGCGCCCGAAAGCTAAGCTTCAAACTAGGCGATTTTGACGAAACCAAAGGCTGGCCGCACCAACTCTAGGTGCGCGAAGCGAGGCGGATGATCTCCAGTTATGTCGTGACCCAGAACGATATGGAGGCCAAGACCGTTGCCAAGTATTCGGTAGGACTCGCCTCCTACGGCGTGGACGACTGGCCCTCCAAGGTGGTGAGTTTTCCATCCTCTATCTCGACGAGGGAAAACAAAATGGCAGCTACGTGATTCCTTATGAGGCGATCGTGCCCAAGAGGGGCGAATGCACTAACCTACTAGTCCCCGTCTGCTGCTCAGCCAGCCACATTGGCATGACCTCGATCCGCATGGAACCGGTATTGATGATCCTTGGCGAGTCGGCGGGTGTCGCGGTTTCCATGGCGTTGCAAAACGACCTTAGGGTGCAAGAGGTGACCTATGCTAAGTTGCGGCCCAAACTGCTGGAGATTGGGCAGAAGCTTGATCTTTTACCGCCTATTACCCCGTCGAGGTGAACGATCAGGGAGAGCACTGATGGCGGGCACGTAGTGATGTGGTGGCAAGGATCTCGCTCATGCGCCTCATTTTCGTTATCCTTGGAATAGCGCTGGCAGCCCCTGCCTTAGAAAAACATGGCACCTTTATTCTCTAGCCAGTTCAACATGACGGCCAATCTATATAATAAATCTAGGGAGACAGTATCTAGATAATAGAACGTTAAAGAAAAAAGATTACTTGCAATGCTAGTGGGGTTTCCTCACTAGATAACTATCTAGCCAGGAAATTTATACTACCGACATTTATTCTAGCCTTCATTTTCACCTCATGTTCATCAAGTAAAAGTGAGCGGGAAATAAGTATCGAATATACGGAAAGCATCACAGAGCCTGTCTGGGTTTTCTCAAAAGAAAACACAATCAAACTCAATGAAGAGTTAGGTGCGATGAAACTCAAGGACTCATATTGGGATGACTTCGTGGATATGAAATTAAAAATCACAAAAAGAGGGTGGACTATGTCTTTCGACGGTACAGACTCGAAAGCTAACTTCAGTTCCATTAAAGAGGAAATTGATAAAGTAACGGTGGTGGAGTCAGCGGGAAGAAAGCTTGCGTTCGAGCTCACAGTTACAGAAGATGGAGTGCTATACTCAACCTTTGTGAAGCATCTGGAGGCGTCGATGGCTTATACACGGAAAGAATAACTAAGCCTGCAACCTGCAATATTTCTTCGAAAGTAAATGGCTCTGCCCTTAATGGAGTGGATCCGGCAACTGGAGTAGAAAGTGTACATTTCAAAATGGATATGATACTGGGTCGCCCATTTTAATGTCAGTGTTTAATTTTGAATAGGTTTGTGGGAGCTTGTGAGGTTAATCAGTAACATTCTGGTTGCTTTTTTGGCTTAGAATATGTATTTGTTTCATAGTATTAAAATTAACACACGTGCCAACCACCAGCATGTTTCCTTATTGAAATACGGAACCTGTTCTATACGGAACCTGTTCTATACGGAACCTGTTCTATTAGATATTTTCAGTAATATTGACTTGGTATTTATGCTTATGTCTTATCAACGAACCACTCAAAAAATCACTATAACCGCGATGCTTGCATGCAGTCTAGCACCGTCTCTGTTTGCACATCCGATCGTGCCAGGCTTGGAATCGAGCAAGATCTCTCTTGATCTCAAGGGCCGCGTTCTGATAGAGGAGCTCAACTGCGCAGCTTGCCATAAGAGTGATGCACCATTCGCGGCACGCTCGAAAAAGGCACCTCGACTTACGGACATTGGCTCACGGGTCAACCCGAGTTACATCAAAGCATTTATCAAAGATCCACATGGGATGAAGCCAGGCACGACGATGCCTGATACTCTGGTTGGTATGGGTAATAAGGAGAAAGAAGAGGCGGCAGAATCGATCACGCATTTGTTGATGTCGCTCAAGAAGAACACCTTCGAACCAAAGGTTCCAGATCATGTGGCGGCTAAAAATGGTGAGTATTTATTTCATAAACGAGGATGCGTCGCTTGCCACTCTCCTAGAGATGAGGCCGGAAATGAGACCTTAGCTAGCAAGTCTGCTCCACTGGGTGATCTGACGATTAAATACAGCCATCAGAGCTTGGTGAAATTTCTACAGAACCCGCATTCCGTCCGCCCGTCTGGACGCATGCCTAAGCTGAATTTACCCAACAATGAGATCAATAACATTGCTGAGTATTTGGTTCGCGATACGAAGATGCCTGGTAATCTCAAATACACTCTCTTCAGAGGGAGTGTCGCGGAAGGTTTGGAATCCGATGGGATCAAGCCAGAAAAAGGCGGGTATATGAAGGACTTCGCACTGGCTAATTTTGGTAAAATACGAGGTAAGTTCGCACTCGAATATGAAGGCTGGCTAAATGTCACCCAAGCTGGTGACCATACTTTCTATCTGACGATGAATGGCGGTATACTCAATATTGATGGGGATGAGATTTTCAATGTGAAACCTAGCCAAATGCGTGAGTCTCAGAAGTTTGAAAAAACGATCTCGCTAAAAGCAGGCTGGAATAAGGTGAAGCTCGTTTATTACCATGTAGGCAGACGTCCTAGTCTATCCTTAGAGATGAAAGGTCCTGAGTTCAAGCGCGGTCCCATTCCTTCCTCACTTCTTTCTGTTTCTGATAAACCGATTGCTGAGTTTAAGTCCTTTAAACCCGACCCGGCGCTGGTGGTGCGAGGACGTGAGCATTTTACGGCTCTCGGATGTGCGAGCTGTCATGAAGATCTCAAGATTAAACCCAAGGATCACGCACCGTTTTCAAAACTAGTCGCAGGCAAAGGCTGTCTGAGCAAGCCATCCGCTATAGTGAAAGGGAAGAGCACACATCCGCATTTTAATCTGAGTGAGAAGCAGCGCGAACTCATCTCTCAATCTCTTCAATCTTCGGAGACTAGAAAGCTCAGTATTTCCGATAATATCCATAAGACCTTGGTCACCTTTAACTGCACTGCCTGTCACCAACGCGACGGTGTGGGCGGAATAAGTCCTGAAAGGCTGGAGTCATTCACAGGCACCCATCCTGAGCTAGGAGATCAAGGTAGGCTACCGCCGACGCTCTCTCACGTAGGTGCGAAACTGAAACCGGAGTGGATTCATAAAGTGCTCGTCGATGGGCAACGTCAGCGGCCATACATGAATGTGGTCATGCCTCAATACGGAGCTGAAAACATTGGGCATCTTGCTGAACTATTCGGTAAAGTTGACTCATTAGAAACAGTCAAATTCCCTAAGATAGAAGATATCAAAGAATCCAAGAATGCGGGATACGATATGATCGGTCCTAAAGGCTTCAGTTGCGTCGCTTGCCACAACTACAATGGCAAAAACTCAGCCGGCGCAGGGGCGCTCGATCTTGTTAATATTCATACCAGTCTAAAGAAGAATTGGTTCCACCTGTTCATGCAGAATCCATCGCGATTCCACACCACGGGAATCATGCCTAGCTTTTGGCCTGGCGGTCAGTCGATCCGTCCAGATGTGTTGGATGGAAAACCAGATCAACAGATAGAAGCTCTTTGGGCTTATCTTGCTGATGGTCCACGCGCTAAGAAGCCAGAGGGCCTCTCTCGCCAATCTAATGATGTGCGAGTATTCGATAAGGCTGAGATTGTCAGAGGTCGCAGTCCGGTAGGATACAGAGGGATTGGAGTCGGTTATCCTGAGCGCCTTAATTTAGCATTTGATGCTGATGAAATGGCTTTACGTCTACTTTGGAAAGATGCTTTCGCGAGTGTGAACTTCGGCTCCTTCAAGGTGAGTGGTAAAGACCAGATTGCGTTTCCCCCCGGTATTCCATTTCACCGCTTAGAATCAATGGATGCGAACTGGCCGTACAAATCGAAAACCAGCTACTTGTTCCCTCAAGATCATGGTTATCAGTTCCGCGGCTACCGTCTCGATGAAAAACGCAGGCCTACTTTCCAGTATCAATATGGCGATATAAAAGTGGAAGACTTTTTCGAAGATGTGACAGAAGAAAGTAAAGGCGCTAAGTTTAAACGTACATTTACCTTCGATACACCGACTGCGCAAAAGCTGTTTTATTTCCGCGCTGGAGTAGGTCAGAAAATCACGTCAAAGCTAGATAAGCTTTACCAAATTGACAAATTACAAATCCGTATCACCAGTGCTCACGGAGGACTCATACGTGAGGGTAATCCTGGAGATCTGCTTATCCCTCTAGAGCTTCCGAAAGGGAAATCAACACTCACACTAGAATACCAATGGTAAAAATAAACACACTACTCAAGCTCACACTCACCGTCCTGTGTTCCGTCACCCGTGTCTTGCAGGCTCAGGAGCTAGGAGTAATGTGGGGCACTGCCGAAGAAGAGGCAAAATATTACCCCATCGTGGACATTCCTATTCCTGCGAATGTCCCGATGCGGCCGGGTAGTTTTGACTTCTTGCCAGACGGGCGACTTGCTGTGGGCACACGCCGAGGAGATATTTATTTCATCAAGGGGGCAATGGAAGAGAAACCCAATCCCACCTATAGCTTATTCGCAACAGGCCAGGATGAAATCTTTTCTCTAGATTGGAAAGATGGCAAAATGGTCGCCACTCAGTTTGCTGAAGTGACCAAGATATCAGACTCTAACAATGATGGATTAGCAGATCGCTATGACACTCTAAGCAGCAACTGGGGGTATGCTGAATATCACGAATTTGCATTTGGTTCTAAGCATGATCCAGAAGGTAATATCTGGGTAGCGCTAGGTCTGAGTAGTTCTTATAAGTCACATAATTTATACCGTGGCTGGGCGGTTAAAGTCACGCCGGATGGCAAGATGATCCCAGTATGTAGCGGGCTCAGAAGCCCGGGCGGAGTCGGCGCGAATGCAGAAGGCGCGATGTTTGCCATCGAGAGCCAAGGGCCTTGGAATGGTTGTTGTTCGCTGAAGCATCTTAAGCCTGGTGGGTTTCTTGGGCATCCAGCAAGTTACAACTGGTATGAATTTGCGCCGGGAATGGACGCTCCCACTGTGACCCCCAACTCGCCATCCAGACTCCAAATAGAAAAGAAAAGAATTAAGGAGATGGTCCCTCCCGCCGTTCGCTTTCCCTATATTAAAATGGGGCGTTCTATTTCTGGTTTCCAGCTAGATCAGACTGGGGGTAAATTTGGACCATTCGAAAACCAGATTTTTCTAGGTGACTACACATTAAGCCTCATCATGCGCGCCACTACTGAGAAAGTAAATGGAGTGTGGCAAGGTGCTTGTTATCCCTTCAGAGAAGGACTGGCTACAGGAATTATGAACGTGGAATTTTCTCCTAAAGGACAATTGATTGCTGGCGGTTTCACAACAAACACACAGTGGCCAGTTCGCGGTACTAAACCCTATGCTATTCAGCGCATCGATTGGTCTGGAAAAATGCCTTTTGAGATAAAGGAGATCAACATCACAAAAGACGGATTCCTCTTCAACTT
The DNA here is from genome assembly GCA_047624885.1 of Cryomorphaceae bacterium. Taxonomy (GTDB): domain Bacteria; phylum Verrucomicrobiota; class Verrucomicrobiia; order Verrucomicrobiales; family Akkermansiaceae; genus Rubritalea. Next base: position 4,764 of record JBLHQF010000061.1, on the reverse strand, counting down.
CACTAAGCCTATCGATAAAGCGGTAGCAGCGAAACCTGAACTCTACAAAATAGAGACTTATACCCACGAATATAAAGGTGGCTACGGCAGCCCGGAAGTGGATCAAACACAGCTCAAGGTGACCAAAGCGGTGCCTTCAGCAGACGGGCTCTCTGTCAGGCTCTATCTTGATAAAATCATCGAAGGCCATATCCACGACTTTAGTCTTACCGATATGAAATCAACAGAGGGGAAAAACCTTCTCCATACTAAGGCTTATTACACAGTAAACGAAATCCCTAAAAACTAATTTTCTATGAAATCACTACCCTATCTATTCGCCAGTATCCTTTCACTCAGCATGTTTAACCAGGCCAGCGCAGAGAAACATCCCGTCGCTGAGAGCGAAAATTGGCTCACCTTCGAAGGCGGTGAGGGACCAGGAAAAGGAAAACACATCGTCCTCATCACTGCGGATCAAGAATACCGCAGTGAGCAATCATTCCCAATGATGGCAGCCATTCTAGCGAAGCATCATGGCTTCCACGCCACTGTGCTTTTCGGCGTGAACGAAGAAGGTCTAGTGGATCCTACCATGCCTGTCTTCCCTAAAAAAGGCGAAGAAGATAAATTCATATCACATAATATCCCCGGACTCGAACACCTCGCGAAAGCGGATCTAGTGATCTTTAAAACCCGCCTACTCACGCTGCCAGAAGATCAGAAAAAGCACATTGTAGACTACATTGATTCAGGTAAGCCGATTATCGGAATGCGCACGGCTAATCATGGATTCCGCGGATCGATTGGTTATAAAGTTGACGGGAAAGACATTAACTTTGGTAAGCTACTCGGCGGCGCATTTAAAAATCATCACGGAAACTGGCATCGTGACTCGACCCGCGGCGACATAGTAGAAGCGATGAAGGATCATCCCATTTTAACTGGTGTCAAAGACATCTGGGGGCCATCAGATGTTTACAGGACTTATAAAGAAGGCGAAGGACTACCTGATGACTGCACAGCGCTAGTTTACGGGCAACCACTTATTGGTCGCGAAAAAGGCGGTGAATCTAACCCTAAAAAAATTCCTTTACCAGTCGTTTGGTTTAAAAATTGGAAAACAAGTGACGGCAAAACGGCCCGCGTTGTGCAATCGACCATGGGCAGTGGCAAGGATCTGGAAAGCCCAGGACTCCGCCGCCTCATCATCAACGCCGCATACTGGAGTATGGGAATGGAAAAGCAGATTTCAGCCACCAGCAGTGTAGATTACACTGGTGAATACATGCCTTTAGTATCTGGTTTCCAATACGAAAAACTAGGAGTAATCCCGCAGAAACCAGCCGCTTACCGGCCTAAGGCGAAGTAATAGCCCACATAAAATAGAGCGCAAGTATGCAGAGATTCTGTCCAAAGCATTAATAACTGATGCATGAGACCAAGGGTGCCAATTCCTAGCTAGTCCCGATTGGCTTTCTTGAGTTTCTTTTCTTCACGCTTTTCCTTTAGCGTTTTCTCAGATTTCTTTTTTACCGTCTTTTTAGAGTCTTGTCCTTTAGCCATGCTTCTCTTCTATATGATTGAGGATTAATGTAAAGCGTATTATGACGAATGTTGCTTCTGATGCAGCGGGAGCAGTCTTAGTGCTTCCTTCTGGAGGAAGGCGGGGTCGTCGAAAGGGTCGGCGGAGATATCTTGCCAGAGGACTTTGCCGTTGGTGTCGATGAGGAAGGTTCCGTGGAGGGGTTGGTCTTCGAAGTCGTCGTAGGAATTGTATTGGCGGAAGATCTTGCACTTAGGATCGGCGAGCAGGGTGAAGGGCATACTTTCGCCGTCTTTGACGTAGGCTAGTTGTGATTTTTGGAGCTCGGCGACGGTATCAGTGCTCACGCAGAGGACGTTGAACCCGGCTGCTTCTAGCTTCTGGTGGTGTTCAGCAAAGGCTTGGAGTTGCTCTGCGCAGTGGAGGCAGGCGTGTCCGAGGAATAAGATTAGGATGGTGGGGCGCTTGAGGAAGGAGCTGAGCTGGACTGGCTTGGATTTGCCATCAGGAAGTGTGAATTCTGGGGCATTAGGAGGAGTCCAGGCGATGGGGCCAAGGGTGTCGAGCTCTGGGCGCTGGCCAATGTCATCGGGGACGATGGCGGGGAGCGTCCAATCTGCAGGGAGGTCCAGCGCAGCGGCGATGGGGACCAGGCGGGCAAAGGGAGGGGTGGATCGATCAATGGAGGAGCTGATCTTGCGGAGTTCCTCAAAGGCCTTGCGGGCTTCCTCTGACTTACCGAGTCCGTGGAGGACTTCGATGCGGGCAGCGAGGGGGAGGACTTGGCCTGCGGTTTTGGTGGTGATGGCTGCTTCGCTGAGCTTGAGGGCTTCCTCGCTGTCGCCTAGGCGGAGACGAAGTAGAGCGAGAGCATACTTCTCGCGCTTGATATCACCGAACTTCTCGCGCGCTTTGGTCAGGTCTTTGTTGAGGATAGCGAGGTAGGTTTGGAGGCCGGATTTGGCTTTCTTGAGTGAGCTGATGAGGCTGCTGTTTTTTTTGCCAGCAGCCTTCACGGCTTTCTCGATGTCTTTCTTTGATTTTTTCTCTTTGGTAGCTTTTTCACGTGCCTTGGTAGCGGCTTCTTCGTGCTTTTCTTGCGCCTGGCTGATGAGGGCATCGAATGGTGTAATGGCTTTGGTGAGGCCGTCTTTGTTGTTTTTTTCAAAATGTGCTGTGCCGATGAGCTGGAAGCGGTCCCGCTGATGCTCTAGAGAGAGGTCTTCTTCTAAGAGGAACGGAGACTCGGCTAAGGCGAGCGCCTGATCCCAGAGTTCGAACTTGGTGAGGACGGTGATGAGCCGAGCACGTCCGTATCCTGCGCTGCGGCTTCTCTGGGTGATTTTGTTGAGCTTCGGGTGCCGTGGGTTGGCGATGAGAGTTTTGGCCATTGCCAGTGCGTCTTGAGTTCTGCCGATGTTTATCCAGTTGCGAACTAGCCATTCATTGTTGTGGGCGTAGTTGTGAATTTGGTCGGGCAGGACGCGTTTCTCGAGCATCCAGCGGTGGTCAATACGGGCTGATGCTTGCTGATGCCAAGCGGAGTCTTGGTAGCGGTGGAGCTTAGAGTAGATGTGACCTGGCATATGCCACATGTGGGCGATGGAGGGAGCGGATGGGCCTAATTGGGCTGCTGACTTGAGGGCTCTTGAGGCTTTGGTTTTGTCCCAGAGGTGGATCCGGAAGTGGTGGGCCGGATGCATGGGGTCTTTGGCATGGATCTGATCGAGAATGGCATTGACGGCTTCGTGGCTGTGGATGGGGAGACCTTTGCGGGAGAACTGCCAGATACGGCAGACTAGGATGGCACGTGCTTCGAGATCATCCGGGAATTCATGGATGATGTTCTCGAAGTCGTTGATGTGTTTTTGATTACGCTTTTTTAGTGCGTTCGCATTTTTTTCATCTTTAGCTTTGTAATCGAAGTAATTACCGTGGGCATTAATATAGAGTTTTTCGTGAGGGGTGGATTTTTCCTTCAGAGCGGTGGCTTTGGCGGTAAATTCCTTGGCTCGTTTGGTGTTTTCCCAGTTGGCCATCGCCATGCCCCAGTAAGCCATTGCGCAGTCCGGATCATGGGCGGCGATTTCGCGGAAGCTGCGTTCGGCTTCGAAGTACCAAAACCCATGAAGCTGGCCGAGTCCTTGGTCGAAAAAGGCTTGGGCTTTTGGCCAGGTAGAGGTGATAGGGATGGTGACCTTACCCGTCTTTCCCAGCAGAGTGGCGGACTGGCGCGGACCTTCATCAAAGGCATCACCGATGTGGGAATGTCCGGGGAGTGGATTGTCTTCCTCTGCGCAAACTAGGGCGGGGAGGAGAAGCAGAATGGTGAGGAGCAATTTCATGGTTATTATTATCGTTAGGTAAGTTGTCTAAGACCGAATATCACTTTGTGGTCAGCATGGTTTCTAGGCCTTCAAACTCAAAGAAGCTGATGCCACGGAAGCTAGAATGTTTATTGGCGTCCTTGATCACGTCTTTTAGGGAAATGATCATGTTCTTCCAGCCTGCTCCGTGTAGTGAGGTCGAGTCACCACCGCCGCCTTTGGTTTTAATGCTGGTTTTTATGGCAATCATGACGCTTTTCTTTTTCTTGTTATCTTTAAGTTCATCTTGGGCGTAGCTGAATATCTTTTTAGATTGATCGCTATACGCCATCAACACAACGAAATCACAGGGCTTCAGGAAGTCTGACACACGTCCTTTTTCCATGTCTCCATTGACGGCATGATGATGAAAGAAATGTGGGATTGATTGTGCAAAGGCAATATCTGGCAGGGACTTTCGCGTCTCTTCGAGCAAAGAGATTGTCTGCTGCACAAGAAGGTCATTGTCTGAACCTTTACCATACCCAGTCTTCCTATCCCAGCGAGGCTTGAACGTTTCAGGGAACCCGCGGCCTTTCTTGATGATATGTGGTTCAATATCGGAGCAGATTCCATCAAACCGCGTTGATTTTTGCGAGGCCTTGTTATAAGCCTTAAATCCCTGAATGGCTTCATCTAGCGATTTCTCTCCAACTAGTATTTTATGATCTAGGAAGCTTGCATACACTAAGATATTCAGCTTGTGCAAAGCACCTATAAATTGCTGTATCTTCTTCTGGTATTTATTATCTTTTTTACCGCTCTTGCTGCTGAAGCTGAGGTAAACTTCGGTGATTCCCAGCGCAGTGCAGCGTTCGGCTAGATCCTTGTGTTTCCCAGCATAGGTATCAAGTGTGCGATTGTAGATGTAGA
>JBLHQF010000060.1:0-12637 GCA_047624885.1 Cryomorphaceae bacterium | reverse complement strand
ACCTAGACTACGTGCAGCAAGTCATCGCCAACGGTGCGCTGAAAGCCCGTGAGGAGTCTACGAAAGTGCTAGACCGCGTCCGCAAGGTAGTGGGTCTGCGCTAGATGTGAGAGACCAGCAGTAGCCGTTCCAACGTTTTGGTGCTGGGAGCACGTCATTGGTTGAGTGGTCATTAGTCATTGGTCCAGCATGATGATGCCTAGAACGATAAAACTTAAATCCGCGTGATCGTTCCATCACCCCAGTTCATCGATTGAAAGCGACACATGATTCACCTATGGTTGATGGCGTTCATGGAGTAAATAATAGCTAATCTGAGCGGTTATGTTTCAACTACACAACAAAACTAAGATCATCCTATCACTTGAGCCGTTAGACTTACGCAAAAGCTTTAACGGCCGTGAGGCTGTTGTGGTCAACGACCACAACATGCAACTCAATGAAAGAGCTATCCACCTGTTCACCAAAAAGCAAAAAATCGTCTTAAAATACTCCACTCCGATGTCTCAGGAATCTGGTGTGCCACCATCAAGATCCTGGAGCAAAAAATAGATGCGTTCATCAAGCGTATCTTCGGCAAAAGCAGCGAGAAACTCACCCCCGAAGAACAACTCCTCCTCTTTGAAAGCTATGAAGCGGGAAAGCCTTAAGCCTCCTCCGTAAGAGACCTACCAGACGTAGCTCCGTAGCAGATGCGGGGCACACCATAGCCAAGCTCTACACGATCATCGAGAACTGCAAGCGCCACGGCCTCAACCCCGAAGCCTATCTGAAAGAAGTACTCACCCATCTACCAGCGAATCCCACCCAAGAGGAAGTAGCCTCGCTGACCCCAAGCGCCATCGCAAACGCTAAAAGACGGCTACCCAAAAAAGCAAGCTCCCAGTAAGGTAGATTTTGAGACGCTAACTCTAAGAGGGTGTTCTATCCTATTAATCTCCTGGCGGGAGAATGTTTTCAGAGTTTAGGACTTTTAGTCCTAGGAAAGAGGTTCTATTTTAGACCGTGCTGGAGGCACGGAGGGAAAGGTGTGAAGGGCGGGAGGGTTTTCCGCTGTGCCTTCAGCTCAGGATGGATGTGGTTATTTTAGCATGGGGTGAATCCCATGGTCTTGGAGGCTTGCTCCCAGCAGGAGCTAGCTGCGGCTGGGAGTGATGTCGCGGTCCTTTGATCATGCTGCAAGATGCAGCAGCTACGCAAAAACTTACCTCCAAGCTCTAACTCTAGCCAATAAATCTCTCTAGCTCCCTGGCCATGTCTGGATTTAATCTGACTTTGAGTTTGTCTGGGACGGTGAGTTGGGTGCGGTTTCCTAGGGTGTTTTGGATGGTGATGATGATGTCTGATTTACCGGGGTATTTCTTGATGGTTTCTAGGATGTAGTCGAGGTCTTCTTGGTTGTGGCGGGAGGTCCAGAGGTTTAGGTTGAGGCCTTCTGGGGCTTTGGTGGATTTCTTGGTGGTTAAGGATTTGATCTGGCTGCCGCTGACTCGGCGCTGTTCGCCTCGGTCGTCTTCTTGGATGTTGATGTTCATGCGGACAACGTTTCCAGACTCTAGGAGACCTTCCTCGCGGGCGGGGGTGTAGCTTTCTGCCCATGAGAAGAGTTCACGCACTCCTGTTAGATCTTCGATGGTGATGATGCCAAATGGTTTACCAGCCTTGGTGGTGCGGTGATCCACGCTTTTGATCATGCCACCAATGATTCTTCGGATCTTCCTGTCCTTGAGGTCCACTTCTTCGATGGTGTTGATCTTGGTGAGGCGGTCGTTATTTAGAATAGTACGGACAGCATCTAGCGGGTGGCCTGAGGTGTAGTAGCCGAGGAGGGTTTTCTCATCGTCTAGGCGTTGATCTTTTGACCATTCTTTCACGTAGCCGTGGGTCGCTGTTGCTGCCGGGGCGCCGAAGTCCATGCTGTCGAACATGCTGCCTTGGCCAGATGCTTTATCCTTGTGGGTGAGTGATGCGGAGGCGACTACTTGTTCTAGCTTGGCGTTGAGGGTGGCTCGGTTAGATTTTGTGAAGTCGAGCGCGCCTGCCTTGATGAGACTTTCTAGAATGCGCTTGTTGACGACCTTGGTGTCTAGTCTGTTAGAGAGGTCTTCCATGCTCTCGAAGGGGCCGTTAGCTTCTCTATCAGTGATGGCGGTGTGCATGGCGGCTTCGCCTACGTTCTTGACGGCGGCGAGTCCGTAGCGGATGGCTAGTTTGCCTGAGGAAGTCATCTCTGGGGCAAATTTCAGCATTGATCGGTTAAGGTCTGGCGGCAGAACTTCTAGCCCCATGCGGTGACATTCTGAAATGAAGACCGCCATTTTGTCGGTGTTATTGAGTTCGTTCGAGAGCAGGCCAGATAAGAACTCCACGGGGAAGTTTGCTTTTAAATAGGCGGTCCAATACGAGATAAACCCATAACATGCGGAGTGAGATTTATTAAACCCATAGCCCGCAAAACTGGCGATTTTATCAAAGACTTTGTTTGCTGTGGCGGCGTCAATCTGGTTTGTTTCCGCGCAGCCTTTGACGAATGTCTTACGCTGTTCATCCATAACGGATGCCTTTTTCTTACCCATGGCTCGGCGCAGGATGTCCGCACCACCGAGGGTGTAGCCGGCGAGGAGTTTGGCGGCATTCTGCACTTGCTCCTGGTAGATCATGACTCCGTAGGTATCGCCACAGATGGTCTCTAACAGAGGGTGCTCATATTTGACTTTGGTGACGCCTTTTTTGACATCGATCATCTGGTCGATAAACTGCATCGCGCCTGGTCGGTAGAGTGCGAGTAGGTCGATGATGTCTTCAATTTTGTCGATGCCGTATTTCTTACAGGTCTCGACCATGCCGCCGGATTCCAGCTGGAACACGCCCATGGTCTCGCCACGGTTGAGGAGTTCTAGGGCGGGTTTGTCATCGAGCTCTATCTCGTAAATATCAAAGTCTGGGGTGTGCTTGTGGATGTAGTCAATGGCATCCTGAATGACGGTGAGGTTTTTGAGGCCGAGGAAATCCATCTTGAGCAGACCGATCTCGGTGATGGCATTCATGTCCGCCTGGGTGACGACTTCACCTTCCTTCGCACGGGCGAGCGGGACGTGATTATCCAGGTCCCCGTCACCGATTACTACTCCCGCAGCATGGACGCCGGTGTTTCTGATGAGGCCTTCGAGCTTGGTGGCAAATTCCCACAGTTCAGAAAAGGTGGTGGAGGCTTCTACAGTGTTCCGCAGTTCCTCTTTGGCATCCCACTCAGACTTGAGCGTGACACCTGGCACGGCCTCGATGAGCTTGGCTAGCCTGTCTGCATCTCCGTAGGCTACTCCCATCACACGCGCTACGTCACGGATCACAGATTTAGCCCCGAGCTTGCCGTAGGTGATGATGTGGGCGACACAGCGTTCGCCGTATTTCTCGCGCACATACTGGATCACTTCAGGCCGACGATTCTGGCAGAAATCAATATCGACATCGGGTGGTGAGACACGTTCAGGATTGAGGAATCGCTCAAAGAGTAGGCCGAAGCGCATTGGACAAATATCCGTGATGGCCATGGTGTATGAGACCAGTGACCCTGCGGCAGATCCTCGTCCGGGCCCTACTGGGATGCCTTGTTCACGAGCCCAGTTGATAAAGTCTGCGGTGATCAAGAAGTACGAGGCGAAGCCAAGCGAGTTGATGGTTTCTATCTCGTAGTCTAGCCGATCATGGAGTTCCTGAATCTGTTCTTTTTCCGTGAAGCCATTATGGTCTGCGAGTAATTTCAGCTTCTTTTCAGGGTAGCGCATTTTCAGTCCATCGTAGCAGACTTTATGGAAATAATCTTCACGTGCTGATCCATCTGGCGGGTCGTATTGTGGATATTTTTCTGACGAGGTAGGATCCAGCACCATCTCGACATTACATTTCTCAGCGATCTCTAGGGTGGTATCACAGGCACCTGGGATATCCTTGAAGATCTGCCGCATTTGCTCCCCGGTCTTGAAGTAAACCTGATTGGAATGCGACCTCCTGTTTTCATCTAACAGCAGCCGACCTTCTCCTATACAGATCAGGCAGTCTAGTACTTCATGATCTTGCTTTTCTATGAAATGGACATCATTTGTGGCCACTACTTTTAGCCCCGCATCTTTGGCAAATCCGCATAGTATGGGGATGTTCTTAGACTGGCTCTCCAGCTCATGGTCTACTAGCTCTATGTAGAAATCCTCGGTGCCAAAGATCTCCTTTAGCGTCTGCACTTCTTCGCGCGCTTTATCGAGGTCACCTTTCGCTAACCACTCATGGATAGGACCTTCACTACAGCCGCTGAGGCAGATGAGTCCCTCGGCATACTGGCGGAGAGCGTCTCTGTCCACGCGTGGCTCTCCCAGGTATTCGCCTTCGAGATGGCCTAGTGAGATGAGCTTAGTGAGGTTTTTCCAGCCGGTTTCATTTTTCGCCAATAAGACGAGTCGGGTGGAGCGCTGGCGTCCGGGGAAATCTTTCTTTTGTGTTAGCTCGGTGGGTGCGAGGTAGATCTCGCAGCCTAAGATGGGCTTCACACCAGCCTTGTTCATGCTCTGGTAGAACTCCACGGCACCGAACATGTTCCCGTGATCCGTCATAGCGACGGCGGACATCCCCAGCTCTGCGGTTTTCGCTGCTAAGTTCTTGATCCTCACGATGGAGTCCTTCACCGAGTATTCTGTGTGCACGTGCAAATGCACAAATGATGAGTTATCCGAAGCCATATTCTTAGGTCACTCTAGCCTGAAATTTCCGTCTGTAAATCAAGTATCTGAGAAAGTCTATTTAGGAGATAAAGGCCCTAGGTGTTAGATGGTTTTTATGGCTCTGCGAGCCGTTGATTGGTTGGTTGGTTTACTAGTCATTGGTCCGGCAGGATGAAGCGGAAAGGAGCAACGTATAAATGCTTCGCATTACGTGGCTGCGGGGCTTTGCTCTATTGATTATGCTGTTACCTTTTCTTCTGACGGTGGTTTAGGTCTGTTACGAGGTGAATAGCGTAGTTTGGTGTGTTTGGTAAACCCACCCACTGGCTAGTGCCTCGCTTTGCTTGGCCGCAAGCGCGGTAAACAGGAGTAAAACTTCACGATGACATCATAGATGAGGAGTATGTGGAGATCTCTAACTAAAGATCCTGAAATTACCAGTAATGATCTACCTGTTTTCCTGTTAGTAATTGCCATGAAGTTATTAGGAGTAGAGAATGCAGGATGAATCATCTATGTGTCAAAGTTGGCACGTGATTTTCTTTACTATATCTTATATCTATGTTTTATGACCTATGTTAGGAGAGGGCTAAGCTTGCTTGAAAAACCAACATTCAAAAATAAAAATACTAAAACTATGAAAAAGACAATCTTAACAATCGCCGCTTCAGCTTCAATAGTGTGCACAGCATCAGCAGCCATTGCAGTGGTATTTGAGTTTGATACTTCTAGCAATGCAATCAATGGAAACACTGTTCTTGCTGATGCTCACGATACAGCTATTGACGGAGTAACGATCGCTACTCCATTCGACTTGAGCTCGTTATGCGCAGGTCTCATTCTTACGGTAACACCTTCACAGGACGATATTAGCTATACAACAACTGGATTAGGAATCGATACTGGCGGCACATTAAGCGCTGTTGGTGATGCTCTGACATTCAGTTTCAATCAAGCGATCACCTTAGACTTCCTAGACATAGGCATTTTCACTGGAACTGGACAAGTAGGTGAAGATTCGATATCACTCAGTTATTCAAACGCGAACCCAGATGTGAACCTAGTTGGAGGACAGTTCGACAATAATACAAGCGATATAATTTCATTTGCCTCAGGAAATGCGTTAGCAGCTGGCGAGTCATTCACGATCAGTCGAATAAACGGTGATTTCTCACTTGAAGGGTTCAGCATCACCGTTGTCCCCGAGCCATCATCTGTGGCCCTTCTTGGACTAGGCGGACTTGCGCTTGTCCTGCGTCGCCGTAAGTAATCTTGCGGAAATAGAAACTTACTTATCTTTTAGAACTGGGTTAGGGATTGATTCTCTGGCCCAGTTCTTTTTTACAATCTAATGATTCTGTAGTTTCAGTAACTAATGAAAGTTTGGGCTTGTGTTAATTTTTCTACCTGTTTTGATGCACAGCATGGCCGATGAATACAAACCACCGAGAACGAATCCTAGCAAGCAAGATTATGTCCCGAGTCAGAACACCCGCACCTGGGTGACGATCTGTTTGGCAGCGGCGGTGGTGTCAGTTTTGTATCGGCTGTTGGTGTTAGGTTATAGGGAGCAGTCTGCGTTATTATTTATTGGGATTCCACTGGTGCTGTCATTGCTTCTGGCACAGTCACCGCGTCCGAAAAGTACTTCTGGGGTGATCATGAAAGGGATCACACTGAGTTTATTGTTGTTTGGTATTTTGCTGTTTGAGGGGTTCATTTGTATTATTATGGCGGCTCCTCTTTTCTATCTCGTGGGTGGCATTGTGGCGGTGATTGTGGGGCGGAGGAAGTCTAAGTGGTACAATGATAAGATGAACTGCACCTGCATTAGTGTGATCGCGCTGATGAGTTTGGAGGGTGTAACGGATGCGCTGTCATTTGGCAGAGAAGAAATAGTGGTGGTCGAGCGTGAGGTTAGCATTAGCCCGGCGGAGGTGATGAAGAAGTTAGCTGAGCAACCGAGTTTTGATGAGGCAGAGCTGCCGCTGTTCCTGAAACTAGGATTTCCTACTCCGCAAGATGTGAATGGTCAGGGTATAGCGTTAGGCGATGAGAGGGTGATCCACTTCGCTGGCGGTGAGGGCGAGCCTGGTGATGTGGTGGTAAAGGTGGTGGAGTCTAGTTCTAACAGAGTGGTGTTCGCGCTGGTGAAGGATGATAGCCATATCGATCACTGGCTAGGTTGGAAAAAGATCATTTGGGAGGTGGATACGACTGCTGCGGGCAAGACAGAGGTAAGTATCTCTATGAGCTACACTCGCAAGCTGGATCCTGCTTGGTATTTCAAGCCGGTGGAGCGCTACGGTGTGAGTAAGGCGGGCGAGTATTTCCTGGAGAGTATGTTTGATGAATAGGTCGCTGGTCATAGAGGCGGTGGCATTGTATTGGCCGATGGCTCTGTGCGCGGTCTTGTATCTATGGCAGCGAGTATCTAATAGAAATATAAAACGCACTCTGACAGCGGCTATGATGGCGAGTGCGTGGGTGGCAGCGACGCTTCCGTGGCTCAATGATCTCTGTGTGAGCGCAGGCTTCTGGAGCTTTCATGTGGAGCATGGATACGCGCTAGAAAACTTACCTCTAGGCTTATATGTGGGATGGATTTTGCTATGGGGAGTGGTGCCTGCGCTGTTGCTGAAATGGATGAAGGCGCAGTGGATTATTCTGGCGATGCTTCTGTTAGATATTCTGACGATGTCGCTTTTCGACCCCGTGATGAAACTTACCTCTGGTGTGTGGTTGTGGGGTGAGGTGTTGCTGGTGGGGGTGAGTTTAGTACCGGCAGCCTATCTGGCTAAATGGGTGATCAGAGAGGAGCGAGTGGGCTGGAGGGCGGGGCTTATTTCTACGGCTTTTGTGATGTTGATCTTGGTGGTGATACCGACGAGCGCAGAGGCTGTGAGGGTGGATCTTCTCGGTAGCTGGTTGAGCTATTCGTTAGTTGGGAAGTGTCTGTGGCTCACGCTGCTACTATTAGTGAGTATGCCAGGGATAGCGGGGGTGATGGAATTTAGCAAGGTGGGAAATGGCACACCGATCCCGTATGATGCACCGAGAAAGCTGGTGACAACGGGCGTCTATAGTTATGTGCAAAACCCGATGCAGCTGAGTATGGTGTTGGTGTTATTAGTCTGGGGATGGATGCTGGGTTCATGGTTTGTGGTGGGGTTGGCGTTGTTAGCAGTGGTCTATAGTGCGGGGTTAGCGCGGTGGTCAGAGGGGGCGGACCTAGAGCAGAGATTTGGTGAGAAGTGGGTGGACTATGATAAGCAGATATCCGCTTGGAAGTTTAGACTCACTCCAGTGTGGGTGATTCCCAAAAATGGAGAGAACGCTAGGATATACATCGATGCAGACTGCGTGGTGTGTCAGCCATTGGCAGTGTGGATCCAGAAACGACGTGTCATTTCGCTCGATGTGTGCCGCGCAAGTGACTGGAGTGGTAAGCCTCTAAAGAGGATCACCTACCTGGACCCGAATACGGGTGAAACACGGGAAGGTATTCTGGCTATGGGTAAGGTATTTCAGCATATCCATCTGGGCTGGGCGTGGCTAGGCTGGGTTTTATCGCTCCCAGGTGTTGGCTGGATCATTCAGAGGGCCATTGATGCTGGCGGAGGTGGAGAGCAGACTAGAAAATGAGATTTTTTAGATAGAATCCGTTATTGTGACCGCTATTATTGTTATAGAATTGGATGAGGGAGGAAATCTCGCTGACCTATCAACAAATTTAACTTAAAAATTATGAAACTAAAATTAAAGACACTCGTACTAGCCTCAGTAGCTACGGTAGCGGTCACAGGGGTGGCTCAAGCCTTTCAAGCACCAGCACCAGCACCAGCTAAACCAGGCGCACCAGCACCAGCACCAGCTGTTGAACTCCTTGGAGTTGGCTCAGCCGCTCCAGCTCTTGCAGGAGTGACATGGGTGCAGGGTGATGAAGTGAAGAGCATGGATGAAAAAGGCAAACTCTACATCGTGGAGTGCTGGGCAACATGGTGTGGACCATGTGTCCAGATCATTCCTCACATGAATGATCTGCACAAGAAGTATGCGGACAAGGGACTCGTCATCGTGGGTATGAATGTCTGGGAAGAGGGAATCGAAAAAGCGCAAAAATTTGTAAAAGACCAAGGTGATGGCATGTCATATCGCGTGGCCTATTCAGGTGGTAAGAAGTCTCCGTTCACTACTGCATGGTTAGAAGCATCTAAGACAGATGGCATCCCTACAGCCTTCGCGGTGAGAGATGGCAAGATCATCTTCAAGGGGCATCCTGGTGGACTTAGCGAGAAGACCATCGAGCTGATGATGGCCTCAGACTTTAATGCAGATGAATTCGCTAAGAAGCAGGCTGAGGAAGCGGCTAAAGGTAAGGCATTCACGAAGAAGATCCAGGGGCTATTCCAAGTACAAGACTGGGCAGGCATCAAGGAAATGGCGATGACTGATGAGTTTGTGAAAGGTAAGAAAGACGCCGCGGGTCTCATCGGCCAAGCGAACCAACAGCTCGGTGACTGGGATGCGCAAACAGCACACCTCAAGGACATCGTAGAAGGAAAGTATGGATCAGATACTAAAGCAACTCAGATTCTTGGATATGGGTTTGCTACTGTGGAAGCAAATGACAAGGTGAAGGCGCTCGCTGCCAAACTGGAGCCAATCTACGCTACTGAGGCACCAGATGCTAAAGATTACTTCGGTCGCGTGGCGCACGCTCGGGTGCTCTTCCTCGTAGGTAAGAATGACGGTGCAGTGAAGGAGCTAGAAGGTGTGAAGGCAGCAGTCAACAAGATGAAAGGTCAGCGCGGTGTAGCAGAATTCGTAGCTAAGCTTGATCAAAGCATTGCAGGAATTAAGGAAGGTAAATTCCCTCCATTTAAGTAAGGTAGACTTACAGATCTGAAATATGATCATCAAATTTTTTTTAAGACGAGCATCCGTAGGGGTGTTCGTCTTTTTTACGTGGTGATGACCCTGCTTGTACGTAGGGTATAAGTTACTAGCCTGAATAATGGCAAAAATCTAAAGCTTAGAGTGAATGACAAGGAGCCGTTTATACCTGGAAGAATCATCGATCTAAGCCCACGGGGAGCATCTAAGTTAGGGTTCAAAAAAGATGGTCTTACGCAGTGTAGGGTAGAGGTGCTCAGTGTGGGTGATGGTAAATATAAAAGAAAATTAAAGCGTAAATGGTTCTTCGGTATTCTTTAGATTAGTAGATATAGTGCTGCATCAATATAGATATGATGACTATTTTTTTCGCCGAAGGATATTTATTATTTTCATAAGCATCTAATGATGAATGATATCGATTGGTTCTGATATTGCTATCTAATATTTGTTCCTGTCAGATCCACATTTCCTCCTAAAACAGTGATATGGATTGTGTTCGTATAGCAGATTTACATCTGCCTTCTTGTGTCATTAAGGGCATTGCTATACTCATGGCGACTACTGCTTTGACCTTCGCGCAACAACCAACGGAGGTTGTCGAGACTGCGAAAAATACCGCGGATGCTACTCGCGAGCAGGTTCCTACAAACAAGGAAGCTATTGAAGATCATACCGAATTCCACTCCAAGAGCCTTGCTACAGATAGTAAGACCAAGTCTGATGCTATTACCAAACGCATTAAGTTTCTACAACAACGTCAGGCGGAGTATCTTAAGAACGTTGCCGCAGGGAAGATCAAACCGAATGCGGATTTGATAGATAAATGGGACAAGATCCAATCTGATGTGTTTGCTATTCGTAATGATATATCTGCGCTAAATAATCTCGATCCCAATGATCGCAAAGTTCCGTTCGTTGAAGCTAAGATATTAAGTTCGCTGCAGCAAGTAGGGCAGTATCTTATTCCCGCAGGTCACCCAGAGTTCACCCCTCTTAAGCTGGATAAATCCCAGATCGCTGAAATGGAGCGTATTGAAAATGCTATCGAAAACATCAATTACGGAACTGCGGCAGATCGTAAAAATGCAAAGCCTGTTGAAGTCATAGGCTCAAGTATCATGTTCACGTTCATCGAGCTTTCTGTTCCTCTCGTTTTGAAAAGCAAACCAAACGAGAAGATCTATCTTACTGCTGACACTGGCGGAGCCTTTTCTAATGGACTCTCACTTATCGAGCTAGAGACCGACGATGAGGGCATTGCTAATACAACTTGGTTGAGCATTGGCGATGCTGTAGGAATTTGTGATCTATCTATTTATTCAAAGGTCGCTATTGAGCGTCAGCAAATTCAGATTCAAGTTGTTGCTCCCAGCCTTCCAGCATTAGAAGGTCTTCCTATGCCAGACAAGTCACTACTTCAAAAACGAGATCTCCCTAAGCTTCCCAAAAAAAAGACCCTACTCAATAAGTAATTTTTCCAAATTCAAATTAAACTCATTCATTTTCAGCTTCATATAAATACAAAATCTATCTCATGAAATTACCTATGTTATCCAAAAAATTCTCACTTTTTATAATTCTCGCTACTGCCGCCGTTGTGCCCAGTGTGGCTCAGGTATACCCAAACGGCACAGGAAGTAATAGCTGTTATAATAGTGGTCATACATATGATTGCCCAGAATGTGAAGAATACTGCACCGTTATTAAGTTACCTACAGGTTCATTCGTTCATAACGGTCTCTTAGATTACCACTCATGGGCGAATGACTTTAGGCTACCTGGCAGCCCATCTGGATGTAAGCCATGCGGAGGCAATACAGGTATTTCAGCAGATTTACATACTGTTCAAGTACAGCGATACCTACACAGCCGTTTTGGTAATGGAGTGAAATCTTTTGGACGCGCATCAGCGCTAGCTGGGTATGATGTGAGCCTAAGCTGGCCAGAAAACTGGCTTGAGGGCATTATGACTTTTCATGAAGAAGATAGTATTAATTACGGTGCACAGATGAACTGGCAGAGTGATCGTATGACATGGGCTCCTATCGGGGCGGCTGATGCGGCATTTGGTCTCAGTCTCTTTGATTCTACAGGTAACCCTATCACCACTTACGCTAGCCGCGAACTCGCTCACACAGGAGTCTATCTCAAGGCAGATGGTAGTTCTATCCATTTTGAAATGATCCGTAAAAGCAACAGAGTTTATGGTAGACCTGTAGCCTTTGCAGACCGCAATGGCAATATTACAAGTGTGGAATACATTGATGCACAGCCTGCCTTTGGTAATGATGTCTCCATAGTGAGCGAATACTTCCGTCGCACGAAGATTACAGATCCATACGGACGAGAGTTAAATTTTGAATATGCTCTCGAAGGAAGTAGCTATCTGATCTCAAAAATAACTCATCCAGACGGACAATTCACCACCTACAGCTATAAGAGCCTTAGTTTCTATGGCAAGGTGATTGATCAAGTGAATCATCCAGATGGCACTATATCTACCAATAACTGGAACCGTAACAAACCTACTGGCTTCTGGGAATTAGAAATGTTCGAAGCTACCGCGGACGCGGGCAAACGCCGTAAGACAGTATTTATTTCTACCAACAAAGCACCTGATGAGAACGGGGTAGTCATTTCTACGGCAGGTGGGCTTACCCGGATGATCAGAAATGGAGTAGGCGAAATGGTCTACGGGAACCGTACTTCATCATCAGGTGAGCGTTTTGTTTTCGGGGGAGGTAACAAAGCTTACAGCATTAACATACTTAATAACACCAAAGGTCTAGGTGGATTCAAAGAAATCACGGATGGAGCAACTCTGCAAACTACCTTTTTTACTGCTGATCTAAATACACTTGCCCAGGCCAACAGAATGAACCGTACTAATAGTAACGAGTGGCGCGAAAGCGAGACAACTGATGCTTTTGGCAGACAGAAACTCATCCCTACACGTAATCCGGTCAGTAAAAGTCCTACACTTGTTGCAGCTTCTGATGGAACAAATAGCACTACTGTTTACAATC
>JBLHQF010000059.1:0-12651 GCA_047624885.1 Cryomorphaceae bacterium | reverse complement strand
AGCAAGTAATCAATTTGACAGCTGTTCAAGAGTTTCAAGAACTCTTTGAAGTCTTGGGGAAGGCTTCCCATTGGGATACATGTATTGGCCTAATAGCTCAACCATACTCAAACGCTCTTGAGGAGTCATCGCCCATCGCTCTTGACGATCAGCGGCATCCGCTTCTTCAAAAGAAGAGAATGTGGTTAATTCATTAAATTTCATTTTTCGAGTAATTACCTTTAATTAAAGTTAATTCTAGCCCTCTCATCCTTATCCGTAAAGCAATCAATCGAATACACCTAGCTCTCGATAGCTTCTTCCTCTATCACCTCAATTTCGAGCTTAGTGAAGTGGACTTGGCTACTCGGCGGCCGTTGGTGCTTGTGACGCGGGCTTCGTAGCCCTCCATTTCGATGGTCTCCCCTACTGCCGGGACACTACCGCATACCTTGGTGATGTAGCCGCCTACCATAGCGATGCCCGAGATGCTATATTTAGGTTTGGCTCGTGGTCTAAGAGCTCGTTGAGCGTGGCGAGAAACCAAGAGATCCAGCGTATCTCTTCTGGAGATGATTCCCAGGGTAACTCGTGCATGACAGGGTCCACGAGCTTCTTCACAAATCGCTCACCTACAAGACCTAAAACCAATGAGTCCGCCAATGCAAAGCCCAACCTCTGCCCAATTCGGCCAGCCAGTAGGCACATTGCCTGAAGCTAAATTGAGAAATAATTGAACCAATATAAATTATTGCCTCTCAAAGACACCTTCATCACGCCTCTCTAGCACAGTAAAACCAGCCTTTTTGGCATCGGTGACTGAAAAGGGCTTGGTGATCTTAGGTGTGTTCACCCGGCTAATCACTTTCCTCACCGCATGGCGGCAAAGCGGGCAAACTTCAAGCGGTGATCTATCCACCGGTCTGCGGAGCTCAAACCCTTTCTGACATACCCGACAACTATTGTCAGGGTCATCTGGGCATTTTGAGATATATTCGTATAGAGGCATAAGAATACGTAAGAAAGAGGACACCCTCTATCTTACGCAGAAATTTGTATCACAGTGATGTGAACGAGTAAATTACAATCTACCAACTAGACTTAGTAACACCCGGGATCATCCCGTGTGAAGCTAGCTCGCGGAATGCAATACGTGATAGCTTGAAGCGGCGAAGGAAGCCGTGACGACGTCCTGTGTATTCGCAACGATTCACTACACGTGTAGGCGATGCGTCACGAGGAAGCATGCTGAGTCCGATGTAATCCTTTTCCTGCTTAAGTTTAGCACGAAGTGGTGCATACTTAGCTACTGTTTTTTTCTTGCGCTTATTGCGCGCTATCCAACTTGATCTTGCCATGAGAAAGCGGTATTTACAGATTCTGAAGTTTTTAACAAGCCTATTTTAGGATTTTCGTGAAAAAAGTGGATTTTAATCGTGAATCAGTCAGATATGATCGATCAGCCGGCTCCTCACCCCTTGGGTTAATCGATCTTTTTTACCAAGTAAGACACTGAATTAACCGAACCGAGTTGATGGAACTTGAAACTGGGGTTGTGTTTGCTAGCTTGTGGGAGATGACTACTACTGCTGAGAGGGCTAGACTATTAGCTGAACATTGCGAGAAACTTAACTCTGGGATATTTCTAGGGAAGTTTAGCACTCAAGAACTGCTGAACTGGGCAGAACTGGAACTTGGAAACGAGGGAGTATTGGATGATTTCGTTCCTCATGGAGACGGCGGCAAGCTTTCTAAAGCTATTGCAAATGGACCGATATTACATATCCTGAGCGGCAACACACCTCATGCAGGCCTGCAAAGCTTATTACGCGGCTTGCTTGTAGGGGCTGTGAATCTTGTAAAGCTCCCATCAGGCGGCTTACCTGTGGTGAGTGGATGGGTGGCAGGATTACCGCCTGAGCTCAGGGAACTGGTGACTGAGGTCGATGAGCTGAGTGATGAAATTTTCTTCTCCGCGGGCACAGTAATCGCGATAGGCTCTGATGCTACAATGGAGGAGATCCAGGGCAGGATCTCTCCGAGGCAGAGATTCATCCCGCATGGACACAAACTCTCCATAGGACTAGTGGAATCACCTAGCGCGGAGGCGGCGAGACTTGTGGCGCAGGATGCGTGTGCGTTTAATCAGCAAGGATGCTTGTCGCTACATACTGTCTATGTAATGGAGGGCGCCAGGGAGTTTTTACCGCTACTAGCTAAGGCCATGCGCGAGTATGAGGCGGTGCACCCTCGGGGAGAAATCGGGATTTCTGAAAGTGGTGCGATTTCTAACCTGAGAGAAGTGGTTAGATACGAGGTAGCAAATGACCCAGAGAGCGCTAAGCTCGAGCACAGTGCTGAGGATACGAGCTGGACGGCAATTTACCGAAACTCCGCCACCCTAACTCCATCAGTGCTTAACCGAGTGGTGACGATTCAGCCCTGGCCAGAGGATTTTACCGATTTAGGCACTGAACGAGAGTTTATCTCTACGCTAGCAATGGAGAGAACTCTTCTTAGCATGGGTAGGGTTCTCGATGTCCCTAGGATTTGCGCCTTAGGTGAGTCTCAGATGCCCAGCTTGACATGGCACCATGACGGATTTCCCCCGCTGGGCTCGCTCGTAAGATGGCGTGATATTGACAGCTGATGATTTAAAGGAATGCGGGTTGCATAAGAGGAAGCAGCGTGTCAATGTGTCGCAGACATGAAAGATGGATTTCTAGAAAAACTAATCACGAGACTAGATAGATTCTCACCGAGCGAGGTGCAGAATCTTGTATCGAGATTAGTGCGTGAAAAAGGCTTCATGGAGAGTGTTTTTGAGGCGCTCCGCGAGGGTGTTTTCATTGTGGATCCGGACGGGAACATCACGTTTGCAAACCGAGCTGTACATCAACTACTGGGTGTGGATACCACTCGCTGCATAGGCCAGAAAGTGAATGCAGTGATCCGCGGGCTAGACTGGAGCAGCCTGGCGCATCCAGACCGAGTGGTCACGCGTGACATGGAGGTGTTCTACCCTGAGAATAGATTTCTAAATTTCTACCTGGCTCCTATCAATGGCCAAGTAGAACACGAGGAGGAACACCTCGGCTATGTGATGCTGATCCATGACATCACGGAGAGCAAAAAGGCGCATGAGGAAAACCTCGAGAGCGAGAAGCTCAATGCACTGACATTTCTGGCCGCTGGAGTGGCCCATGAAATAGGCAACCCGCTGACATCGCTAGATATACATTTACAGCTACTGGGGAGAAAAATCAACAAGCTGGAGGGCGAGGAAAAGGAAGACCTGAGCGCGCTGCTGGCCACGGCTAAAAAGGAGATCAGCCGGCTGGATAACATTTTAAAGCAGTTCCTGCACGCGCTAAGGCCACAAGACTCGATGCGTGAGAAAGTGCAACTGCATAATATTTTACGAGACACGCTAGAGACGCTGGAAGCGGAGCTGATAGAGCGCAAGGTGAAGGTCAATCTAGAGCTTACGGAAAACTTACCTCTGATCGATCTGGATGCCGGTCAAATCCAACAGGCATTTTATAATGTGATTCGAAATGCAGCGCAGTCACTGACCGCAGATGATGGTCAGATCACGATTGAAACGAAATTTAACGATCATGAGATAGTGGTGAGCATTGCAGATAATGGGATGGGTATTTCTCCCGAGCACATGGGAGCCTTATTCGAGCCATTCCGGACGACAAAGAAATCCGGCTCTGGGCTGGGACTTTTGATCGTGCGGCGTATTTTGCGCGAGCATGGAGGCGAGATGGAGATAGATAGCGAGGAAAACAAGGGAACCACAGTTCATCTTTATTTTCCTAGAATGGAGAAGCATGTGCGACTGCTAGAGTGTGATGAGAGCAAACAATTAATCGATTTAGAAACTGAGGAATGATAGATTTCAACGAAGTAAATGAGGCGGTAGTGCTGATCGTGGATGATGAGAAATCTACTCGCGATGGGCTCCGACTAGCACTGGAGGACAGCTTTGACTGCTATGTAGCATCTGACATCCGCGAGGCGATGAACATCCTCAAAAACGAGAAAGTCGATCTCATGCTAACCGACCTGAGGATGGGTGGCGATAATGGTATGGATCTCCTAGATCAAGCCCTGACCCTCCCCCACCCTCCCATCGCAATAATGATGACCGCCTACGGAAGTGTGGATACGGCGGTGGAAGCGATGCGTCGAGGCGCATGGCACTTTGTGACCAAACCACTAAACCTAGACGAAGTGGAAATGCTCATCAAACGCGCACTACGGGGACGTAAGCAAGAGACGAAAATTGTCAAACTAGAGCACGAAAACCAACAGCTCCGCAAACAGTCAGGCAAATCTCCTCATGGGCTAGAACGGCTCATCGGCAACTCCCCAGCGATGACTCACGTTCACCAAATGATCACCCAGATAGCACCCACCAAAGCGACCGTGCTAGTGGAAGGCGAAAGCGGAACAGGAAAAGAACTAGTCGCAGGAGCCATCCACGCCATGAGTGGAAGACCAGCAGACAAATTAGTCACTGTAAACTGCGCAGCCTTGAGCCCGCAGCTGCTAGAAAGTGAATTATTCGGTCATGAAAAAGGTGCCTTCACTGGCGCAACCCAAAGACGAATAGGCAGGTTCGAGCAGGCTAATGGAGGCACTATTTTTCTCGATGAAATAGGCGAGGTGGATCAAGCCACTCAGGTGAAGTTACTAAGAGTTCTTAGTGAGAAGACGATTGAGCGCGTGGGCTCTAATACTCCTGTAAAGGTAGACGTCAGAGTAGTGACCGCCACCAATAAAAACCTTCGTAAAATGGTGGCCAAGGAGGATTTCCGTGAGGACTTATTTTTCCGTCTCAATGTGGTGAAAATAGAAATGCCTCCACTCAGAAAAAGGTCAGAAGACATCATTTTGTTAGCAAATGCCTTCCTTAAAGAATTTGCGATTGAGAACAATCGTCAAGAAAAGCCTCTCAGTGATGAAGCCGCTGAATTATTGCAACATTATCGCTGGCCGGGAAATGTAAGAGAGCTCCGAACTGCCATAGAACATGGAGTCGTCATGAGTAACGACCCGTTCATCAGCCCTAAACACCTACCTTCTTTTTTATTGAAAAATGAGGTTATTGAAGGAAATAATGAATTAGTTGATGCAGAAACAAAAAACAGTCTTGCGAAACCGGCTGATTTCAACTTGAGTGCGCTAGAGAAAATGACTATTGTAAACGCACTAGATCACTCTGGAGGGAATCGCACCGCAGCCGCCGAACTCCTAGGCATCAGCAGACGCACCCTCCAGCGCAAACTAAAAGACCTTAAACCAACATAATCTCACAAACCCTATGTCAGTACAAAACTTTTCAGATACGAAATCTGCGATATTCAGAATCCTGTTTTTCACACTGATGATCGGCCTAACCGTCGTCTACATCATGTTCAACTTTAAGGGCCTAACATCAAAATACGGCATGGATCAGGCTCAGGTAGGCCGCCAGATAGCGAAGAACGAGGGGATCACTACCAAGTTCATCAGACCAGTAGCACTTCAACAGCTCGAGGAGGCAGAAATGCATATCGACATGTATCGCTTCTATGATACGACACACTCCCCTCTGAACTCTCTTATCTATGCCGGCGTGATCAAAGCTTTCGGCGGTGATGACCCTGAAAAATTCGCAATGTCTAAAAACCAGGACGTTTATGAACTGGATCGAATTATAGCGGGAACCTGTGTGCTGTTCTTCATGATATCGATAGGGATCAATTTCATCCTAATATCAAATATGTTTGATACCAAGATCGCCGCCATGGTTGCCATTCTGATGCTAGTGAGTGAACACTTTTGGAACTTCTCGCAATCTGGACTCCCCCAGATGCTAATGCTGGCAATCTTCTCAGGAGCATGCTACCTCATCTGGAAAGGCGTTCAAAAACAGGAAGCTGGACTCTCACCTATCGTCCCAGTCATCTTATCTGGCTTTATGTTTGGCTTACTAGCCCTCGCCCACTGGATGACTTTATGGATATTCTTTGGCTACATTCTGTTTGCGGTTAGCTATTTCAAACCTCGTGGTATTGCAGCTATTTTTGTCACTCTCATCGTAGCCATTTTCATCGCAGGCCCATTGATTTTCAATGCTAAACATAGTGACGGGCTTATGGGCACTGCTTATTATTATATCAATGGTGCTACCGGAGTAGGTCAGGATTATAACTTCAGGCAATTAGCTCTCCCCGGGATGAATGTGAGAGGTCTTGTCACCCGCGTGATCAAGACCACCCTCCTCCAAACAAATAATATTCACACCCACATTGGCGGCTTCTTTATGGCAACAGGATTCTTCCTAGCGCTATTCCACCCGTTCAAAAGGAATAGTATCGCCATCTTTCGATGGGGTATCCTGATCATGTGGATATTTGCAGCTCTAGGAATGTCCATCTATGGCATATCAGATGACCCACTAGACCCGAACCAACTACACATTTTATTCATGCCGATGATGTCAGCGTTTGCTTTAGCTCTCATCAGCATTCTATGGGCGAGAATCCCACTCAGCCAGCAACCAGGAGTGGCAGGGATCATACCATTTATCGTGATCATTGTCGTAACCGCGAGCCCGATGATTATCAACCAACAGAGAGCCTTCAGAAATGATAGGCAAAGAACAGTCCCGGGCTATTCACCCTACACGCACAATCAGATACTCACTCAATATGTCAAAGATACCGAAATTGTATTTACGGACCAACCCTGGGCCGTGGCATGGTATGCTGACAGAACTGCCATCTGGCTACCTAGAGGCTCGAAACAGATAAAAGCAATCGAGGAAATGGCCAAGAAATCAAGAGCCTCTATTGTAGGCATCTATATGACACCGTCTATCCGTGAAGGAAACCAGGATCTAAACGCTCAGCTCTACGGTGACCTCTTACCCCTCACCTATAACCTCTTAGGTCTTCAGCTAGGAGGCGCAGGATTTGCTGAGAGACACCCTGGAACACAAGAACTTGTATCACCAACTAACGGTCGCTACAATTACCGTGTTCCAATCGCTGAAGCCCCACGAGGAATAACAGAAGCCTTCGCTTACACACTCTATACTAATATAGACCCCGTTCTACGTAGAGAGAAACCTGAAGACCAAGAATAAAAATCACAGTCACTTATCATGCCGAAAAAAACATCTAAAAAAGAGTTCACCTTTGAGGAGGCAGTTACCGAGTTAGAGGAAATCGTGATCTCCATGGAGGAAGATCAGCTCCCGCTGCAAGTACTTGTTGATAAATTTGAACGAGGTGCCAAGCTCCACAAAGATTGTGAGGCATTCCTCACCTCCGCTAAGAAAAGGCTAGAAGTTATCGCCAATGATGCCGCAGAGAACCCTACCAATTCAGCCCCCCAATCACCAAGCAACGATGACGATGAAATCCGACTCTTCTGAACTACCGCGTCTACTAAAGACCATTAAATCTCCCGAGGACCTTAAGAAGCTCAACCGCTCTGATCTGCCGTTGCTAGCCGAAGAGATCCGAGAAGTCCTGATCACCCGACTCTCTGTCACCGGCGGGCATTTAGGTCCTAATCTCGGCGTAGTCGAACTATGTATTGCCATGCACTACGTATTCGATAGCCCTGCGGACAAAATGACATTTGATGTCTCCCACCAAGGCTACGTGCATAAAATGCTCACTGGCAGAGCCGAAGAGATCCACACTATCAGAACTTACGAGGGACTCAACGGATTCCTCCTACGCACCGAATCTGAGCACGACTGCTACGGAGCTGGACACGCGGGCACCGCCCTCTCATCCGCGCTCGGAATGGCATCTGCCAGAGACCTCGCCGGTGGGAATAACCACGTCATTGCCTTTGCTGGTGATGCTGCATTCACCTGTGGCGCAACACTAGAAGCCCTCAACAATATCAACGACACCACCAAGAAGTTCATCATCGTCCTCAATGATAACGAATGGTCAATCGATAAAAACGTGGGAGCCATTTCACGCTATTTCAATAGCCTGCAGACCAGCCCTACCTACTCTACCGTCAGAAAGAAATCTGCTGATTTATTAGAGAAATTTGCTGGCACGGGTCTCCGTAAGCTAGCACACAAAGTCGAGCAAGGCGCTAAGAACCTTTTCTCTGAGAACGTCCTGTTTGAGAACTTTGGCATCCGCTATTACGGCCCAGTCAAAGGACACGATGTGAATTCACTCATTGACACCTTCGAGTATCTCAAGGAGCAGGATGAGCCAGTGATCCTCCACGCTATTACCGAAAAAGGTAAAGGCTACACCCCTGCACTCGCAAACCCAGGTAAGTTCCACGGGCTCGGGCCATACAAGCAGGAAGACGGTTCTACCGCCTCTGCCTCACTGCCTACTTTTTCAGAAATTTTCGGTCGCACTGTCACGGACATGGCAAAAGCTGACAAGAAAATCACCGCGATCACCGCAGCCATGCCAGGCGGAACAAAACTCGACATTTTCAAGAACGAACTCAACGAACGCTACTTCGATGTGGGTATCGCAGAGGAACACGCAGCACTATTTGCCTGTGGTCATGCTTGTGAGGGATTCAAACCCTTCCTCGCTATTTACTCCACTTTCATGCAGCGCGCATATGACATGATCATCCATGACATCGCACTGCAAAACTTACCTGTGCGTCTCTGTATGGACCGCGCTGGCCTCAGCGGTGATGATGGACCCACGCACCACGGCCTGTTCGACATCGGCTACCTGCGCCATGTACCTGGACTCATTCATATGCAGCCTAAGGATGAAGAAGAATTCGTGGACATGCTCCACACCATGGCAGCCTACAATGACGGCCCTACTTGTATCCGTTTCCCTCGTGGAGCGGGTGTGGGAGCTAAGCCTAAATCACAGCCAGAAATACTCACCATCGGTGAAGCTGAACTCGTCGCTGACGGATCAGATATCTGCCTGATCGGGCTCGGTCACTTTTTCGAGATCGCCGTCGACGCTAAAGCTCAGCTTGAAGCACTCGGCTACTCAGTGGCACTGATAAACCCACGCTGGATCAAGCCGCTCGATACAAAACTCATCACCGAATATGCAAAGAAATGTAAAGTTATCTGCACCTTCGAGGATCACGTCCTGATGAATGGATTTGGCTCCAGTATCATCGAGCTACTCCACACCTCTGGTATTCATACACCCGTGGAGCGCATCGGCTGGCCGGATGAATTCGTTGAACACGGCAAAGTAGACATCCTCAGAGCAAAGCACGGCATCACAACAGAAAATGCCGTCGCACTCGTGCAACGGCATCTTTAAAACAACTTACCTTTAACAAAAAAACTCTTTAACAGCTTAAGCCGTTAGAGAGTTTTTTGTTAAAGCTTAGATTAAGAGTTCTGCTCTTTCCTCTTCTCAGCGCGCTTGCGCTCGTTAGGGCAAAGCACACGCTTACGGATACGCAGGCTACTAGGAGTAGCTTCTACTAGTTCATCCGCGTTGATGTATTCGATCGCACGCTCAAGAGTCATGATGATCGGTGGAGCAAGTGTCTGAGTGTTATCCTTACCAGCAGATCTGTGGTTCGTGAGGGCTTTTTCCTTAATAGGATTCACCGCAAGATCCACCTTACGTGGGTTCTCACCAATGACTTGTCCTTCATAAACTTCGTCACCAGGCTTAATGAAAAGCTTACCTCTATCCTCTAATGGAAGAAGTGAATACTGAATCGCAGTTCCCGTAGCCATTGAGATAAGTGTTCCTGTAGAGCGGGTTGAAATATCACCACAATAAGGTGCATACTCTTTAAACAAGTGAGACATAATACCGTGACCACTAGTGAGACCAAGAAGTTCAAACTCAAATCCGATCAATCCACGAGTAGAAACAGTCGCTTCAAGCGTAGATCCATGAGCATTCATGCCCATGTTCTCAACGCGAGCCTTACGGTTAGCGAGAGTCTTCATCACACCACCTAGAGCGTCCTCAGGACATTCCACATAGAGAGTTTCAAATGGCTCAAGCATCTTGCCTTGCTCATCTTTCTTAAGAATTACGCTTGGTCTAGAAACAAGAACCTCAAAACCTTCACGGCGCATGGTCTCAACTAGCACAGCGATCTGCATCGCTCCGCGTGCCGCTACGTTAAACACACCAGCTCTGTCAGAGTCACTCACTTCGATAGAAATGTTCGTCTTAACCTCACGGAAAAGTCGCTCACGGATCGCGCGGGTTGTCACGTGCTTACCATCTCTGCCAGCGTATGGTCCATCATTGATGCTGAACTGCATCTGGATCGTAGGTGGGTCAATATTTACAAATGGTAAAGGCTCAGCATCTTCAGAAGCTGCGAGAGTTTCACCGATGTCGATCTCCTCGAAACCTGCAATTCCCACAATACTACCTGCGGAAGCCACAGCAGACTCAGCACTAGCAGATGAACCGTATTCAAATACTCTGCTCACCTTGCTGCGCACCTTTGTGCCGTCTTTCTTAAGAAGCCAGATACTATCACCCTTCTGAGCTTGCCCAGAGAGAACTTTACCGAGAGCGATTCTGCCCACGTAGTTATCCCAGTCAATGTTAGATGCCAACATCCGGAAAGGCTCATCCGCAGTTGCTTCTGGAGCAGAAACACTGTCCACGATACCCTGAAGCAAAGGAACCATGTCCTTATGTTCATCTTTTAAGTTACCTACAAAGAAACCATTCTTAGCCGATCCATAAAAGAACGGTGCTTCAAACTGCTCCTCAGAAGCCTCAAGCTCAAGGAAAAGCTCCAGAACCATATCATGCACCTCTTCAGGGCGTGCGAAATCTCTGTCGATCTTATTCACCACAACGATTGGGTGCAGACCTTCGGCGAGTGCTTTCTTCAGAACGAAACGCGTCTGCGCCTGCGGTCCTTCATAAGCGTCCACTACTAGTAGAACACCGTCCACCATCTTCATTACTCGCTCCACTTCGCCACCGAAGTCGGCGTGTCCGGGAGTATCCACGATGTTGATCGTGTAGTCTTCCCATTTAATGGAAGTATTCTTTGATTTAATGGTGATTCCTTTTTCCTTCTCAAGATCCATTGAATCCATCGCGCGTTCTACCTTCTCTTGGTTATCGCGATATGCTCCACCTGCTTCCAGAAGCTTATCTACGAGAGTAGTTTTGCCATGGTCAACGTGTGCTATAATCGCGATGTTTCTTATCTTATCAGTCATAATTACTTGTGGTCTAAAATTGTGCGGTCACAATCACCAGATTCATCTAATTAGCAACACCAATCTCAATGAATCAGAAGAAATGCCACATTTGTCGAAACTCTTCCTCGACAACATTTTCCCCTATCGCTAGAAATGGGTAAGATTTCTGAAGGAATGATCAAAACGAGTATTCCAACTAAATCTTGGCATGAAAATTGCTCCTAACAAAACTAAGACTCTGAGCAAAAGCTCAAAATAATTATCCAATAACAACTACTACAAATAACATGGCTAAATATAGACTAGATTACGTCTGGCTGGACGGTTACACACCGGTTCAGAATCTCCGCACTAAGTGCATGATCAGAGAATTCGATGATTTCCCAACACTAGAGCAGCTTCCTGAGTGGGGCTTCGATGGCTCATCTACTAAGCAGGCAGACGGCGGAGACTCCGACTGTATCCTCAAGCCAGTAGCTCTCTATCCAGATCCAACACGCGTTCACGGCATCCTAGTCATGTGTGAAGTCATGCTTCCTGACGGCAGCGCTCATCCATCAAATGCACGTGCCACTGTTGCAGAAGACGAAGGAACATGGTTCGGCTTTGAGCAGGAGTATTTCCTCTACCAAGACGGTCGCCCACTAGGCTTCCCAGTAGACGGATTCCCAGAGCCACAAGGCCCATACTACTGCGGTGTTGGATATAATGCTGTCGGTGACATCGGTCGCGAGATTTCAGACATCCACCTCGACTACTGCCTAGAAGCAGGCATCAACCACGAAGGCATCAACGCAGAAGTAGCTAAAGGTCAGTGGGAATTCCAAATCTTCGGTAAAGGCTCAAAGCGCGCAGCTGACGAAATGTGGATGGCACGTTTCCTCCTAGAACGTCTCTGTGAAGAATACGCTCTCGATGTAAACTACCACTGTAAGCCAGTTGAAGGTGACTGGAATGGTTCAGGAATGCACTGTAATTTCTCTACAAACTACCTCCGTGACACAGGTGGAAAAGAATATTTCCTCAAGCTCATGGATGCATTTGAAGAGAACGTAGAAGAGCACATCGCTGTCTACGGTCCTGATAATGACCAGCGCCTCACAGGACTTCACGAGACACAGTCTATCGACAAGTTCTCATGGGGTGTTGCTGACCGTGGAGCATCTGTCCGCGTGCCACACGGCTTCGTGAAAGATGACAAGTATCAAGGTTACCTTGAAGATCGCCGTCCTAACTCACAGGGTTGCCCATACAAGATCGCGTCCCGCGTGATCAAGACTATCCAGTCTGTATCCATCTAATCTAGCATTAGAAACAAACTAAATTTCTACAAAGGCTTCTCACTCGGTGAGGAGCCTTTTTTTGCTTCATCTCACAAAGAGTAAAGGATAAATTCTATTTATGTTAGATGAAAAGTTAGCTACTAAATTGGTGAGTTTAGCTCTCGCTGGAATTGATCTAAATGACGGCCAACTCGTCCACCTTGTGGGGCTAAATCT
>JBLHQF010000058.1:0-13044 GCA_047624885.1 Cryomorphaceae bacterium | reverse complement strand
TTAGGGGTCGCGTTGACTACCAGAGACTACGGAAGCGCAACAGCGCGATAGGACTCTCCAACATATGGAGAACTCTGATTAGGGATTCATGCGTCTGGAGATCTGATTGGGCTTTTCGTATCACTCGATGCATGAAGACACGGGTGATTCGCTGAGTGATACTGTGTGGGGAGCCATCATTATAGGGATCCATCGTGGATATCAGCCATGGAAAGCGGATAGTTTTCGCGAGCATCGATTGGAATTTAACCGACTTTAGACCAGAGTCATCCTCCAAGAATCCCCCTAGTAACTGAGCCGACTCGAGAGCAACAGTTATCCCCTGCCCAAAAACTGGATTGAACTAACAAACGCTGTCACCGAGGAAAAATAGGTTCGCTGGTAAATCTGGATATTTCTCTACGCGGTGATGCCGATTGTGGAGTTGCCCGAATGCCTTGTGACCAGACTCAAAATCAACACCCTGAAGAAATTTCTGAAATACTTCGTCCTCAATCAGGTGAAAAGGAATCCCATCGAGTTCGAACTCGCCGTCGATGGTGATGAAGGTGGCTATCACTCTATCGCCCTCAATCGGAGAAATCACGCCACAATAACGCTCTCTCTGTGGATCGATCTGAAAGTAGACCTGCTTAAAATCACCCAGCGACTTGCGACGCTCGATAAATGAGAAGTATCTGAGAGTCGTCTTCATTTCATCGACCCGAACGGTCCGTGAAAATTCGCGCTCTAAAGCTCGGACTGTCCGAGATCCACGCCCCATACTATCGATGCAGACACTGCAGGCGATCGATCTGTCCGCCAAGGTCACCGACTTAACACTTCCCTTGTCTTCCGTGAAGGATATATCCGAGATTTTAGCTTTGACCAACTCGCAGTTCGGGTTCCCCCGCAAGTACTCGATGAGGAGCGGGTCGAGGTAGCTCCTGCTTAATAGGCAGCTGGAAACGTCGAGATGTCTTTTGGGAAATGCTCCCGCGGTGATTTCCAATAGATCTCGCTGCCCCAGTTGACCTCAGGGCATTCGTTAGAGATCTTTCTATAGACCTCAGGGAAGAATCGCTTGAGGAGCCCTTGTCCGCGGGACAGAAGCACGTGTAACTGTCCCGACTGAGCAACCTAGTCGAACGACTGATCGATCAGTACCACTTTCCGCCCTTGCCCAGTGAGCAACTTCGCGGCGGCCATCCCCGCCCAACCAGCACCCATAATAACAATTGGCTCTCCCATAATCCTAGATATTCCCAATCAATGAATGGTGAAGCTTATGGAGATCCTGAAGCCCCTGCACATAGCGATCCATTACAAACTGAGTCGTTACTATGGATTCCAGTTGCCTGACAATTTCGGACATTTCCTCCTCGGCACGCTGGAGTTCGCTTTCGATTGTGGTTCCGAAATACTGACTCAACCCAATGATTTCGTTCGTGCGATCACCTTCGGATCGTTCACGCTGTATGGTGGTGACGAGGTTCGAGAGGCGGCCGTGTCTCTGCCCAGCGATGAACGCCTGCCGCAGCACACCTAAGGGATCTGAGAGCGATTCACAGGTCATCAGGTCGATCATCCCAGCGAGAACCATCCCCATATTGTAAGCTCCATACTGGATGTATTCGGAGGGGTTGATGATTTCTGGATAGTCGGTCATCAACTCACTATATTGGTTCGCGATCATCACCTGTTCAAAATCGAACTTGAAAATATCGTAGAAATCCCGGAACCCTGGTAAGCCTTGGATAGCCTGCTTCATATTGGATCTCAAAGTCAGAGCTAGGTCACAAATCTTCCGTTCCTCCGCCGTGCAATGATCGAACTCAATGAGCTCATCATCAAAGGGAACCCGGTAGAGTTTATTTAATAGCTCCTTATTACGCAGCCCGGGATTGTCTGCGAAATCATCCAGCAAGGTGATGAACATTCCAAGATTGCACTTAAGAAAAAGTGCCTGGTGGAAATGCTGATCAGGTACGCACGATAGGGTCATCATCTTATACCCTTGGGGAAGAAACTCGGTAAAAAGGAGATCACTGCGATAGGAGATCACTTGGCGATATTCGTCTAAAGTTTCTTGACGCATCACCTCAAAAGTGGCGGCAGTGATTGAGGTATTCTTGTCTATCATCTTTTCGAAAATGCAATATTAACAGGATCTCCGGGGTAGGCAGTGATCATCACTTTTGGCTGAATTGGCTTGGCCTCACCGACCAGTTTCAAATGATAACGCCCCAGCAAGATCTCCAAGATCACCTCCAACTCCAAGTCTGCGAGCCGGGAACCAATACAGTGCCGCTTCCCTGCTCCATAGGGCATAAAGGCGACATTTTTCTCATCGTGATGATCGAGGCTCAGTTTTTCTGGGTCGCTCCAGTGCCCCGGATGGTGGTGAATCTGATGAACACCGATAAAGATGTAATCCCCTTCCCTAAATTCACGACCGGTGACATTACCTGATATCGTAGCCTCTCGCACGATCATCCAAGCGGGTGAGTGCAACCTCAAAATCTCTCTCAGGAATGCTGACGTTGCCGAGCCTGGCTTAACGCCGACACCGCTCGCGCAGTCTTGGTAAATACGCTCTTGGAGTTGTGGATCTTTCGCCAGCTCGTAGAGCGCCATGATGAGATAAGTAGCGGTCGTCTCGTGGCCTGCAAATAGGAATGTCTTCACCTGGTTCAACAGGAATTGGTCGGTAAGTTCCATCGGGATCTCCGCCTCCGCCGCACGGAGGCGTTGGATCAGGCATTCTTCATTACCACCATCCATGACCGTTACGATCGAATCATCGAGCTCTCTCTGAGCCTGCTTTATTTGTAGTTTGAGGATTGGGTTACCTAGAGGGAGTAAATTTTTGAACTCTTTAGCACAGAGATCATTCAGACGGAGAAAACAGTCTGACAGCTGTCCAGTTTCCGTTGCTGGTCCAGCACCAGTGAACATCGACAGAGCTGTCCCTAGCACCATTTCAGTCGCAATATCACGGACATCATGTTCGCCTTCGAACTGGGGCACGGTGGTCTCCACTACCTCACGGGCAGCAGCTAAGTAACCATCGATCGCTTTCTGACTAAAAAATTGGTTGAACGAGCGGCGCAATTTCAACCCCTCCTCACCTTCTACCTGCACCAGCCCGGTCGCCCCGGTGATAGGTTTGATCTTGTTGTAGACGTAGCTTGTCTTCTTAAACGTGAGTGGATCATTTAGAATCGAGCGCGCAAGATTAGGATCGAATACTAAATGAACCGTCTTCCGACCAAGACGCGCGACATGATAATCACCATGCTCACTCTGGCAACTGGAGAGAAACGCAATTGGATCGCGGTAGAAACTCACCCCATCTTTTATCGACTCGAACATGATTACTAACTACTACAAATTTGCCTGAGTAGCTCCTCTTGGTATATTGAACATCCTAATATTCGGCTAGCCCGATGGGCTAGCCGCGGCTGAGTAAAAAAACCAACCTATTTCTTCTCTAACACCAATTTAGTGCGTTCCCAAGGGAATGGGTAAGCGCTGATCCAGACTTCGGATTTGTAATTCAGGTTCGCTTTGTCGTATCCCAGAACGAACAACTCGATGCTCTTTCCTTTGTATTCCTCTTTCATAGGAATATAGTAAGTGTAATTTTTGTTGGGGCCAGAGGCAAAATATTCCCAAGGATTGCAAATCATCGAAGGAGCACGGTCCGGAGCACCGACCAACTTCCCATCGATCTTGGCACTGACGTAGGCTCCTTCTCGGCCATGGACCCCATTGAGAGGCACACACAGGTAGCTATTCGCAGGGATTTCATCCAATGTGATGGTCGACTTCCACGCCTTAACCGCTTTCATACCAGTCGGGTGGGTGAATAAGTTAGAGGCTTTCCAATTTGATCGGTTCAACTTTTCACCTGAAGCCATGCCTTCGATTTCAGCTATCTGTCGAGCGAATGTTCTGAATCTTAAATAGCGAACCGATTTACCAATAGGGATAGTCATCTCGCTCCCAGCTAGATAAGTAATCCTTTCCCAGATTTTCAGATCCGAAGAAACCTCAACATAGTTACCTTCAGCCTCCTTCATCGGAGATAATGAAAAAACATCCGGCACTGTGACAATAATTTCATCAACGTGTTGCACCTTGCCTAAATCGAGACGGAAGCCTGGTCGATTAGTTTTGATTTTAGTAGATGGGAAGAAAGTTGTTTCTAAATCTCCATCAAACAAGTTTTTATCCCAAACGGCACGTTCAACGAATGTTTTTTGTTTAAAGAAGGCATCACGGGCCGCCTTGACTTCCGGGATCTTTGTTTCACCTGAACGCTGAAGTGATCTTACCTCTAAAGCATTGTTGTTAGATGCAAATACGGTCGCCTCATAGAGCGCCTTGGCATCAACCGGTACTGAAACCTCAGTGAATTCACCCAACTTGCGATGAGTTTTGTGTTTTAGTAATTCACCATCAAACTTCATAGAAACACTCTCACCTTTCAGTAAGTTAGATGCGCTTTTACCATTGATCGACGCAGACTTATAATCTCCAGAATTCAACAAACTGAAATCAGAAGTAGTTCCAGGCATGCCAAGTATCTCTATCTCTAATGGCTGACCAGCGACGTTTTTAATCACCTCAAAATCTACACCTTTGATGACGGGATCAGTATATTTCTCGGTCGTTGCAAATACCATGCAGGCTCTGAATGGGTGAACTTCCACATCTACCACTTCTCCCTGATCGAAAGTCCCTAGCACTTTTTCAGTAGGATGTAGCTGTATTAAGGTAACCTTCCCTTTAGATTCTAATCCAATCTCTGCGTCTAACTTTAGTTTATATGAAGTGCTCTCCCAATTCAAGTTTCTGAGAGTCACCATACGCCTGCTCTTGTCACCTCTTGTAACCGCATTAGGTCCATAAGATTTGGGTAACTCTTTTCCATCAATCAAGATGTCACGGTATTTTTTGTGTAGATTGAAAATACGAGCTAATTTCGCAAACTCACGGTCATTGAGTAACCATGGATTACCATAAATCTGTGGTGATAATATTAAAGCCCGGTTGAATGCTTGTAGAATGAGATCATCCTCCCAGTAGTCGATACAAGAGGAAATACAAACACCGTGATCTTCGGTAAGTCTCTGCAAGTCAGGTACACCACCTCTAGAGAGAGCCTGAGCGCGGTTATGGGGAGCTGTCATCCTATTAGTCATATGGACATCGATGTATGTTTCTGCTCCACCGAATAAAAATGTCGTAGCGTGTGGTTTAGATTTGGTTAACCCCAAGCGGTGGTTCAGTAAAATTAGGTCTGGACTGTGCTTTCGCGCCTCTGTCATCATCTTGATAAATGCATCCTCTTTCTCAGGGCGCAAGGCTCCACACACCGCATCAAACTTAAACAGAGCAAACTCATAATCTTTACACAATTTCACCATCTGATCAATACGAGCTTTCTCCTCTTCAGGAGTATCACCAAAACCATCTGGGCCACCCCAGACACCTAAGCGGATATCCAGTGACTTTGCTTGTTTGTATATCGGGTCAAATCCATTCGGGAATTGCTTTTTAAATCGGTCAGAATAAATACTGCCATAAAACTTTGCACCATCGATGGCTCCAGCATCAAAGCCGTAGACATCCAACTGCATGCCGTATTCTTTTTTAAGCCAGCCAAAGAATTCCAAGTTGATTCGCGTATGTTCCTCATCAGCTCCTTCGTTGGTATTATTGATCCAACTAAAATATTGCGCTCGGGATGGAGATGTTTCATCCGCTCCAGCGAATACTTTTTCCTGCGCATTTGAGAGAGAGGAAAACATGACCAAGGGTAGAAGAATCTTTATTATATTTTTCATTGATTGTTAGTATTTAGTTTGAGAATGAGCCGATTGAGGTCTCCTGTGTGAGGGCAGCATTAGGCCTAGGTAGAAGAATAAATAGATATTGGTAAGTGCACCGTAATCAGGCAAGAGTAAAAACGGAAAAAGACAGGAACCTCCTGTTCAAGCTCTATCTAGCTCAACTATTTTCGAGGATAGCTTAGATAAACCAGCATTTCAGCTAACATCACCGCGAAGCGTTCGCACGCGGTCTAGCATCATGTCGCGTAAATCGAAAACATCGGTGCGGAGGTGCTTGAATCCATCGTCCTCCATTTCTAGAGTATTACAGGCGGCAATGGCGATATTACTGGCGTCTGCGGAGCGTTTTAACATAGCGATGCAATACCCTTTCTCCAGATCTCCATCGCACTTTTCTGGGCAAATTTCATTCAGCGTCTCGAAGACGAACTGTGCTGCCATGGCAAGCTCACCGCGTGATCCGCTATCCAAGAAAGAATTCCCTAAATACAGCATCACATCCATCTGCAAAGTGTGCGCTGTTTGCACCAGTGAGTCTCTTCCTTTCATCACATCCGTATCTAACAAGTCTTGTGAATCGTCTTCTTCTGGCTGCGACAGAAACTCCACCGCCTCCTCCAGCGTATCGCGCACCCTTAGTCTACGCTCCCACTCAAATTCATCTACATCACTATCGAAATCATCTCTCACTTGGGATTCTGCCTCATTTGCATGAGTAATGAGCTGCATAAAATGCTCCAGTGCATTGGCATTTTCTGCGCGTTGTAGTCTACCGCCAGCTTCGTCCAGCTCCCATTCATGTGCAGATAGCTTCAATTCAAACCCTGTAGTCTCCACTACTACCCTCCCATTCGCTAAGCTAAACCATTCAAGACTCAGGCTATTGTGCCACTCGAAGGGGATCTCCTTTTTAGCCTCTAAATACTCAACAAATTCCTCCTGAGAAATCAACAGCACCTTCACCTTTTCAGAAGCCGTCATATCCCCCACCACGCCACGGTGAAGACCGTGCAAGGCAGCGGTGACTCCCTCCTGCGGCTGCGGGTCTGGATTCACAAAATCTAGCCGAGTCCCAGCCAGATCTCGCCAGCAATTCCCTTTCAAAATCAACTGCAATGGCCGCTGCATACCAAGCAGCTCAATACCCCCACGAGTGACCCCAGGAGTCGTATTGTCGATCCATCCTCTGATAATTGCCTTATTTATCCGCAGAGCCATATTATCATCATGCCAGATCACCACCACCTGTCAACTTCTCAAGCATGTAACAGATCGACTAACATTTTTCGTGCATTTCTCAGCCACGCATTATACACCATCGTCATGAACAGCAGAGACAGATTCCTAGCCGCAGTCCATTGCCAACCACTCGACCGCCCACCCGTCTGGGTGATGCGCCAGGCTGGCCGCTACCTCCCAGAATACCGTAAGCTGAAGGAGACCTACTCATTCACCGAAATGGTGAAATCACCAGAACTCGCCACCGAAGTGACAATGCAGCCACTGCGCCGCTACGAAATGGATGCTGCCATACTATTCTCAGACATCCTCGTGATCCCAGAAGCCATGGGCCAGCCTTACCATTTCCGCGATGGCGGCGGTATCGGCATGGACTTCATCATCGAAAACGCCGCTCAGGTGGATGCTCTAGATGAGAAAGACACCGCTGAGAAACTCTCCTACATGGGTGCCGCGCTACGCTCCATCCGCGGAGTTATCGGCGAAGAAAAAGCACTGCTCGGGTTCGGCGGATCTCCTTGGACACTCGCCGCCTACATGACTGAAGGCGGATCACTCAAGAACTGCTCCAGCCTCAAGCACATGTTCTACGAAGACCGCCCGCTCTTCGAGAAACTCATGGAGAAAATCT
This sequence comes from Cryomorphaceae bacterium, assembly GCA_047624885.1. Taxonomy (GTDB): domain Bacteria; phylum Verrucomicrobiota; class Verrucomicrobiia; order Verrucomicrobiales; family Akkermansiaceae; genus Rubritalea. The sequence continues at coordinate 5,334 of JBLHQF010000058.1, read as the reverse complement.
CCACCTCCCTCATCGACCTCTTCCTCCACCAGATAGAAAATGGAGCCGATGCGCTGCAGATGTTTGACTCCGCCGGCTCTTACTGCTCAGCACGCGACTACGAGGAAATGTCTGTCAAATGGATGCGCCGAGTCATCTCCGCGCTCCCCGCTGACTTCCCTATCATTATCTTCGCCAAAGGCATGGCTCATCACGCATCCACACTCGTCGGAGCAGGTGCTAAATGCCTCAGCGTCGACTGGACAGTTGATCTCCCTACCTTCCGTGACTCACTTCCAGAGAACATCGCCGTGCAGGGAAACCTCGACCCATCCATCCTCGATGGCACCTCTGAACGCGTAAAAATAGAAGCCCTCAGAGTGCTCGACTCCATGAAAGGCAAGACCGGACACATCTTCAACTTAGGCCACGGCATTCTCCCATCTGCAAAACCTGAAAACATGGCGACTCTAGTGGAAACCATCGTTAACTACCGCTAAACATCATCAGCAAAAAAATAGCCATCCTAGGTGCTGGCATCACTGGACTCAGCGCAGCCTATGCTCTTCGTAAGAAAGGGCATACAGTCTCCGTGTTTGAGTCTAGCAGCCAGTTAGGTGGCGCAATGGCCACCACTATCAAGCAAGGCTATCTCGCAGAATACGGACCTAACAGCATCATGCTCGGTGATGCTAGGATCGTAAAATTATTCGATGAACTAGGTCTAACAGACCGTATGATCAAAGCGGACCATTCCTCAGCGAAACGCTTCATTATTAAAAATGGCAAGCCATTAGCCATGCCCTATTCTATTGGCAGTTTTTTACTCAATAAAGCCCTCACCTTCCCTGCTTTGTTAAGACTAGCCCGTGAGCCCTTTATCCGTAGATCGCCTGAACTCGAAAACCAATCATTTGCCGACTACGTGCGCCACCGATTAGGCCAAAAACTGTTAGATTACGGAGCGGGACCATTTGTAAACGGCATCTACGCCGGTGACCCTGAGAAGCTCCACTTCAGACTAGCCTTTCCAAGAATGTATCAAGTAGTCAATGATCACCGCTCGCTGTTACTAGGAATATTCAAATCTAAACGTCTCCCGGCAGCCCCCAACAAACTCCAAAAAAAAGAGATCGTTTCTTTCAAGGAAGGGGCTCAGGAGCTACCAATAGCTTTCGAGAAAAAACTTACTGAACTAGGATGTGAAATTCTAACAGAAATATCTAACAGCAAGATACAATCGACATCTAACAACCTGTGGAAATATAGTTTCACGCACAAAGGCAGTGGCCATCAGCAGGAGTTTGATCAAATCATAGTCACCATTCCTGCACATCGCCTCGACACCATCCAATTCCCAGAAAGCATCAATCTAGAGCACACCAAAAACATCTACCACCCACCCGTGGCGAGCCTTCTACTAGGCTACAAGCGAAGCGAAGTCACACACCCGCTCGATGGCTTTGGCATGTTAGCTAGCTTGCCAGAAAAAACAGATATTCTTGGTGCCTTATTCACCTCCACCCTTTTCCCGGACGATAACAGAGCACCCGCAGATCATGTCGCAATCAACGTGATGCTAGGTGGATCAAGGAATCCCAGGATTGCCAGTCTACCCGAATCAGAAATGATCGCCACTGCACACAGGGAAATCACCAAGGTGCTAGGTATAACAGGGGAACCAGTATTCCATCATCTCACCACTTGGAAAAAAGCTATCCCTCAGGTAAATCTAGGACATGAAAATGTGCTGACTGAACTTGAGAAAATAGAAACAGAAAACCCAGGATTATCATTCGCAGGGAACTACCGTGGTGGTATCTCCGTAGGCGACTGCCTAATCAACGGAATGAATCTCTAACCTAGAAGTCTGGTCAGAGTCTCCTTGCTTACTAGCTGGCATGCCATAATGCTAACACCTACCATACTGTTAATAAGCTTAAGGCTCGCCTGCTGGTCTTCGATGCTATCGAAATCCATACCCACTAGCGCACGCCCTACTCGCTCCCCAGAGTAACTGTAGTTGAAATAACACAGACTGCTGTGCCGCTTCACCTGCAACATAAAGGCGAGAAAAGCACCTGCTCGCTCGGGGAATTCTATGTTCACGAACAGCGGGTTCTTGAAGAGATCCGAATCGTAATTAATAATCCGATAACCGACAATTTCTTCTGTAGAAACATCGGTCGCCTTGATCCCCAACTCGTCAAGCGTCTGGTCAAACTGACAGTATTCCTCAGCACTCCCGATGAGGCCCATCACTGGATACTGTTCTTTATCACCTACTTTCCCATACTGGAGATCCACGATACTGACTCCCTCAGGAAGTTGCTCCAGAATGCTCACCAGCGACCCCTTTCCCTCTGGCACTGGCACGCGTAGATATCTGCGCTGCTTGGAACCGATACCCGCTCTACGAGAAATGTTAGAGAGTTGAGCGAAGTCCATATTCGCACCGCAGATGATAGTGAGCACTTTTTCGCCAGGCTTTATTTCACCTGCTGCATGATCCTTCATGATGGCAGCGAGTCCCATTGCCCCACTTGGCTCAGGGATGACACGAATCGACTCCCAGAGACGACGGACCGCGTGGCAAACTTCGTCATTCGATACCGTGACAATGCCGTCTAGCAGGTCACGACAATAGCCGTAAGTATTTTCACCCACTTTTCTAACAGCCGTCCCATCACAGAAGACATCTATGTATTCTAGCTCAGTTGGCCCACCGTTTTCAATCGCCGCCTTCATTGATGCCTGCCCGACTCCTTCCACGCCAAAGACCTTACAATCTGGCCAAAATTTTTCTAACCAACAAGCCACAGATGAAGCCAGCCCGCCACCTCCGACAGCGATATAAACCCGGTCAAATGGCACACCAGAATCCATCACTATCTCATCCGCCAAAGTCCCCTGCCCGCCCATAGTCGCAATATCATCATATGGGTGAATATAAACAGCACCTAGATCATCGCAGCGTTTCTTAGCCGCTATACCAGCATCGTCATAGCTATCGCCCACGAGTTTTATCTTCACCGCATCACCGCCATGGCGCCTCACCTCATTCTGCTTCACCTCTGGAGTGGAGAGCGGCATGTATATCTCAGCCTTGCAGCCGAGAGACTTTGCTGCAAGAGCCACACCCTGTGCGTGATTACCAGCAGAGGCAGCCACGATACCGCGTGATCGCTGCTCTTCCGTTAGAGAGGCCATTGCATTGTATGCACCGCGCCATTTAAAGGCTTTGATCGGCCCTAAATCTTCACGTTTCGCCCAGATCTCAATATCCAGATCTCCGATAGGAAGCTTCTCTAACGGCGTGGCATCACCCACCTCATAGACGCGTTGGCGAGCCATGAGTATCTCTTGAAATAAGGCTTCTTTGGACATGCTGATAAGCATCGGCCACACCGCCTACAGGTCAAGATTCAATCCTGTCTTGTCTGTTATTTATTTCTTCTTTCTCAAAAAGGCTGGGATATCTAAATCCTCGCCATCGACAAGATTAGGAGCCTCTCCCTCAAACTTACCTCTAGGACCGCCATCTAACAAAAGCTCCCCTTGAGGCACTGCTGGACGAGTCGCATTTGACTGCGCCCCCTTACTCGTAGGACTTACCGGCTCTTCTGTCTCTGGTTCTTCAGGCTCGGGCTGCATTTCTTTCTCAGATTCTTCAGCAGCATCTAGATCTTCATCAACAATTGTTACTTCTGGAGCATCCGCAGCGTTCTCTTCAGTCACTTCTTCTATAGCCTTTTCCTCTACTTCAGGTTCCGGCTCTTCTACTGTAAGTGCAGCTTCCTCCTCAGCGGCTAATTCCTCTTGATCTTCTGGGGCTTCCATCTCCTGTGCCCCCTCCTGCAGCTCTTCCTTGACCGGCTCAGGGACATCTAAAGCCGCAACGACATTAGCCTCAGCATTAGCCTCAGCTTTACTTTCCCCGTTAGTCACACTCACGAGTTCCTCAGGAAGTGAGCTGATGATGGTGACGCTGAGACTGTCTCCCATGCTGTCATCCACGGCCGCTCCAAATAAAATGTGGGCCGTATCTGGCACCGTCTTAGAGAGATCGAGCATGAGTAACTCCACTTCGTAAAGTGTCATATCACTACCACCGCAGACATGTACCAGTGCCGTCTGAGTATTCTTGAGAAGCTTGCCTTTATCTAAAAGCGGGCTATTGAGCGCGCTCTTAAGTGCTGCCTTACTGCGGTTTTCTCCTTTAGCGATACCTGATCCGAACAAGCAACGTGACCGCGTAGCGCGCAGTGAACTCATAAGATCATCCAGCCCGATATTGATCAACCCTGGACGAATCACCAATCGAGTCACCGCGCGGATGCTTTCACTGATCATCCTATCTGCGGCGGAAAATGCCTCGTGAATACCTTGCCCAGCTAACACTAGCTCGCCCATTCTACCATTATCAAAAGTCACTAAAGCATTTGCTAAGACGCTCAACTCATTGAGTGATGTCTCAGATTGCTCACGTCTTCTACTTCCTTCAAAACCAAATGGCATAGTCGCAAAAACTACCACGAACGCACCTAACTCACGGGCTACTCTAGTGACTAGCGGAGCAGCTCCTGAGCCAGTTCCTCCACCCAGCCCTACACAGACGAACACCATTTTATGTCCACGGAGTGCGTCACGTATTTCAGCCTCCACCTCCATCGCAGCTCGTAATCCGAGTTCTGGGTCACCACCGCACCCCAGCCCACGCGTAAGCTTAGTCCCCATCTGGATTTTATTCTTAGCTACAGAACTAGTAAGAGTGCGGGAGTCAGTATTCAGAGCCAGCTGCTGAGTATCTTCCATGCCATCGAGGGCCACTCTGTCTATCATATTGGCTCCGGCACCGCCGACACCTACGATGATAACTTCTGAATCGGGAATAGTCTGTTGTTGTTCTTTTTGGTAGCTGATCATGTTGGATAAGAAATTTACTTAACTTTTCTTTATCTATTTTTCAGCCTCTTGACCAGCTATAAATCTGAAATCTTTGATTCCAATGACCTAATATAGCCCCCTCCTTAGTTAGCTACCGATCATTTCGCGGTGCCACTTAGATTCAAATCCCTCATTATTTAAATCTAGCCGCTAGCAATCTGTCTGACTTCAGATTTGGAGAATCTGCGTTTTCGCCTTGATCCCAATAAATTCGTGTTGGATACAGCTAACTTGAGCTGATTTAGGTCGACCTCAGCTTCTCGATGACGATTTGGGTGGCTTTTGAGGGGCATATTAGAAAATACTTCCCCATTTTCGTCATTTAGCAGCTCTTGAAGCTCATCTTCAATGCGAAGAGTCGTTTGAGATTGTAACTCGTACTCACTAGATCCCACTCGCTATTGCATT
>JBLHQF010000057.1:0-13090 GCA_047624885.1 Cryomorphaceae bacterium | reverse complement strand
ACGAACTATAGCCTAGGGTTGACCCAACCCTAGGCTATATTACTTAAGCCCGTTGAGCTTATTGGTCGGAGTCATTTTCTCGGTTCGATAGTTCCTTGTTGAGGAGTTTTAGTTCTTCATTTCGGTAGAAGAATTTCACAGCTTTAACTGAGAAAATCACGAATGAAAAAGCGAAGATGGTGTTAAAAAAAGACCAAGCATACGAGCAATACATAGAGTATCGCAAAAATGCGCTATATACCTCATCTGTATGAGCAGAGTAGCTGTCAATTACATCACCTGACTCAGTGAATGTTTCTTCACTTACCTGTGCTATATCAGCGTATGAGAAGCATGTGCACCCAATCAGAGATAGGAAGGCTAGGCTTGAACAAATAGCCATGGTCAGAGTTAACTTACTTTTTAGGTGTTTTAAGGCAATGCAAGATCCTAAGAGGAAAGATATAGAAACTAATAGTTCCACAAGAGCCTGAAGTAATATCGGATACAACTCTGGATAATCGATCACCAGCTTAGCTCACAAATTTCACAATATGCTTCTTACTGAGGCGTAACACATCATCTGCTTTCGGGTTGATTGCTGCTGTTGGGTCGGTGAGTTTTTCACCGTTGAGCTGGATGGCTCCGGGCATGATGCTTTGCTTCTTGAGCTCGCCGTTGGACTTCTTGAGATTAAAGGCGGACTCGAATACGGCGGAGGCGAGTGAGAGGACGGTTAGATTTTCTGGCAGGCTCGCGAGCGATACCTCGGTCGCACCAGCTGCGATGTTTCCGGAGCTTCTGTCTCTGGAGATCTGCACGGCCTTATCTGCTTCTTCGGCATTGTGGTAGCGAGTGGCAATGCTTCTGGCTAGTTGTAGCTTAGCCTCGCGTGGGTCTAGCGCAGGGTCGCATGTCTCGCCAAGGAGCATAAGGTAGTATTTATGCATCAGCTCGTCTGAGATGCCCATGATCTTATCTACCATGGCAGTGGCTGGCTCACTGACTCCGATGTAGTTGTGTGAGGATTTAGACATCTTCTTGACACCATCTAGGCCTTCTAACAGAGGAAGAACGATGACGACTTGTGGTGGCATTCCTTCTTCCTTCTGCATGTCGCGACCCACGAGATTATTGAATAGTTGATCGGTACCGCCTAGTTCGACGTCAGCTCTTACCATCACAGAGTCCCAGCCTTGCATGATGGGGTACTGGATTTCGTGGAGGCGGACCTCGGTGCCTTCTGCGATGCGTTTTTTGAAATCTTCGCGCTGGAGCATTTGCTGCATGGTGACGCGTGCGTTCAGTTTGAGGATTTCCTCGTAGGTCATCTTGCGGAACCAGTCGCCATTGTAAACGACTTCGGTTTTCTCAGGATCGAGTATTTTAAATGCCTGATCGGTGTAAGTCTTAGCATTCGCCAGCACTTCATCACGGGTGATCGGTGGGCGGGCAGTGGAGCGTCCAGTAGGGTCACCAACGGTGGCTGTGAAGTCTCCGATGAGGAGCACTGCGGTGTGGCCGAGTTCTTGAAACTGGCGTAACTTTTCCATGACGACCGTGTGGCCGAGGTGGATGTCTGGCGCAGTGGGGTCCACGCCTAGCTTGATGCGCAGTGGACGGCCAAGCTCTAGTTTCTCAACGAGTTCTTTTTCGCTGAGGACTTTGGCTGTTCCAGAGGTAAGTTTTTTTAGGATTTCGGCAGTATTTAGATCGCTCATGACGTGTGAGTGGGTAGAGGATTATTAACCCGCTGTGAAGCTTTTTATGCCCTTCTGAATGATGAGTTGCTATTCAGTGCAAATGATTTTGCTCGCCCAGATCGCGATCATTTGTGCCGCATAGTTAGCATCTGCCTCGGTGGTGAGGAGGTGGTTTGCATCTGCTAGGGCGATGAATGATTTAGGGTGTTGGAGCTGGCTGTAGATTTGGCCTGCATTCTTGAGTTCTACTATTTCATCTGTGGGGGAGTGCATGATGAGTTTGTGTCCATCGAGTGCATTCAGTGTGGCGATGTAGTCGTAGCTGCGCACGTCATCGACAAATTTCTGACTCACGGTGAACTTGCGGCCAGCGAGTTTGACGTCCGCCTTGCCCTCGCGCTCTATCTCATCCAGATGTCCATCTAGCATGTGCAGGATGTGCGCGGGATCAGCTGGTGATCCGATGGTGGCGACTGCTTGGACCTCAGGAATGTTTCCCGCTGCTGCGAGCACTGCTGTGCCGCCGAGTGAGTGACCTACGAGCAGTTGTGGGGCGGTTAGGTGATCGCGTAGCCAGTCTGCGGCTGCGTAGATGTCATCGATATTGGTGAGAAATGATGAGTCCTCAAACTGTCCTTCAGACTTGCCTATACCAGCGAAATCTATCCGCAGCGTGGCGATGCCGTGTTTGGCGAGTGCCTGGGTGACTCGTTTCTCAGGGAGGTAATCTTTTCCGCAGGTGAAGCAATGGGCGAAGATGGCGCAGTGCGTGATTTCGCTGGGGGTCTCGGGGATTTCTAGCACGCCCGCGAGCTTGCCGTTAGGGCCATCAATCTGGAGATTATGGCTTCCTGGGGTCAGGTCTATTTTAGCGTGATCTGGACTAGAGGTAAGTTTTAGATCGCTCGCTAGGTCTGCGCCCACATCGCTATCACGCGCAGCGAAGAGCACGGCCAGTAGCATGGCACGCGCAGAGGTGTCGCCACCTGCTAGAGCGTTCATGCTGATGCAGTCTTTAAAGTTTTCCCCATGATGGATCGCGTAGTAGAGAGTCAGTGGGAATGCTTCTGGGAAATGGCAGGTGAGTCCTGTTTTAGCTGCGACCTGAAGATGGTTGTTCGAATCCGCATTGGTTGCTTGCTCTAGGAATGGCTGAGGGTCTAACTGGGTGTAGTCACCGCTCACTGCGATGGTGAATGCCTTAGAAAAACCTACCCCCGAGCTGATTGCGAACACGGCTCTGACGAAAAACTCTGCGGAATCAACCACGTTCGCGTCGCCATGCGTGAGCTGAGTCTGGGAACGCGCTGCGGCGATGGTGTCATCGAGTGACAAGCCTAGATCGAATAACGGCGCAATTCTGGATGCTCCTGCGAGGTCATTTGAGCTAGAGAGGCTCGTGCCATTGCTGGTGAGAGTTTCTTTACTGGCACCATCTTGGTAACCGGTGTAGTTTTTCATTTTCTCTAACCAGTGAGATTTCCAGCTCTCTTCAGTGTATGTTTTTTCCCTTAAAACAAGATCATCAAGCCATCGCGTCTGATCTCCGTAGTGGGTGAGATCTCCTGCTGTTTTACCAGCGTGATAATTAGCCAACGGGTCTGTTAGGGCGAACACGCCATCAGGAAAACTGCGTGTGATCTTAGCTTGATTATAAATCCAGTGAGGCCCCAGCGAGAGAGAGTCCGCCACGAGTGCAGCTCTTGCGAAGATTGGTGAGCCACTGGCTGAAGCAGAAAGTTGATTGGTCATGCTTAAAATCTAAGCAGATTTCAGATGCTGTCAACTGGCGTGTGAAATTTTGCAAGCATCTTCCAGCTTTACATGCTTCTGATGATGTCGTAGATTTATTTTACCGATGGCGACTAAAGAGGAAATTCATTCATTACTGGCGAAGAAGCAGGCTGGTGTTAGCCGGATGCGTGATCGGCAGAGGCGTGTACATCTGCGGATGGCGCAGCTAGTGGAGGATCGTCCTGAAGTGATCGATAACGCGTTGAAGAAGGTGATGCAGCGGTTAGAGAATTCTGGTGCAGCGACTAGAGAAATTTACATCGAGTGGTATGAAATACTGACGACTTGGTCGGTAGATAGGATCGCGACAATGCTGCGTGATGATAGCGCCAACAACGAACAGCTCCGCGCTTGTGCTCCGTTTGACTTTGTTAACGCGAGATCGATCTGAGGCATGTCTGTTGGTAAGGAATTATTTATTCAGGACCTTAAAGTAGCATTAGAAGCTGCTGCGAGGGCTTATAAAAGGAAACGATTTGTGATCGTGGGCTCGGCCGCCATTTTGGCGACTCATCCAGATGCTCCGAGCTTTCTACGGCTCTCTGCGGACATCGATATGTTCCCTATTCGCAAGCTGGGCACGACTGATTTCCAAGCTGGCGATGAGGAAGTGGGGCAGGCGTCTCGGTTTGAGGTGGAGCATGATTTTTACATTGAACGGCTAGGCGACTGGACGATGTTGTCTCAGCCGGAAGGCTGGTTTGAGCGCTGCGCTAAATATAGTACTATAGGGGAAATAGATGGTGAGGAAGTAACCGTGGATGGCTACTGTCTCCAAGCTCTGGATCTAGCTTACAATAAGTTAGAAGCGGGCAGGGATAAGGATCTAAACTTCGTGGCAGGCTTACTCATGGAGGAGATCATTTCTCTAACCGATTTAGAAAAATTCATCACTGAAGGCTGCCCACATGCAGAGCTATTGCCTACTATTTCTAAGAACCTGGATTTAATAAAGGCTGCGATGTAGTCGCCTTAAAGCGGCAGGTCGTAGCTTCTGCCAGTGACTCCATCGAACCAATTGATGTAGGCTGCATTTACGGTGGCCACTCCACCTGGGGTAGGGTAGTTGCCAGTGAAATACCAGTCGCCACAAGGGCCATCGATGGCAGCGTGGAGATTCTCGATAGTCTGGAAAATAATCTCTATTTCGCCTTTCCACTCGATGTTCTCTGGTGTGACCATGTGGCTGACTTCGGCTGAGATTTCTTCAGCAGTGAATGGGCTGTAGATCATTTTCACCTTGTTCTCGCGCTGATCTGCTGGCTTTTTGAGCTCGGCGACACAGGCGTCATAAACTTCTTTGAGGTAATGATGGTTACCTGCTTTTTTATGCAGCGCGATGGTTGCGGAGAATGCGGTGAATTTCCCGAGTTCTGACATATCGATGCCGTAGCAGTCTGGATAGCGGATCTGCGGGGCGGTGGAACAAATAGTGATTTTACGCGGATTGGTGCGTGAGAGAATTTTCAGGATGGATTCCTTGAGCGTGGTGCCACGCACGATGGAGTCATCTAGCATCACTAATACATCGTCTTCTTTCACGATGCCGTAGGTGATGTCATAAACGTGAGAGACTAGCTGGGCGCGTCCTTTCTCCTGAGAGATGAAGGTGCGCATTTTAACATCTTTGTGAGCCATTTTCTCGCCTTGCGGCCAGTTCTTGAGGATCACGCTATCGAGGAATTCTTCATCGATAGTGCCATTTTTAGCAGCCTCTAACAGCTCGGTGCGGACCTGCGAGCGGCGGTGCAGACGCAGCCCTTCCATGAGTCCGTAGTAGGCAGTTTCAGCGGTATTTGGGATGAAGGAAAAGACGGCTTTATCAAAGTCACCATCCATAGATTTAATGACTTGCTCAGTGAGCAAGGCTCCCATTTTCTTACGCTCATTATAGATCTCCGGGTCATTTCCACGGGAGAAATAAATACGCTCAAATGAGCAAGGTTTGTATTCCTTGGCATCTTCAAACTGTGATGTGCTGATGAGTCCGTGGTGATCTACCACCATCATCTGCCCGGGAGCGAGCTCTTTCACTTCTGCCTGCTCAGCCTCGAAGACTGTCATCAGAGGCACGCGCTCGGAGGCGAAGGCGATGACTTCGTCATCCATATAAAAGTGGCATGGTCGAATGCCGCGTGGATCCCGCATCACGAACATGTCGCCATTTCCTGTGGCACCAGAGATGGTATATCCACCGTCCCATGGCTGAGCTGCTTCCGAGACGATCTTATGCAGATCCATTTCCTCAGAAATTTTAGCTGGGATATCGATACCGGGCATCCCGTTATCTCTGAGTTCATGGTAGAGGTTGGTGTGCGCCTCATCCATATGAAAGCCAATTTCCTCTAGAACGGTCTGGGTGTCTGTGCCAAAGATAGGGTGCTGCCCGCGCTCGATGAGAGTCTGGTTTAGTGCTCCCGCGTTGGTCATGTTGAAATTTCCCTGCACCATGAGTGTGCGGGTAGGCCAGTTAGACCGGCGGATGTAGGGGTGGCATGAGCTAGCGTCAAATTTACCCGATGTCCCATAGCGCAGATGGCCCATGAGGATTTCCCCTCCGAAGTCAAATTCAGTCTTCACGCTGTCCGCATTGTCTTGATCGAGATAGCCTTTCCTTGCCATCTTGTTGAAGTGCTTGATCTCCTTGTTAAAGATCGTTGAAAGTGCGTCTTTATCTGAATTCCTGCGTCTAAAAAGATACTGCTGCCCGATTGGCATGTCCAGCTTACAGCAACCGATGCCGATACCGTCTTGCCCACGGTTGCGCTGTTTTTCCATCAGCAAGAAGAGTTTATTGAGGCCCCAAAGAGCGGTGCCGTATTTGTCGATGTAGTAGGCGATTGGCTTACGCAGTCTTACTACGGCGATGCCGCATTCGTGTTTCAGTGGGTCACTCATGATATTGGGAAATTAGTTTAACTAGCAGATTTCTCAGAGACTCTGACGCCTTCCTGAGCAACGACATTTCCTAAGACATGCCCTCCTGGTCCAGCGCTGAGCGCTTTATCCACATCATCTGGTGAGACGATACATACCCAGCCGATGCCCATGTTGAAGGTGTGGAACTTGTCCTCGGCATCGATAAATTCAAACAACTTACGCATCGGAGCATTATCCCAATACGGGATCTCCAGATCTGCACCTAGTCCTTGAAAAAGGCGTTCTAGATTTTCAGGTAAACCTCCGCCAGTGATATGCGCGTAGGCCTTAGGGATCACTCCTGCAGATTTCACATCAGCCACCACATCATGGTAGAGGCGAGTGGGTGCGAGCAGTGAGATGATTTCTTCTTTGGTAAAAAGGTCAGGGTTTTCCGCGAGCACACGGCGGATCAGGCTCCAGCCATTGGCATGTGGGCCATCAGATCCGTAGCCGATCAGCACGTCGCCTTCCTTAATCGTGGTGGGGTCGATCAGTTCTGGTTTCTCAACACAGCCGATACAGAATCCCGCTAGCTCGATGACGTCAGTAGGCACGATCCCAGGCATTTCTGCCGTCTCGCCACCTGCTAAGATACAACCGCATGACTCTAAATAATCACACATCCCCGCGATCAGCGCAGTGATCATCGGCTTATCCAGAGCGGCGATACCAATGTAGTCTAGGAACATCAACGGATCACCACCAGTGGTGATGATGTCGTTCACACTCATCGCTACTAAGTCTTTACCAGCGCCGGCGTATTCGCCATGCTCCAGCTGGACTTCCAGCTTTGTTCCGACTCCATCACAACCTGTGACGATAACGGGTTGCTTGTATTCGCTGAGATCAAATGCTGCTGCAAATAGTCCGAACGCTCCATGGAGCTTTCGTTGTTGCTGCGTTCTTTTCACATGCGTGCCAATGTCTCCTACGAGAGCAGCTGCTTCTCGTGTGTCGACTCCAGATTCCTTATAAGTTAGCTTGCCTGACATAGTCTGTGGCAATGTTGTAACACTCCCCGCACAAGTGGCAAGCCCTTAGCACAGAAAATGAAAATTAACCTCAAAACGGTGTTTTACAGTGACATTTCATGTCAAAAGTATGTAAGCTGTTGCGAGATGGAAGGTTTTTCGGATCATATATTTTGGGATGTGGACAGGGGTTCTGTAGAACTCTTGCAGAATGCCGGCTGGCTCACTCAGCGGGTGCTTGAGAAAGGCTATTGGAGCTATTAACGCTGTTTTCTAGTCCAATAAGCGGCTAGGGCGCTACCGATGAGGCAGTGGTAAAGTGCTGAGATAGCGCAGGGGGTGGCGGCGAGTATGGTGAAATGTTTAGTAGCCAGCTGGGAACCTAGCCCAGAGTTCTGCATCCCAACCTCTATGGAAATGGTGCGGGTGTCACTGGTGCTGAGTTTCAAGAGTTTCGCGATGTAATATCCAGCGGCAAAACCCAGAATGTGAACGATGAATACGGCGGGTAGTAAGGTACTGTAGTATTTGATGATATTAGATTTAGTGAGGCCAACAACACCGCCAACGATGAGGACAATGACTAGCACCGCGATGACAGGTGAGATTTGCTTGGCGATAGTCAGTTTATTACGGAAGAAGTGGTTTAGTAATAAGCCTCCTAGCACGGGTAGAAGAACCACTGTCAGCATCGACTGGATCATGGCCAAAGAATCTACCTCTAGTATAGCGCTGGCATAAAACTTAGTGAGCAGGGGAGTCATGATCACCGCGATGAGCGTGGAGCACATGGTGATCAGCACGGAGAGGGCGACGTTGGCCCGGGCTAAGAAGCACACTACATTACTCGCTGTGCCACCCGGGCAACAGGAGACGAGAATGATCCCAAGTTTTAGCTCAGGCGGCAGTGCAAACAAAGTTGCCACACTCCAGCCGATGAATGGCATCAGGAGAAACTGCGCAAGAATACCGATGAAGATAGAGCGAGGAGTCTTGAGGATCTCCTTGAAGTTCTCAAAGGTAAGCGTCATCCCCATCCCTAGCATGATGACTCCTAGTCCGAGTGAAAGTAATCGCACCTCAGCTCCAAAGAGGATAATCTTCCCCTTCACAAACCAAGTCATAGAAGGCGGGTAGAACCAAGCGATGATGACACCAAGGACGGTCCAGAGCCAGAAAAGTCGAGTAAGCATGACCGCGAACCTATCGATCTGCCCGATGATAGCAAGATTGTAAAACTATGGGATTTACTAACGGGGGAATTCATCTATTCCTTGGGCATGACGAAACTTTTGATTACCGGGAAATCTGGGCGCATGGGGCAAACTCTCATAGAGGCTACTGAGCTGAATCCACAGGCTGAGCTTGGCGGCACCCATGATACTGGCGAGAATCTGACAAGTGCCTTTGACGGGGTGGATGCTGCGATTGATTTCACGGTGCATTCATTTACCAACAGCGTGGTAGGAGCAGCTCTCGCGACTAACACTCCGCTAGTGATCGGTACTACGGGGCACACGGATGAGGAACGCGCGGCCATTGTGAAGGCGGCTGAGACGCTGCCTATCGTGTTTGCCTCTAACTTCAGCGTGGGTGTGAATACTCTGTTTTGGCTGACGCGAAAAGCGGCGGCTATTCTAGGAAATGAACGGTTTGATATTGAGGTGGTGGAGATGCATCATCATCATAAAATAGACGCACCTTCTGGCACCGCACGCACACTGTTAGAAATCCTCAATGAGGAAACTGCTACCTCTTACGAGGACGATGTGTTGCATGGGAGAGTGGGGAATATCGGAGCACGACCATCGAAAGAGATCGGTATGCATACGCTGCGTGGTGGTGACGTGGTGGGGGATCACACCGTGATGTTTGCTGCTGATGGCGAGCGTGTAGAGCTGACGCATAAGGCGAGCAGCCGGATGACATTCGCCGGCGGAGCAGTCCAGGCAGCAGTCTGGCTTCAGGATAAGCCAGCAGGTCTCTACGACATGCAGGATGTGCTTGGGCTGAAATAAACTTTCAATTTTATTATCATTTTAAAATGGCAACAAGAGTAGGTATCGCACTGGGGACGAACCTCGGAAACCGTCTAACACATCTGCGTAAGGCGCGTGATATGCTGCGCCAGCTAGTGGATCCAGACTCGCATTACCTACAGGCTCCCATTTACCAATCCGAGCCAGTGGATTGCCGCGAGGGGGCGCCAGATTTTTATAACACGGTCATCGAGATTGACTACATCGGCGCCCCTTACGAGTTACTCGCGAAGACTCAGGGGATAGAATTTCACCTTGGTAGGGAAGCTGTCTATGAGAGAAATGCCCCGAGGATCATCGATATCGATATTCTTTACATGGGTGATGAAAAGATGCAGGATGAAATTCTTACCATCCCACATCCGCGGCTGATCCACAGGAGATTCGTGCTGCAACCGCTCAATGACATCTGTCCCAATATCATCCTCCCAGGCGACGAGGTCACCATTTCTGAACACTTACTCCACTTAGAATCAGACGAGCCACTGCTCAATATAGTGCAGAGTGTGTGGTAACTTATCTTACTTCTATTCATCATGAAATCTAGCGAAAAATCCGAGCGAATCAAAACCATGAAAGGGCGCAAGCCTGTGAGCTGCCTCACGGGATATGATTTCGCCACAGGCAAGCTTCTAGACGAGGCTGGGGTGGATGTTATTCTCGTGGGTGACTCCCTCGGCATGGTGGTGTTAGGGTTTCCAGATACCACGCACGTCACCATGGAGCACATGCTGCACCACACCGCGGCAGTCGCGCGCGGAGTGGAAAATGCTTTGGTGGTGGGGGATTTACCGATTCATTCTTACGACACCCCGGCTGAGGCACTGGCAAATGCTAAGCGGCTCATCGCATCTGGAGCAGATGCCGTGAAGCTAGAAGGCGGGCTGAGGCAGATCAAAAAAGTAGCAGCTATTATCGATGCTGGCATTGCAGTCTTCGGTCACATGGGGATGCTGCCGCAGCGCGTTATCGAGGAGGGAGGCTACAAAAAGAAAGGTAAATCTGACGGAGAAGTGGATGCTCTCATAGCGGGCTGTCTCGCTCTCCAAGAAGCAGGCTGCTTTGGCATCGTACTAGAAAGCGTGGTGGGGAAGTCTGCCGCTAAGATCACTGACGCCCTAGAGATCCCCACCATCGGCATAGGCTGTGGTGAAGGGAATTGCGATGGCGAAATAGCCGTTATTACCGATGTTGTAGGCGCTTACCCGTGGTTCGTCCCACCATTCGCCACCGTCCGCGCAGACGTAGCAGGGGAGACTAGGCGTGCTGCCAAAGCTTACATTGCAGATGTGAAAAAACGGTAGGTATAGGCAATATTAGGCTACTACGCGCCCGTCACCAGTTAATTATTTCTTCGCTGTCCCCGAGCCATCCTCCACAGCATTGCGCGGTCTCGGTGGACTCGCTCTGATCTTACGTCACCGCAGATAGTTTTCCCGCAAATCAATTTCACAGGCTCGTTTCCTTCATTGGAAGCGGGCTTTTTGTTTGCTTCGATAAAGGTATTCTGTCTTCGTGGGCGCCTAGTGCACAAGCTAGGCGGCACGCTCGCTATCATGAATGCGGCACTCGTGAATTTCAGGGCTACTCAGGAATGGTAAGCCCTTTAGTGAATTGTTCAAATTTACGCTTATTCGATGCGTTGAAGCGCTTCGCTCTTGTTGCGGAATCTCGCCAGTTGACGGCTGCTTTCAGGCACTGATCCAGTAGCGGTTTTGCCCCAGGTTTGTCTTTCCACAAGATAGGTGGATATCTTGCCATAAATGTTACTAGTTTATCGTTAGGGATCTGTTCCTTAGCGGCTTTTGAGAAGGCAGATTGAGTTACTTTAGCTAGTCGGGTAGGGTCAACAGAGGGCCTCGTGCGGGGCTTCTTCTCGTTTTTAGGAACTGCTTTAACTCCTTTGATTTGATCAAGATTTTTCCAGTCAGCGCTAATTGCGACTTTCTCCGTGGCTGATGCGCCAGGAAGGCCCGTAGCCAGCTGGAAGCACTGTCTCATCAGGTCCTTCATCTGAGGAGATTGACGATGCCCGACACCTGGCCAGATACCGCCGATATAACAAAACTTCTTCTTATCAATCTCATCCCTAAAATGCTTGTACCAAACTAAGCGAGTGTATTTGGCAGATGCGAACGACTTTTTGTCGTCTTTCTCACCACAAGAAATGGCAAACGGAATGTGTTTAGCATTGGTATTGATCGATCCGAAGCCGTCAGTCGCCCATGAACCTCCAGAATGTGCAGAGACTCCACAAACATACTTAGAATTATACATGGTAAAACGGTGAGAAAACTGACTACCACCAGAAAACCCATGGAGAAACATTTTGTCTTGCAGCTTGTATTCATTACCCAGTTGTTTGAATAATTTGAGCAACTTTGCCGCATGCTCCCCGTCGCCATTTTGATAGGGGCGATCTCCCTTGGTCTGAAAACTCGGCCCAATCACAATCACATCGCCACGTTCTGCCCAATTAGCCAATCCGCCGGCTCCTTTGCCAGTGCCTCGGCCAGCACCATGCACACCAACAAGCAGTTGGTAAGTTACTGATGGGTCGATTATTGCAGGTAAATAAACATGACAATCCATCCCCTGTGAATCTTTAATCACTTTGCTTTCAGCATGAACCGCGCCACACAAAAGCATGCTTAATATCACCATTTTTATGATTTTTTTCATAGAACTAATCTATGTCTATCCTCGCAGATTGTCCAGAACTAGGTTGGAGTGCGATTTTAAATTGCGCTTGATTGTATTCGTCTTTTAAAACCTTACCCCTAAATGGCTGTCGGGTTCGCCTGTTTTGTCTAACATCTTAGCGACTAGCTTACCAGTTACCGGCCCAAGGCTGAGTCCCATCATGGCGTGGCCTGTGGCTACCATAACATTGTCATGACCTGGCATTCTGCCGATATAGGGTACCCCGTCTGGAGTGCAGGGGCGGAGTCCTGCCCAGGGTTTCACATCGGCGAAGTCCTCGTCTTTGAATTGTGGGAAATATTCCTTCACACTCTTGATGATGCCCTGCACACGGCGTGGGTTTATGTCTAGTTTATTGCCGCCTATCTCCATGGTGCCAGCGATGCGGAGTGTGTTGCCAATCGGTGTGACGGCGACCTTTGCTTCTGCGAAGATACTGCATAGCTCGGGGAGCTGGGCGGGGTCTTTTAGGGTGAGCGAGTAGCCTTTTCCTGACTGCATGCAGAGTTTTTTGCCGAGCTTATGGGTCATCGCTGGCGACCACGCGCCACATGCCATGACGACTTGAGATGCAGGGAGGGCCTCACCACCAATCAATTTTATTCCAGTTACTTTACCATCGGTCATAAGGAAGTCGCTGACCTCAGTCTGGTAACGAATCTCACCACCAGATTTCTTGATCCTCTGCCGCAACACATCCATGAATCTGTTAGGGTCTAGATGACAGTCCTGCTCGTACCAGACACCGCCAGCCACATCCATCTCGATGGCTGGATCTAGCTGAGAAATGCGGGCGGGGTCACAGATTTCTGCGCGGATGCCGATTTCATTCGCCATGGCGGCTACGGAGGCTTCGGAATCTAGCCCTTTTTGTGTCTTGCAGAGCATCAGCAGTCCGCGCTTTTTAAAGCCGAATTCTTCTGCCTCAGCCAGCTCAGTGAAGAGTTTTCTGCTCTCTAGACTCAGTTCCGCGAGTAGT
>JBLHQF010000056.1:0-13125 GCA_047624885.1 Cryomorphaceae bacterium | reverse complement strand
TGGTTCGGGTCTGGGTATAGCAACGACGGTATAACCTGCGAATGCGAACTGTCCGCTGCCACTGGAGCTCGAATCGATCGAAATCGCGAGATCAGCGAGAGCGTAGTATAATTTTGTAACCTGCGAATTGGGTTGAATTATTAGAACCTACAGCTCAGACACCTATCGAAGCCGTAATAGCGTAGTGGGTATCAGCCATGATCGTTAGCACCTTGCGAGCGGCTGTCATCGGCAAGTGTTTCATCCTGATACCGCAGACCACTTTCAGTGGGATTAAAAACTCCACACGTTCGATTGCCAAACACTGAGATGCTCCATCAGAACATCACCGTCAATCAAGTTGCGCCGCGGCATTAATGTCAGTATATTACCCTCAATTTTCAAGAACGGGGATCATGCGATGAGAACTGTTTCATTACCGTTACTCTCATCGCGAATAGTGACGCGACCCTTGCCCATGCTGATCGGCTGGTCGAAAGTCATGCGCAGTGAGCTACCAGGAAGAACAGCAGTATTATCTCGCATGGGGAATAGAGATATCAGCTGTGGTTCAATCTCAGGGTATGAGACTGAACTGGAATCGAGCGCCGTAATCACTTCGTCTGGGCTAACTATCAACGCGCCCAGCCGAACGCGATCAAAAGCCGCCAATTGGCCAGAATCACATCCTAGTGATATGCCAAGAGTCTGACCTGTGGCTTGCTGCTCCGGCGCAGTAAAAATAAGACGGGTGTTCTTTAACCTGCCTTGCTTTTTAGAGTGGACTGTCATTTCACCAAGTGACACTTCCGGACCTAAATCGCTACCCCAAAGTAGTATCTTTGCTTTAGCAATCTGAGACCAATCCGCAATCAACGGTAAGAACATAGCGAGTTTCGTTACAAAAAAAATCATCATTTTCTGATATTTTGTGTTTTATGGAGATCCCTTTGATCGTTTAATGCCTTGGGAATTTTTTCATTTCTCACACCTCTAAACTTTACACCCATAAAAGCAGCCCTATCATAGCACCATCATGTCACTCAGAGAGCTACCATCAGTCGAGAAACTCGCCAATTCACTCAGCAAAATAATCTCCCTACCTAAGCCGCTCATCATCGGCTTCATCCGTCGTGAGCTAGATGGCTGGCGGCAACAAATCCTCGATGGAACTGAAGTCACTCGTTCCGAAATAGAGACCTCCATCACGGAAAACCTCAACCACTTCGCAGCCTCAAAACTCCAACCCGTCATCAACGGCACCGGAGTTCTCATCCACACTAACCTCGGCAGATCCCCACTCGGAAAGACTGCCGCTAACGCTCTGCATAACATTGCCACAGGCTATTCAAACTTAGAATTCAACCTCCCAGAAGGCATCCGTGGAAAGCGCGCTGGCTATCTAGAAACTGCCCTAGCCTGCCTGCTCGACGCCGAGGCCGCCACAGCAGTAAACAACTGCGCAGCTGCCCTCGTCATCATTCTGAAACATCTAGCCAATGGTGAGAAAAACGAAGTCATCGTCTCCCGTGGCGAACTCGTAGAAATTGGTGGTGGATTCCGCATTCCAGAAATTTTAGAAACATCCGGAGCCAAGCTCGTAGAAGTAGGAGCAACCAATAAAACCCACCTCAGCGACTACGCCAATGCCATCACCTCTAACACCGCGCTCATCCTCAAAGTCCACCGATCTAATTTCTACATGGGAGGATTCACCGCCGAACCAGAAGTCTCCGAGCTATCAGCCCTCGCGCACCAGCACGGCTTCCCGCTCGTAGAAGACATCGGCTCAGGTGCCTTGATGAATACCGATGAACTCGCCCCCATCGATCACGAGCCCACACCACAAGCGGCTCTCAAGAATGGCATCGACCTCGTCTGCTTCTCAGGCGACAAACTCCTAGGTGGCCCACAATCTGGTATCATAGCAGGTAAAGCCGACCTCGTTGCCGGAATCAAGCAGGAACCCTTCTTTCGCGCCATCCGCTGTGACAAGCTCATCCTCACCGTACTCCAAGAAAGTATCGATGAATACCTCCGCACCCAGTCAGACCCCAGCCAGACTGATATCCCCACACTCAGAAACCTCGCCGAGACCACAGCAAATCTTAAAACCCGAGCAGATAAAATACTCAGACTAATAAGTGGCGTAGAAATCTCCAAAGGCGAAATCACCAGCACCGACTCCATCGCGACCACCGGAGGAGGCACTATGCCCACCTCGAAGATCCCCTCCATCGCAATCTCGGTAAATCCCACCGGTATCTCGCTGAACAAGCTCTCTCGCTCACTCCGCACAGGTAAACCAGCCATCGTCGGCTACACTGATCAAGAAAAATTCTGCCTCGATCTACGCACCATCTTCCCCTGGCAAGACGAAGCCGTGGCTTCTCAGCTAAGCGCTATCCTAGCTTAACTAGCCTCTCTATTCACTTGCTAATACCCATTAAACACTTAAATTTCACTTAACATGAAAACGATACTTATCGCCACTGCACTCTGCCTCGCAACCCTCATCATGCCAGTCATGGCGCAAGCACCAGCTTCTGTGAAAGCTACAGTGAAGCAAACCTCCAATGAGATCGCACTTGAAGCGCTAAACCATGTCAAAACTATCTTTGCTGCTACCGCCACTGCCACTGATCTAGAAAAAGCGACTGCTGCCGCAGCTGAAGTCAAAGCCTCTACTGCGAAAATAGTAGCCCTCCGGGCCTTACTCAAGGCAACACCGATGCCCACCGTCGACGAGAAAAAGGCTTTCGCACAAAAAATGCTCCAGTATGAGCCTCAAGTATCCATCATCATCAAGAAAATGACCAACACACTAAACACCAATTCAGAGGAGGTAAACAAGATCATCCAACCAGTAGTAACAGGCTTCCAAGCAAAGATAAAACCAACGATGGATCTCCTCGACACCTATTATCCCGAGAAAGAAATGGCAGGTTACATGAATAAGCTGAAAGGTAAATAAGGCTCCGTCTTCGTCTGAAACCAACGGTTCTAAAATCCTAGCTATTTATTTTTTCAGCCTCCTACATTGACAAGCTCACCTTGAGAACCCAGTTTAGTAATATGACATGGAACGATCAATTTCTCGACCTCTTTCGCAGTTGTTTAAATAAATTCAATAGCGGCAAGCATAGTAAGACTGACTTCGATAGCTACTACACTAAAGAAGATCTCAGCTTTCTCAACTCTATCGGATATAAACCTCGCGAGCTATTTGACTTCGTAGAGGATCTTGGTGCTGAAGGGGCGCCATCAGAATCCACCGCTCTGCTTGTGGCAGCGGTTAGACGCGACTACCTACAAGTGGTTCAGGATGGACAGCACAGTGACAAAGAAATCACCCGTGATGATATCCCTACATTTGGCGACACTCTCACAGACATCACTTACCTCCCACGGATCATCGCAAAGGCGCGTGCCAAACTCAAAGGAGAGCTAGACCCTGACGTCATGTTTGGCTGTGGTGGGGATAGAAAATTCCTTAAAGATCACGGAAACATCCCCATGGCTGACTTCCTGAGAAACGTCTGGTCAGCAGGAACTGATGACCTCAAAATAGCCAATTACGTAAAAAACTACTCAGCCTAAAAACTTACCACTACCCCCATGAAAGACTATAAAGGAGAACAAATCCTCGTCGTCAAGCGTGAGCTATTCGACTCACTCGGCACATTCCAAGGCATCAATACTGATGTTGATCAATATCACGCTGCACTGTTAGATCCGGCTAACAACTTCTTCATCGACCGTGCTGCGGCCGAGGATGACCCAAGCCACAAGCAGCTAATCCCATACGCGCTATTTCATTATCAGGGGAAATTCCTCAACTACCAACGTGGCAAATCTGGTGGCGAAGCGCGTCTCCACGCCAAGCGCTCACTCGGCATCGGCGGTCATATCAATCCCGTCGACACCCGTGACGATCATCTAGGCGTTGAGACCTATATGGCTGGAGTAGAGCGCGAGATAGAAGAAGAGCTCATAATCACCGGTAAGCACACCCAGAGAATAGTAGCTGTCCTTAACGATGACTCAAATGATGTGGGAAAAGTCCACCTAGGAGTCGTTCACCTATTCGAGCTAGAATCTGATGACGTCACCTCAAACGAAGACTCCATTGCCGATCTAAAATTCAGCACTATCGCCGAGCTCCAAGGCGAAATGCGAGACTCCCTAGAATCCTGGTCACAGTTCTGTGCTGATATTTTGGATCAGATCTAATAACTACAGCCAAATTGAACCATGAATAAAAAACCACTAATACCTATCCTAATCTGTTCAGTATTTAGTTTTAGTGCGTTTGCTCAAGAGGATCCTAGCGTCAATGAACCCGCTATAGATGAACCTACTGGCTTTGATCCTTTTGGCGACGATCCATTTAAAAGCTATCAAACAAAGCCTGTTTCTAAACAAGCCGATATCACAAAATCTTATTCTATCACACTAGAGCATTTCTCGCTAAATCTGAAAGAGTCTGCTAAAATGATGAGGTTAAATTTATCTAGTGGCGAGACTTATAAACATCTCATAGAAAAAGCTGAATTAAAGGAATTAGCGATACTCAAAGTAAGTGGTAATTCTGCAACAACTGAATCTCTCCGCGAGCACATTTACCCTACTGAGTATGAACCAGCCTCGGAGGATATAGTAAACCTATCTCCAATTAAAATTATTCCTATAGCTCCTACTGCCTTTGAAACTCGAAATACAGGCTACACAACAGAAGCCAAAATCACACTACTTGATAATGGCAATCACCATCTCTCCTGTAGTAGTGAACTCGTCAAACACATCGGATATGTAGAGTATGGAGAACAACCAGTAAAAGCGACCATGCCCATTTTCACCACACAAAGGGTAAATTATTTTTCCATCATAAAGCTAGCCACCCCTACCATACTTGGCACGATGAGTCTGCCCAAGAATGATAAGGAAGACAATAGCAAAAAACGTGTTTGGTTTGTTGTCGGGACAGTGAGAGAGGTTAAATAGATCATTAATTGCATAGCTCACATTCGATCATTTTTCTTTCTGCATAATCAGCTAATCCCCTCCGGATGCACTCGGCATTTGCTGGTGTTGAAAGTAGATGCAAGGTTTCCTCGATAGACTGGTATTCTTCCTCCGAGATCATCACCACTGCACCTTGACCATTCCTCCGAGATCATCACCGGAGCTTTATCTTCAATAGTATGACGCATCGCATCGGCCAACCCGTTGCGTGCCTCAGTGTAATTCATTAATTTCATAGACCTAATATAAGTATGTGACAGAATTCTATCAACCCACATCTTAGCTTATTGACAGCTAACTATTTATAGCTTATATTTCATGCGTATATGGCACGTTTCTTTCTACCGCTCATCTTCATCTGTTGCTGGCTCGCCTCAGCAAATGCTCACGAATTATTGTCACGCCCTGTCGTCATCGGGGCGAGTGTTTCTGATGGTTACGACCACAAGGAGAGGCTCGGCGGGCCTAAGTCAGATGCTCTTGCGATAGATCACTATCTGCGACAAATCATCAAACTTCCAGTTGGAGAAATCTCTAATTTCAGCAATCGATTTTGTTTTGTTTACCCGCTCGGCATTTCTCATAGACAAGTGCTTGATGCGCTAGGAGCTAAGCCTAGCGTGATCATCGCAGTGGATCAGCTATTCTGGCAACTCTATGGAAATTTCGCATCTACTGAGCAACGTCTTAACACCTTCAAATTAGCACTCGCTAAGCTAGACTCTATCACTTGTCCGCTGGTGATAGGCAACATCCCCGATGCATCACAATCCATCAACAAAATGCTAGCACGTAGTCAGGTCCCTAAACTTAATACCATCCGCAAGGCAAATAAGATCCTAGAAACATGGGCAAAAAAAAGGAATCAAACAGCGATCATTGATCTCGCATCTTTTATGAATGATTGTGTCTCAAATAAAGAGATCAAGCTAAAGAACATCACCTATCCTGAAGGAACCACTAAGGATCTCCTCCAGTCTGATATGCTACACCCCACCGCCTCTGGCGCTAAAGCACTCAGCTACGCAATCATTGAAGCTCTCCAGACCATCTGTGATCTCAAGGATAAAGACTTAAAACTTCCAGAATCAAAAATAGCGGTTGATGTCACTCGATAAAAATCTGTTAGGCTTCCGGGGTAATCAAGCTAGGGAGAACATATTTTACTACCGCTGATTTCGCGGATTTAAAACTGATTTCCAATGCGATGAAACCACTTTTTCAGTAATAAGAGTAACAATTACTGTGACAATTATATTTTCAAGTACTAAAGAATAGTCAGGGTAAAAAAATCAGAGGTAATCAGCGGAATCAGCGGCTAAAATGAGTTCATTTTGAGGTTTTTTCTCTAGCTTGATCGGCCTGGTTAGACTTCTTTATTCATCCATTTTCCACGGTAGTGAACCCAGGTAAATACCGAGGCCTGAATGACGATGTCTAGAGTGAAAATGTACCAGATCATTTGCAGGTCTGCACCGTAGTGATGCACCATGAGCGTCAGTAATCCTACTCGGAAAAGGAACATGGTGGCGAATGAATAGAACATCACGGTTCCTGTTGCCCCCACTCCACGCATCGACATTTTCATCACCATCGCTGTCGCGAAAAATGGTTGAGCAAAGGCTACGATCATGATCAGCGAAACCGCCGTATCAGCCTGAGGTCCGCCTCCTGGGCTCATGATATTGACCAGAAAATCTGCAGCGAAAAATATCCCTAATCCCATCACGCTCATCACCACCAGAGCAACTCTCCAGCAAGTT
Organism: Cryomorphaceae bacterium; assembly: GCA_047624885.1. Lineage (GTDB taxonomy): Bacteria > Verrucomicrobiota > Verrucomicrobiia > Verrucomicrobiales > Akkermansiaceae > Rubritalea. The sequence goes on along the minus strand of JBLHQF010000056.1, from coordinate 6,358 downwards.
CTTACAGCCTGCTGCGCCAGTTCCTTAGATCCAGCGCCTAGGTATTGCCCAGCAAGAGTAGCTGCTGCTGTGCCGATAGCGAAGCCAGGCATGAAACTAATAGACTCTATCTGCACAGCAAGACCATGAGAGCCTATCAGCCCTTCATCCTTTTCACCCACTGTCGCGATCATCCTTAGTCCGTAGGCGTGGATCGACCACATGCCTAAAATTTCTATCAACTGAGGCACCCCCACCCTTACGATCCGCATACTAACCTCCCTGTTCCAGCGCAACCATTTACGATGTAGAACGAGCAGGCTTTTCTGTGTTTCGCGGGGGTAAATTTTCCAGAGAATCATCGCCAGCCCACCTGCCCATCCGATCACTGTCCCGAGAGCGATCCCTTCCAACCCCATCCCCAGATACACTGCAAACATGTAGCTGCAGATTGCATTGATAATATTAACCGCCACCATTGCATTAAAGGGAGTCCACGTATCCCCAGCTCCGCGCAAGCATCCACTCAGGACAAACACCACTCCACTCATAGGTGCGGAGAATACTAGGATCTGGATAAATGATAGGAAGAAATCTTTTGCCGCAGTATTTAGTTCAAAGAAGCCTGCTAATGTAGGTGCTAATAACCAGAGCATTAAACCCGCCATCGCGCCTGTCACCAGTCCGAGAAAAATGGACTGACCTACCGCACGCTCAGCGAGCACATAGTCTCTAGCCCCATAAGCCCTTGCGACCAGAGCCTGAGCACCAGTGGCGACTGCTCCCTGCATGATCATCATTAGCCAGCCCATGTACATCATCAGACCCATCATATCCATCACAGCACCCAGTTCTGCTTTGGGAGTCACGTGCCCAGCGATCACTCGGTCAGCAAAGCCCACCAGCACGCTCATCAGATTTTGCAGCAATGGCCACATCGCGAGCGAGATGATTTGTTGGTTCAGAGTCAAGCCACCTAGCCGCCCACCCAGATCAACGGCTTCCGCCTTGATATTTTCTGGGTTGACCACATTCACCGCTCTTTCTACTCCCTGCACGGGGAGAAAATGCCAGCGATAGATGATTTAGCAAGAGCAAAGAGATCACCTAATCCCCAGGGACAATACACTAAGGAAACTTACCAGTTTGATAACTACTTTCTCTAACAGAATTAACATAATGTAACAGAATTTCACCTTGCTGATGAAGCTACTTGATTAAAAGTATCGCAATTTACTTTATCTAAATAAAAAATCCTCAATTATCCAAGCCTAGTAATTTTGTAAATCTTGTTAATTCTGTCTAAAAACCCCCTAGTGTAGGGGCCCTGACCAAATCCCTTACTCGTCTCCACCGGTATCGATCATCACCATTTCGGCGAATTTCATAAGTGACTTATCCTTGAGCCAGATCTCATCCAAGGCTTTGAATAAATTGTCAGCATGTGCAGTGCCTATGATATCGTCACGCTCTAAAAGCTCAGATTCTTCTACATCTCCCCAGTCATTATCGGATGGATTGATGACAGTAAAGGCGTGCTGTTCGAAGTCGAACATCACGCTGGCATATTTCTCAAATACCTCAATATAAACTAGCAGAGCAACTCCATGATCACCCTTACCATCGGTCCAACGCGCCACATACTCCATGTCAGGCATTTCTTCTTCATCATCTAAAAAGACAAAGCCAGATGAATAGACAGTCATAAACCCGCAACAATCGCAAGCGATGTCAGTGATTTCTTCAAGTTGTTCTTCGACGGGCATGGTTTAATTTAGCTTCCAAGTTGAGTTTCTGCAAGCAGCTTGTATGTGCCATTGTTAGACATGAGTTCATCATGGCTACCGCTCTCTACAATCTTGCCGTGTTGTAGGACAAGGATGCGATCCGCGTCTCTAACAGTGCTGAGTCTGTGGGCAATAATCATCGATGTGCGTCCCTTCATGAGTGTGTCCAGCGCAGCTTGCACCAGTCTTTCATTCTCTGAGTCCAGCGCGCTGGTTGCCTCATCTAAGAGCAAGATCTTAGGATCAGCTAGAATAGCCCTGGCGATGGCAACTCGTTGCCTTTGTCCCCCACTGAGCTTGATTCCGCGAGGCCCCACAGTGGTTTCGTAGCCAGTCTCAAATTCTGTGATAAACTCATGTGCATTCGCCTGTTTAGCTGCCTCAATAATTTCTTCCTTGCTAGATCCTGGTTTACCATAGGCGATATTCTCTTCGATACTGCCACCGAAAAGCAACACCTCCTGCGGCACTACTGCGATAGAGCTACGCAAGTTCTTGAGACCAATTTCAGAAATAGGTTTCCCATCAAATTTAAGTTCACCTTCATGTCCCTGATAAAACCCTAACAGAAGCGCGAATACAGTGGATTTACCTCCACCGCTTGGCCCTACTAGCGCAACACGCTCGCCAGTCTTCACCTCGAAATCAACGCCATTCAGCACCTGACCTTCTGGTCTAGATGGGTAGGCAAAACTGAGATTCTCGGCAGTGATACTACCTACGAGTGCTGCGTCTGACTGTGATTCATAGTTCTCCTCCATCTCTTCATCGATCAAGTCACGGATTCTCTCAGTAGCTCCCGATGTGATCTGAAGCTGGCTCATGATCTCAGGCACTGAACCAAGAGATGCCGCTACGAATACACTGAAGAGAATGAAGCGAACGTAGTCTTCTATATTGATCTCCCCATTCGCCAACATCTGCGCACCATACCAAACGATGAATGCCACGGTGCTGAATAGCACGAGGATGATAAAACTGATGAATGCCGCCCTGGCTTTCGCTCCATCGACAGTGATATTCAGAAATTTAGTAAGCGCTGAATCATACCTATTCTCTTCATATTCCTCGTTACAGAATGCCTTGGTATCATAGATGCCCATGATGGTTTCCTCTACCACGATATTAGTATCAGCTAGTGCATCTTGAGTTGCCTTAGAATAATTCTTAATTTTCTTACCGAACACAGCAATCGCAAGAACCACAATAGGAACACTTCCCAGCATGATGAGCGACAGCTTCCATGAGCACATGAAGATCACTATCAGTCCACCAATCAATGTGACGATCATTCGGCCAAATTTAGGCACGGTAGTGATGAGAGTTTCCCGCATGATGGATAAGTCACCAGCGATACGAGAACTGAGTTCTCCAGAGCGTTTCTCTGTGAGGTAATTCATAGGTAGTCTCACCATTCTGCTGAAGAGTGAACGGCGGATCTCGTTCAGCGCACCCTCACCAGAATTGATGAATCCACGGACTCTCCAATACGTAATAAATGACTGCAGTAACAGCGCCCCTATGAGCCACAGCACGATCACATTCACATTGGCAATAATCTCAGCCTTACTCGCTGCGGCATCGCTGCTTGCGCCGCCAGCCATCATTGATTTACCAATGAGTTTAGATAGGAAATAAGGAAATGCTAGTGAGAGGGCTGCGGTCGTGTAAAGCGCGAAGAGTGAAGGGATGAAGATATGCTTGTAACGGTCCATGTAACCATAGAGTCCCATGGCATCTTTGAGACTTTTCCCCGCTTTACCTTTTTGTTTTTTTCGATCATCATCTGACATGCTTATCAGCTACGTGATATATGTGGTTTTGTAAAGCGCAGTTCATGTAATTTCCTCCTTGCCACGCATCCAGCGACCCGCTATTTCCTGAGCATGGCAACTGAAACCACACTAATTCTTCTAAAGCCTGATTGCGTTGAAAAAAACCTCTCAGGAAACGTTCTAGGCAGATTCCAAGACAAGGGACTCACCATCCGTGGCATCAAGATGATGGCACTCAGCACTGAACTCCTCACCGAGCACTACTCACACGTAGCTGATAAGCCTTTCTTCCCAGAGATCGTCGCATTCATGCAGCGCACTCCAGTAGTAGCACTCGCCCTCGAAGGTGAGAATGCCATCTCCGTAGTGCGTGACCTCCTAGGACCTACAAACTCCGAAGAAGCTCCAGCAGGAACCATCCGTGGTGACCTCGGTGAGAACATGATGGTCAACGTCTGTCACGCATCAGACGGACCTGAAGCAGCTGCCACTGAGATCAAGAGATTCTTCGGTGACGACGAAGTCTTCGCTTACTAGGCTAAATTTTATATCCAAAAGAAAAGCACGTCCCTTGATTGGAACGTGCTTTTTTGTTTCTACCTAAAGAGATTCCCTTCGCTCTCGTGATTCTAAATAACCCAAATTACTTATCGTGTGAGGTCGATTGCGTTTGAAGAATAGATTCTGCCATTTGCAGAGTTTGTTCGATATTATGCTGTGGATGTGGGGGCATTGGTTGTTCTCCCCACACTCCTTTACCTCCTTTAATAATCTTACGAGAAAGGTATTCAGCAGCATCTTTTTTCTTACTATATTTTTTCGCAATCTCAAAATAACTCGGACCGATAGACTTCTGATTACTCATGTGGCAGGCTAAGCAGGTAGATTCTGATATCATTTTAGTGCCCGGATGTTCGACAGACATTCCAGCTAAACGAGGATCCGCTTTCTTGCCATCTATCGCAATGGCTGCTTGAGAATAGGTAATTCGCTTTAGCTTTCCATCTGTCCCATCATACCACTTAGAACCATATTCTAGGACGTAGAGTTCGCCATTAGCTCCGAACTCCATATCCGTAGGATGAACGAAGCGGTGTTTTTGAAATATCTTCTCTTCCCAAACCTTGGCCCCCTTCTTATCTAACTTGATAAGGATAAATTTTCCCTTATTCCAGTCGTAGGTGAAGAGTGCAGAATCCATGCTCTTTGGAAATTTAGCAGGTGAATCAGAATACATCGCTTCGTAATAAACAGGACCAGCGGCATTACATGACCTATTGAGAGTCTTAAAGGCTGGTTGCGCAGATGGTAGTTCTCTCAGACCAGTGTTATTCACCGATTCGTTTATCGGCTTCAGTGGGTCGAAGAATTCTCCAATCTTTTTCGTAGCAAAGTCATAGTCAGCATATGGCTGGTTTTCTCCAGAGAAGTAGGGCCACCCGAAGTTCCCTGCTAAGCGTGCTTGGTTGATTTCATCATAGCCTCTCGGACCACGTTCGCTCTTTTTCGATCCATCAGGTCCTACTTTACCCCAATAAAGGTAGTTAGTTTTAGGATCAATAGAGAAGCGGTATGGGTTACGACAGCCCATCACATAGATTTCTGGTTTCGTCTTAGCAATACCTTTGGGAAAGAGATTACCTTTTGGAATGTCATATCCTCCATCAGTTCTAGGCTTAATCCGGAGTATTTTACCACGTAAATCATTGGTATTAGATGCTGTGCGTTGAGCATCTGCAAACTCTTTCCCTTCTCTTTCATCGATAGGTGCGGATCCGTTTGACATAAACGGGTTCGTATTATCACCAGTGGCCAGATAGAGCAGCCCATCAGGACCGAACTCAACACCTCCTCCTTCATGACAAATATTATTCCCTACATCGCGTGGGACCTCTAACAAAACCTTTTCATGGCTCAGCTTAACCCCATTAAATTCAAAACGGGATAACTGGCTAAAATTCTTACCCTTAGGTGTGTAGTAGAGGTAAATCCACCCATTCTTTTCGAATTTAGGATCGAGTGCTATTCCGAGCAAGCCTGTCTCACGGTCAGCTGGAGATTTTGTACCTTCGCGAAATTGTACTTTTAGCTCAGCAACAGTGACGGTCTCCTGAGTTTTAGGATCATAGAGTTTCACCTTACCTTTTCGCTCGATAATAAACGCTCTACCGTCTCCACTAATAGCAACCTCCATCGCATCTTCTAGCCCTTTACTGATCGTTTCAATTTTAAAATGTTCGTCTTTGGGTACGTTTTGTTGGGCTTTTAGTGCATTCCCGCTGATGAGCGTAGATAAGGTGAGTAGTTGGATGGATTTAATCATTATAAATTTAGTTGCAGTTGTGCTAGTGATGCGAGATATGATTGAGTATAAAGAATTAATAATATCGTTACAATTTCTCCGGCTCACTAAGTAGCTGAGCAACTCTATTCAGCAGCCTACCAGCATCTCCCCCGTCAATCACTCGGTGATCGAAGGTTAAAACTAGTTCGGCTTCGATTACCGGGACAAAGGCGTTCACTTGATCGCTCCAGACCGGCTTTTTCACGCCGGCACTGATGCCTAGGATGAGAGTTTCGTTTGGTAGTGGAATAGGTGTGCCCCAGGTTAGACCAAAGGTTCCAAAGTTGGTGACGGTGGCGATGCCTCCTTTGGTGGCATGCTCTGGGAGTCTGCGGTTCCTGGACTGATCCACCAGTTCTGCGTATTCTGCGCTGAGCGCGCTAACGGATTTGGTATCCACTTGGCGGATCACCGGGACCATGACTCCATCTTCTACCTGGACTGCGCAGCCGATATCAAAACTTTTAGGATGA
>JBLHQF010000055.1:0-13450 GCA_047624885.1 Cryomorphaceae bacterium | reverse complement strand
CGTCATCGTTGCCGAAGTCGAAGGTGACTTTGAATTTCTTGTCGAGCACTAGCGCTGCATCGAAGGGCTTGTTGAAGCGAGATTTAAATCCGATTAAAGGACCTACCATGCCTTTGCTGAAGAGTTCATGTGCTTCTTTCTCTTCTAGCAGACGGCTAGCGATGTGCTTGCCCATACGGAAGTCACACTCTAGCTCGTGGCACTCGTAAGTGGCGTCAGTCTGCTTGAGAGTGGGTGCTTGGCATTTTGGGCAGGGTGCTTTGATGTCTGGGAAAACTTTGTTTTTCAGGTATTCCGCACGTTTCTTCGCCTTCGCCACTATTTCCTCGGTGAAGTCGATGATTTCCTGCATGAATTCCTTTCTGCTGAGCTTGCCTTGCTCCATTTGGCGTAGTTTATACTCCCACTCACCAGTCATGGTGGCAGAGGTCAGGGTGTCTACTTCGAACCCGAGAAGGGTGTCGATGAGGCGAAGGCCATTGGCGGTGACGTGGATTTCACGGCCATCGCGGAGGATGTATTTCTGACGGAGCAGTGCTTCAATGATAGATGCGCGCGTAGCAGGGGTTCCTAGCCCTCGCTCAGCCATTGCCTCACGGAGTTCCTCATCATCGATAGTCTTGCCGGCGCCTTCCATTGCGGAGAGCAGGGTGGCTTCATTAAATCTTGCTGGTGGGCGGGTCTCGTCTTCCTTCACCTCGACGTGATCCACAGTGGCGGTCTCACCATCGTTTACTGGGCAGAGCTCATCTTTACCAGCAGCTACGCCTACTTGTCTTCCGTAGACAGCGAGGAATCCAGGTTCTACGAGAACCTTACCTGTAGTGAGGAAGATGTCCGTCTCACTACCGTGATCGATAGCTGTCAGTCTACGGGTGTTCTCGAAGACGGCGGATGGATAGAAGACAGAGAGAAATCTCTTGCATACGAGATCGAATAATTTTGCCTCATCATCGGATAATTTCACGAATCTTCCGGTAGGGATGATTGCGAAGTGATCAGTGATTTTTGCGTTATTGAAGACACGCTTGGTCGGGACCATTAGCTTTTTATCTAAAATATGCTTCGCGTAGGGTGCGAGCGGTGCGTGGTCCTTAGCCACGGCTTTAATGGCGTCCTTCACTTCACTTACGTAATCTTCAGGTAGGTAGCGAGAGTCAGTTCTTGGGTAGGTGAGCATCTTGTGGCGCTCATAGAGGGCCTGAGCGATGCGTAGGGTGCTCTTAGCAGAGAATCCGAATCTACTAGAAGCCTCACGCTGGAGAGTGGTGAGGTCATAAAGCTGAGCGGGTGCTTGCTTGGTAGGTTTCTTGGTCTCGGTGACAGTTCCAGACTTCCCAGTGCAGCGTTCTGCTATCTTATTGGCGATTGCTTTTTCCCAGATACGTTCGGCCCGTGAGTGTGGGTTTGCAGGGTCCTTAGCCCATGTAGTGTCGATCCAGCGGCCATCATAATTTCCAGCAGAAACACCGAAGTCGGCATGAACTTCAGTGTATGGAGTGGACTCGAATGCGCGGATTTCTTTCTCACGCTTAGCAAGAATAGCGAGCGTAGGAGTCTGTACGCGGCCAGCGGATGTGATGTTAAATCCACCGTGACGTGAGCGGAAACAAGTCAGCGCACGAGTTGAGTTTAGACCAACGAGCCAATCGGACTCGGAGCGGCACTTTGCAGCATCGCCGAGGTTCTTCATTTCGTCAGCACTGCGCATTTTACCCCAGGCTTCCAAGATCGCGTTATTGGTCATGGACTGCATCCACAGACGCTGAACGGGCTTGTCGATGTTACCTAGTTCCAAAATGTAGTTGAAGATAAGCTCTCCCTCGCGGCCGGCATCACAAGCATTAACGATTGCAGACACGTCCTTGCGGCGGGCGAGTCGGAGGACTTGCTTGAGGCGAGTCTCAGATTGCTCGATAGGTTGAAGTTCAAATTTCTTAGGAACCGCAGGAAGCACATCAAATTTCCAAGGAAGGTTTTTTCCATTGGGGCCAGTAGGCATTTTCAGCTCCACTAGATGACCGACCGCCGACGTGATGACGTGCGTGTCGTTCTCAAAGTAGTAGTCGCGACCCTTCCCTTTTTTCTCGAACTTACCGACATTGGGTGCCTTGGCGAGAGATTTAGAGAGGTCCGTAGCGACGGAAGGTTTTTCTGCGATGATGAGCGTCTTTGACATGATTAGTTCTGAGTTAAGGCGGAAATAACGATTTGGAAAGGGAAATTTTTTCGCAACGTGTATTTAGTTGCCTATTATAACAGGGTATGGAGCATTTATTACTTACATTTTCGTCCCATCAGAGGTCTGCATAATGGAGACTCCTACAAGCTTTTCCGGACAGATTGATATGATTTTGAATTTTGTAAGAGAGTATTTCGCTGCCTTGCTTCGTATTCAGAGCGGATCATTTACTTCACCTTCGATACGGATATTGAAATACTCATTTTCTCCAGAGGTGGCCCCGATAAATTGTACCTTCACAAGGGTCTCCTGCTGGTGGGCTTGCTTTTTTTCTGTGGCATCATGTTCTACAGATAGATAGATGCCATAGCCCAATGCTGCCCAGACAAAAAATCCAACCACGCAAACAAGATCTGATCGTAATTGCTTACCTTTTATACCAACATAATCATAGATCCCCCAGTCCAGATTATCCCATTTTCTCTTCTTCTTTTTCCGATCATAACCAGTCAGAAATGGAGCTATCTTCACATTGCCGCACGTCACAATATTAAGAAAACAATACCCGGTGAAATAAGAGGCGCCATAAATCACACATTCTAAAATAGGCTTCAACACCTCACCAATAACTTCCCCAATAGGCATATCAATCTTGGTGCTGATCTTCCTTTAATGAAAGCTGCTGAATAGTTGCTTCATATTTCTTGAAAATACTAACGTAGAGAGGTGAGTATATTTTTAATGCATAGGAATTCTTCAAGGTATTCCACGCTAAAATGATGATGGAGACTATCAACCAAGTGTTATCCGAAGAATAGAGTGCAAATCCGCCGACTGCTAGGGCGACAAATAGGCACAATAAATCAGGGCTTATCACACTGATGCCAGGTTTTGATGATTGGCTTTTGATGTGGGCGATTAAATATTTCTCAGTCTCAGTGAATTCAGGTTTCATGTTAATAGTGTTACGGTTGATGCATTCTATTTCCAGGGTCTATACCATTTCAGTTTCATCATGCCGAGTAAATCTCATTTAAGAGTGTATGCTGAAAAATCCTCCAGAGGTAAGTTTTTTCTTCACAGTTATTTCCCTTATAAAATATAGAAAACACTCTATAAACTCACAAAACTGTTCCTACGAACACTTTTTTATTGCTATGAACACTACTTTACTCTACTTTTCAGCCATCAAGACGAGCCAGATACGCTCAAACTTACCTAACTAACTACATATTAAACTTAAACTACCACTACTATTATGGCTAAAGAAACAATTACAGAGAAAGCAGCAGAAAAGATCGCACTGGCACGTAAGAAGAACCTCGATCTTGCCATCACTCATATTCAAAAAGAATTCGGTGAGGCTGCTATCATGCGCATGGGCGATGAAAGTTGTGTAGATGTTGATGTCATCCCAACAGGAAATCTTCTCATTGATCGCGCCCTGGGAGTCGGTGGCTTTCCGCGCGGTAGAATCGTAGAAGTTTATGGACCAGAATCATCAGGTAAGACCACTCTCACCCTCACTGTCATCGCGCAGGCGCAGAAGCTGGGTGGGTTAGCAGCATTTATCGATGTAGAGCACGCGCTAGATCCACAATACGCCCAGAAGCTAGGTGTAAATATGGACGATCTCCTAGTTTCCCAGCCTTCATCCGGTGAAGAAGCACTACAGATCTGCGAGACCCTCGTTCGCTCAAATGCGATCGACGTCGTCGTCCTAGACTCCGTAGCTGCTCTCGTGACTAGGCAAGAACTCGCCGGCGAGATAGGTGACTCCACAGTTGGCGCTCAGGCGAGACTCATGTCCGCCGCCATGCGTAAGCTCACCAGTTTCATTGCTAAGGCACGCACTTGCTGTATCTTTACCAACCAGATCCGTGAAAAAATTGGAGTCATGTTCGGCAGCCCAGAGACAACTCCAGGTGGACGCGCTCTCAAGTTCTTTTCATCTGTCCGCGTGGACATCCGCCGCATCGGTCAGATCAAATCCACTGACGGAGTCGTCACTGGTAACCGCACTAAGATAAAGATCGTCAAAAACAAAGTGGCACCGCCATTCACTGAAGCAGAATTTGACATCATGTATGCAGAGGGCATCTCATCCGTAGGATCGATGTTAGACCTAGCGCTAGAGTACGAGATAGTCATCAAGCGTGGATCATGGTTTAGCTATGAAGGTAACCAATTAGCCCAAGGCCGCGACGCAGCCAAAGAAGCGCTAAAAGAAAACAACGAACTCTACATAGAAATAGAAGATAAAGTAAAAGCCGAGCTCAAGAATAAGAAAGGCAAATAAAGCCTAAGCAAAGACGGGAGAGTGGGCACGATCGCCGAGTGTGCCGCGCTTCACCTAGAAGCTCCCTAGCTCCCATTCCATAGATCGGAGTCATAGGCTTGGGGGTTCCAGATGGTTTTAGGTTAGAGGGTGTTGAATGGCGTAACTCGGATTGCCCGGTGGTCAATCCCTACCGTTATTTGTTGCACAAATAGCGGTGCGTGCCAGTAGTTATCACTCCGGCTCCTGATAGCTCGCTCTTGCCTCCGCTCTTTGGGGTGATGATGATCTGGGTGGTTAGACGTTCTTTTAGTTCCTGGACATGGGAAATGATGCCAATGAGTTTACCTTCCTGCCTCAATGAACTTAGAGCATCCATCGCCATTTCTAAGGTTTCTTCATCGAGTGTCCCGAAGCCTTCATCCAAGAATAGTGAATCCATTTGAATGTTATCGCTAACCATTTGTGATAAACCTAGAGCAAGCGCAAGGCTGATGAGAAAGCTTTCACCGCCACTAAGGTTTTTGGTCGAGCGTTCTTCACCGCCTTGGTAATTATCCAGCACATTAAGCTGAAGTGGTGCGTCCTTATCGCGGCTAAGAAGATAGCGATCACTGATCGTTTGTAGCTTTAGGTTAGCAAAGTTAACGACCCACTCGAAGGTTAGGCCTTGGGCATAGTTACGGAATTTTTTGCCATCACTTGAGCCAATAAGCCCATGAAGCTGCTGCCAGATTTTTAATGCTTCTTGTTGGGTTTTTAGCTTCTCAGCATCTGCCGTTTGTCTGGCTAGATTATTGCTATGAGTTTGTAGGCGCTCTACGATTTTGCCTATTCGTTGGTTTTTCTCATCTAGCTGCTTTTCGATTCTCTCTAGCTGTTCTTCGAGGATCTCAGTCTTTTCCGATGTAAGCGATTTTTCTCGTTCTGAATTTATATCTTTCTGGAAGCTCTGGGCCAAAGTTTCTAGGCGCTCAGTGTTTGCTTGTAGCGTCTTACTTGCAGATTCAAGTGCAGCCAACTGATCTTCAGTCATTACTGCACTTAGGTATGCTTGTTCATCTGTGAAATCATTTAACTTCAGAGTCTTCTCTAACAATTCTTGATCTTTCCCAAGCTGTGCCTGTACTTCGGTTAATTGCTGTGCTATCTCAGTCTGACTCTGTTGTGTTTGGCTGAGAGTTTTCTCTATATTGTTATGGTTGGCTTTGGATGTGTTTGCTTGCTCAGTGAGGGTTTTGAGTTCCTCCACTATCTCGGCTTCCACATTATCAACTACTTGATCATTAAAGAGAGCTTGTCTTTCGAGCTGCAATTTCTGCCAGCTTTCCTTGCTGGTAGTTCCATCAGAAACCTGTGTTTCTATCACTTTCTCTATGCTTGTTAGTCGCTCAGAATTCATACTGAGCTCGCCATCTAGTTTAAGCATTTCAGCCTTGAGTGGTTCAGCTTTCTTATTAGCCGCGATCCATTTATTTCCTCGTTGTGAAATACTACTGGAAATCTCATCCAATGTTGCTGCGGTGAACTTCAAGTCATCAACATACTGAGTGAGTCTCTCACCGAGATCTTGCTCAAGATGCGCTAGCTGATCTTTCCATTTATCCGACTCAATGAGTAATGCTTTGCTCTCATCCTCACGTTCTAATAAACGTTCTTGATAACCTTTCAAGGTATGCTGAACCCGATTAAATTCTGATTCAATTTTCTCTCTTTGGGTTCGTTGTAGTGAGAGTTTTTTCTCGCTGCTTGAGATCGTATTGATCAATGTTTCAAGCAGGTTGATTTCCACTAAAATGGTTGAGGGTTTGATTCTTCGGTCTAGGCAGGCGGCATCAACGAATGGATGATTCTCTGATCCGCAAAGTGGGCATTCCTGTCCGTGGACTAAATTATCACGGTGCTCCTCTAGTGATTGTATGGTTGCCTCAAATTCTTTATTCTCGTAGAGGTGCTTTAGTTTCGTCTCGTGCTCACGGTGTAGCTTGCCATCTAACAACAGAGTGATCTCTGCTTCGAGAGCCTTACCTTCCTTCACTATATTGGTTACTTCTTGTTCACTGCATTTCAGTGTCTCTTTCTGAGTTGCGATGAGCTGGGTTCCTTTAGAAATTTTCCCTTCTGCTTCCGTTACTTTAGCCGCCTGAGTGATGACTTGTTGATGAGTTTGCTTCCATTGCGCTACTAGTTTATTTACTAGTTCGGTAATCACTGCAGCTTGCTCGTCAGCAGGGTAGTTTTCCAGATATGCCTGAGTGGCCTCAAGCTCAGAGGTAAGTTTTCGCTTCTGATTCGTTAATTTCTGATAGCTTTGTTGTTCTTCCTTGGCTGACTGCTGAGATTTATTCACACGTTGATCATGTGACTTCACCTGAGACGCTAGCCCCTCAAGCTGAATGTCAAATGCTCTCACCTGCTTCCAGATAGGACGCTGTTGAGCTACTAATTCTTCTTTAGCTAGTCTGTCTGCGTCAAGTTTTTTCAACGTCACTAACCCTTCGTCCAGCTTGAGCTTTTGATGGGTCAATTGCTCTGATAAACTTTGTTGCTTCACTTTTATTGAGTGACTAGATGTCCTGCCTCCAGTGACTAGGGTGTGAACTAATTCCACTTTAGCCGCACGCCGTGCAGTCTCTAGCAAGAGCTGATTAGGAGCGAATGATTCCTTCTTCTCTGCGTGAGCTACGAGTTCATTTTCATTGTGAGACTGCTTCTTTTCCAGGCTGACTAATCCAGCCAGCCAATGGATTTTTTCAGTGCTAGATTTCCTCTGCGCATTCAGAGTTTTCACTTCTGCATTATATCCAGACTGCTCGGTATTAAGTGCGCTAAGCTCTTCTTCGCTGAGGAGCTGCACGCCTTCCATTCTGGCTGAAATTTCTTTTAAAAGTTGCTCTTCATTCCGATGTCTCGCATGTACTTTCTCAGAAATTTTCGTGTAGACATCCGTCCCCGTAATCTGCTCTAGCAGTCCAGCTCGGGAATCGTCCCCAGCCTCCAGGAATGCGGCGAAGTTCCCCTGAGCTAGCATAATAGACCTCGTGAACCGTTGGAAATCCATTCGCGTGATCTCTGCTACTTTTTTGGTTACCTCTGTGAGTTTACTCGCTAGCCCGTTATATTTCTGTTCTTTCTCGCTCCACTCAGCGATCTCCCGCTTCACCGCCTGTAGCTTTTGGTCAGCCTTGCCTCGGGCACGTTTCTGATACCATTTAGATAAATATTGATGGCCATTTATCTCAAACTCTAGCTCTGCATAGCACTCACCTGTTTGCTGCGACATGATTTCATTGCTAGCCGCGTTGATGCTACTTAGTCTCGGAGTCTCTCCATACAGGGCCAGGCAGATAGCATCCAGCACTGTGGACTTGCCCCCTCCCGTTGGTCCAGTGATAGCAAAGAGGCCAGAATCCTGAATAGCAGGATCAGTGAAATCTATCATCGATTCACCGTAGAGTGAATTGAGGTTTTTAAAGCGTAGTGTTAATATTTTCATCTTATCTTATCTTAGTTTCGCTCCGCTGCGGCTACTAAATCGGTAATTTCTGAATAGGCCAGCTTTAGCGCTGCGCGCTCATCCTCTGACACCTCGTAGTCAGTAAGGCAGCGTTCGAAGACCTCTGTCACACTGAGCTGGTCCAGCGTTTCATCTGTGTTTGTCGAGTTCATCTTCATCGTCCGCTGTCGTATCGTTCTATTCTCTATCCTCAGCAGCTCCATAGCTGAGCCTTCTAGCATGGAGGAAATCTCCGTCTTTAGATTTCCCTGAAAGCTTTCTCCTGTATAAATCACCTCTAGCCAAGCATCACTTTTCTCTGCCAGCAGTTTAGATATATCCGCGGCTATTGATTCTAAGTTCCCCTTGACTCGTTTTAGTGATTGAAAATTTGGCACCTTGAGAACTTCTAATTTAATAGGCTCGCTCGTCGTGAGGTTTATCATCACGACCTGCTTTTGCTGACCAGCCTCGCCGTAGCCCATCGGGATAGGTGAGCCACAATAGCGGATGTGTTCCTTTTTTCCAACGATCTGCGGCACATGGATATGCCCCAGCGCCACGTAATCATACACCTCTGAAAATGTCTCCGCAGACACATGCCCCAGCCCTCCTACATAGAGATCTCGCACCCCATCTCCCTCAGTCTTTGCGTTGCATCCCGCCGCGTATAGGTGACCTACTGCTATTGCTGGTATCTGCTTGTTGCCTCGTTTATCTGTGATGATTTTAGCCAGACCGTCATAATGCGCCTTGATTCCGTCTCTGAGGTTTTTCTCTTTCTGCTGCTCCGTCTCACCAGCCACTGACTGGCGTAAATCTCTATCCCTCAAATAAGGCACCGCTGCGATATAGGCAGATATCTCGCCAGTATCGTCCTTTATTTCAACTAACTCATCAGCTAAATCCTCACATTTTTTTCCCACCACATGGATATTCAGATGCGATAATAATTCCCGAGACCCATTCAGCACCGAAGGCGAATCATGATTCCCCCCAATGATCACGATCCACTCACAAACCTTGCAAGCCCGCGCAAGAAACTTCGAATACATCGTTCTAGATTGCTCACTAGGATTCGCCGTATCAAAGATGTCACCCGCCACAACCAACCCATCCACCCCCTCACTCGCCAGTCTCTCCAACAACCAATCTAGAAATGCCCCGTGCTCAGCAAACCTCTGTCGACCGTAAAGTTTCTTACCAATATGCCAGTCAGCGGTGTGCAGAATTTTCATGCCCAATAACCTGATTCCACTAGCCCACCAGTCAACGCTAAAATCTTGATTTAAGAACCTAATGCGAGACACTAAAGAAATAATGGAAGTTACTAGTGCTAAGAATTGTTCAAAATGAGGGATAAATAGAGTGCCGCTTGATTCGGGCATCTTTATTGGTGAATTGCCATTTTATGGGGACAGGTTTTGAGTTTTTTCTATTCAAGTAATGCTCAACTTCTTCTTTCAGCTCTTTTTTGGAGGAGATTCTTCGATCTAATCGTCCTCCTACAAGTAGGCTTATTTCCATTTCTGCCATGTTAAGCCAGTTCTCATGTTTTGGGGTGTAGTGGATCTCAAAACGTTCACATAATTGACGCGCTTTGTCTGCTGGAAATGCTTCATAAAGAGACGCTTCTTCATGCGTATTCAAGTTGTCTATGACTAAGACAATCTTCTCCGCCCTGGGTAAAATGTTTGTAAGCGTCTCAAAATCTACCTTATTGGGAGCTTGCTTTTTTTGGGTAGCCATCTTTTTGCCTTTGCCTTTGCCTTTGCCTTTGCGATGGCGCTTGGCGCTTGGGGTCAGCGAGGCGACTCCCTCTTGGGTGGGATTCGCTGGTAGATGGGTGAGGACTTCTTTCAGATAGGCTTCGGGGGTGAGGCCGTGGCGCTTGCAGTTCTCGATGATCGTGTAGAGCTTGGCGCTGGTGTGCCTCGCATCTGCTCCGCCTAAGAACAACCAGTTCTTCATCCCAAGCTTGGTAGGGCGCACGGCATTTTCCGCTGAATTATTTCGATTTCTAGATGTCCGTTGCTGAGGTATCCTTCTTGCTGGCTCCATTGCCCAAGTGCGTAGTCGACCGCCAAAGTAATAGCTGACTTTGAGCTGTAACGTGACTGGAGTACGCTGATAATACTGTGGATGCGCCGTTTGAAGTAGCTAGTGGGGGCAAGTCTAGCAAGTCTTGGTGGTCTTGGTGGTCTGCGGAGATTTTTTCGTAGGAGTCCGGGTCATCGATAACTTCTTGCGGGATGATGACTTTATCAATGATGATAGGGAGGTTTTCTGGGAGTTTGGGTGAACGTTTTTTGCGTTTATTTTTGTTCACGTCTGATTTTACCTCATCCGGAGCGACGTCTGGTAGGTCGCTTGAGGAGGAGGCTTGAGGAGGAGGCTTGAGGCTTTCCCTCTTCATTGCCTTCAAAGAGGAGGAGTTGTTCTTCGGGGGTGAGTTTCTCGCTGCTTTTGCTGAAGAGACGCTTGATGAGCGCATCTATTTTTTGCTCCAGGATCTTGATGGTGGCACACCAGATTCCTGAGACATCGGAGTGGAGTATTTTAAGACGAGTTTTTGCTTTGTTGGTGAACAGGTGGATAGCTCCTTCATTGAGTTGCCTGTTGTGGTCGTTGACCACAACAGGCTCAAGGCCGTTAAAGCTTTTGCGTAAGTCTTGCGGCTCAAGTGATAGGGCGATCTTAGTTTTGTTGTGTAGTTGAAACATAGCCGCTCAGATTAGCTATTATTTACTCCATGAACACCATCAACTATAGGTGAATCATGTGTCGCTTACTACTGAAGCGTATGTTCAGTAGAGGTTTGAAATGAGCGTTTTATTCGCTAGCGCCTTGGAATGGGTTCCAGTCTGCGTCGACTGCAATAATGTTATTCTTCGCAACGTGGGATTCGTAGAGAGCAATCATTTGTTTGAGTTTGGCAGGATGTTCTCCTTCGAGAGGCTTAGACTCTGATGGGTCTGAAACCACGTTGTAGAGGTGCCATTTACCATCACCAAACATGCCGGTGCGGACCTTCATTGCTTTCAACTCGCCCTGCATGACATAGCCATTACCAAACAGCTCAAATGCCCACCAATCCTTCTCAGTTCTTACCACCTGAGACTTCCCTTCGATAAATGGCTTGATGCTGATTCCGCTTGGAGTCACGATCTTGCGATCCTTGTATTGGGTCATCGGATGCTTGACGTTTGCGTATTCTAAAATGGTCATTGGGATGTCTTTCACATACACGACAGCGTTGGACTTCTCTCCAGCACGATCATGCTTTTCGCTAAATCCACCAGGAGGAACGATCATCATTGGAACTCTGATCCCACCTTCACCGATGAACCATTTCCACCACTGCAGGCCGCCAGTTGCAGCATTTGCCCAAGAAGTGCCGATAACATTCTCTGAGTTTGCTGTGCCGATTGCCTCAAACGAGGAGTCAAACTGATTCTCAATCCATTTTGCGAGCTCAGGGTTACCTGTCTTAGGGTTTTTTGGCTCTAGACCTTCAGGACCATTATCGGTGAGGTAAACAACGAGCGTGTTGTCCAACTGGCCGGAAGTCTTGAGGTAGTCGAGAATTTGACCAATTCTGTTGTCTTGATCTTCAGTCATTGCGGCGTATGTCGCCATGATCTTAGCCTGCTTTTTCTTGTCCTCCTGAGAGAGGTTCTCCCATTTTTTGGTCAAGCTATTAAAGGGTGCTTCTGTTGCTTCATGAGAAATGAGGCCGTGCTTTTTGAGGCTGTCATATCTCGCTTTTTTCAAGCCCGCGTAGCCGAGTTCCAAGTATTTTGGGTAATATTTCATGATCAAGCCCTCTGGAGCCTGGATCGGAAAATGGGCCGTTGTGAATGCCATGTAGGCAAACCATGGCTTCTCTTTTTTCGCGCCATCTTTGATGAAGTTCAACATGTGGTTTGTGTAGATTTCTCCAGAATAGATTCCTGATGGTCTGTCAAATGGCTTCCCGTTGAGCGTCCACTCTTCTACTCTCTTCTTAGTGAGGCCCTCTGGGTCCTTGAAATCCGGAGTCATTGCTAAGTTGTTCCAGTGGTTCGATCCACCAGAATAGATTCCAAATTCTTTGGTGAATCCAAAGCCTAGCGGGCCTTTGCTGCCAGGTTTGTCACCTCCTAGGTGCCATTTGCCAGACTTGTAGACTTCGTAGCCATCATCGTTGAGCAGCTCGGACATAGTTACGGCGGCATCGGTTAGATACGTTTCATAGCCTTTTTTTCCTCGGGTCGCCGGATAAACAGAATAGTCAAAGGCACCCAAACCCACTTCAATACTATCGCATCCTGTGAAGAGCATCGATCGAGTGACCGAGCACACGGGCGACACGTGGAAGTTAGTGAATCGAACTCCAACATCGGCGATTTTATTTAAATTCGGAGTATTAACTTCTGAGCCGAAAGCTCCAATATCTCCAAATGCTGTGTCATCGGCTACTAAGAGTAGGATGTTCGGCTTCTTAGATTTTTCTGCGGCAAACGCAGCGCCTGCACTGCTGAGGATTACTGCTGTGGTAACAGCACCGACTAAGGATTTGGTTCCTGCGTTTCGCAGTAACTCAATGGTTCGTAGTTTTTGTTTCATAGTATTATTAACTTAAGAGAGAACGATAAGCCGATCTCAAAGGGTTGATATATCGGGTACATATTGATAGCAAATCGTCTTATTACAAACAACAAAAGCAAGATTTCGTTGCTTTTAAAGGTGCGATATGTTGCTTCTTAGAGAACAATAATTGAAAGTATTGAATTACTTGGCACTCGGGAAAACGTTGATCCAGTCCTCTTTCATATCCACAACGGTCCAGCCGTTCTTCGGAGCGTCTTCGAGCGCTTTGATTAGCTTACCGGAGCTCTTCGGCTTAGCATTATAGGCGTATTCTCGTTTGGCATCGGTGTGATGGACAATCAGGCCGAAGGAAGGCTTTGGGTTGTCGATGGTGGTGTATTCCAACATCGCCTTGTCGCCATCCGAGTTTCCGAAGGCCGCGATAGGGCGGCGACCGATGAATTTGTTGATGCCCACTGGCTTACCTTCCTTGTCGTCGATGAAGACGGTGTTCAGTGTCTTGGTCAGAGTAGGCTTACCGTTCTTCATCTTAAACTTGGCAAGGCCATGAGAGCCGATCACCTGCTCGGGTGGAATACTGTAGGTTTCCTCGGCAAAGACACGCATGAAATCCTGGCCACCACCTGAAACGATCCATGTCTGGAAATCATTTGCGCGGAGGTAGGTGAGAACCTCCAACATCGGCTGGTAGATACACTCATTGATGGGGCGATCGAATTTTGGGTGCTTGGCGGTTGTTAGCCATTTTTTTACCCTTGTATCGAATTCATCTGTGGTGATTCCGGCGTGAGTGAGGGCAATTATTTCTAATAGTCCCTTGTGATGATCCGCGAGTAGAGCGACGGTATCGTTCTTCAGGAGCGCCTTTACTGAAGCATTTTCCTTCCATCCCGGATTGGCC
>JBLHQF010000054.1:0-13453 GCA_047624885.1 Cryomorphaceae bacterium | reverse complement strand
TTCGTTAAGAAGGCGCTTCGGTCATAAAGATTGTTCATTGGGGGATGAACTAGCTCCGGTGCTCACTAAGGTTTTTATCCTTGTAGTGCCGGGGCGATTTTTTTTTAATGGGGCATGTTGCAAACACACACCACACTTTCTAAACAGATACTCGATTTGAAATCTCTAACTGCTGGAGTTTTTCTAACATTGCTTGGTTTGTCGATACAGCTCGTGCCAGCCGCGCCAGTGATCATCAATGACGCAAAACTCGTCAAGGGGTTAGATGCTAAGTTAGGTGGATTCTGTGAAGAAAAGAAAGCTCTGTCTAGTAAAGAACTAGCTCCTCAGTTCAAGCGTAAAAATACCGCGCTAACGCTTCCAGAGATCAATAAGGTAAAGCTAGAGGACATCTATGCATCCACAGTCGATAGTGTAGGAATTATCAGCTCAGTGTACAAATGCAAAAAGTGCCCGAAATGGCACCGCTCTGGTCGCGCCACCTGCTGGATACTCACTGCTGATGGAGTGATGGTGACGAACTACCACGTATTTGGTGGCAAGGACGTAGCGGGGTTCGGCGTTCTAACACGAGATGGTAGAGTGGCTCCAGTGGTTGAAATTTTAGCCGTAGATGAAGCTCACGATGTGCTGATCTTCAGAGTCAATGCCGAAAAGGGTAGCTACAAACCACTCCCACTAGGAAATGCTCAGCGTGTGGGCGGGAATGCCCACATCATCGCGCATCCAGACAGCAGGTTTTTCACCTACACAGCAGGGCAGGTATCGCGCTACTACGCTAGTCGTAATAAAAAGAAAAGCTACTGGATGGGAGTCACTGCGGAATATTGCCGTGGGTCTAGCGGTGGCCCAGTCATGGATGATGCTGGAAATGTGATCGGAATGGTTTCCAGCACGAACTCCATTTACGCTCCAACTAAAGATCCTAAAAAGAATCCACGAGGCTCATTCCAGATGGTGATCAGAAATTGTGTCCCGGTCGATGCCATTCGTAAAATGATCACTCCTCCGATAGCCAAAACTAAGTCTAAACTTAAAGCTAAATAAAAATAAAATATGAATTACGAATCTGAAAAAGTCCTCAGCGACTACCTCCTAATGCACTTCGGCGAGCACGATCAGCGGATGCCTTGGAGCATAGGCAAGCTTGCAGCGTTAGACTTCCCTCTACAAACGGTGAGCTACTTCACCCAGAAGCGCGTTGCTCTGAGTCTTGATCTGGGTTGTGCAGTGGGCGCCTCGGCATTTCACCTCAGTAAAACCTCGGCCAAGGTTATCGGGATCGACTTCTCGAAGCTCTTTATCGATGCGGCTAATCAACTCAAGGAGCATGGCGAGTTAGACTATCGCTATCAAGAAGAGGGTAATGTTTTTACCTCTACCACTGCGAGAATTCCTGAGGGGGCTGTGGCTGAGAATATTAGTTTTGCCGAAGGTGACGCGATGAATCTACCAGAGGGGTTCAAGGGCTTCGACCGCGTTCATGCTGCGAATCTCATCTGTAGATTACCAGACCCGATGAAGCTTTTAGATCGTTTACCTAGTTTGGTGAAGCAGGGGGGGGAACTCGTGCTGGCCACTCCTTTTTCGTGGTCAGAGGAATTTACCGCTAAGGAAAACATACCGAAAGGAGACAGCTGGGAGTGGCTCCAGGCTGCGCTTGAGGAGCGCTTCGAATGTATCAATCACTCCGATGAGGTCTTTACTATCCGCGATCATGTCCGTAAGTTCCAGATTGGCGTTTCTAAAGTGAGTCACTGGAGACGGTTGTAAATTATTCATAATCCTACAAAAGATGAGCGAGGAACTAAAAAAGCCACAAGACCTAGCTGGTCAGGAACCAAATGAGAGTAAGGGGCTAAGGCACAAAATCTGGGAAGTTATCTTTGAAGCGGAGACCCCGACGGGGAAAGCGTTTGATGTGGTTCTTCTCTGGGCTATTTTCTTCAGTGTTCTCGCTGTCATGTTAGAGACCGTTGCCCCATTTAAGCAGCAGCACGGAACATTGCTAACCATCGTGGAGTGGTTCTTTACGGTCTTCTTTACCATCGAGTATCTCACACGCCTGTGGGTGACGAGAAAGCCGCTCAAGTATGCTACGAGTTTCTTTGGTATTATCGATCTGCTCTCTTGTCTGCCTACTTATGTCACCTTAATTTTCACTGGCACACACGGCTTCGCAGTCATCAGGATTTTACGATTACTAAGGATTTTCAGAGTACTGAAAATGGTGCAGCACGTCAAAGGCGCGCAGGTCATCGCTACTGGGTTACGTAACTCGAAGGCTAAAATCACCGTGTTCTTCTTCGCTGTCCTCGTCTTCTCAGTGATTGCGGGTACCTTGATGTTTATTGTTGAGGGTAATGAAACGAATACTCAGTTTACGAGCATTCCAGCGAGTATCTATTATGCCATCGTATCTATCACCACTGTTGGATATGGCGACATCACAGTCTCTACTGATTTAGGTAGGTTTCTGACAACCTTAATGATTCTAGGCGGTTACGCAATAATTGCTGTGCCTACAGGTATTGTCAGCAGCGCCATGATGCATGCTGAAAATCAAGCGGACGTAACCTCAGACGCTTGTTCTGGATGTGGGGTAAATGGCCACCTAGCGGATGCTAAGTTTTGCCGTAAGTGTGGTGAGGAGATTGACTAGTGCGCCTGGTATTCACTGGGAGTCATTCCTTCGGTGGATTTAAACTCCCGCTTGAAGGCTGATTGATAACTTTAGCCGTAATTCAGCGTTATTTGTCACGGTGCTGGCTGGACACTAGCGGATTCTATGAGTTAAATGCCGCCATGCATAAAGTAGAACCTATCAACGGACATATTTCAACCTGGGGCGAAGGACCTCTCTGGCACAACGACACTCTTCTCTACGTGGATATTGAAGGACACAAAGTCATCCAGCTTAGTCCAGAATCTGGCGAAGAGAAAATCTGGCCAGTAGGCGAGCGTGTCGGCACCGTAGTTCCTAGGGCATCTGGCGGCATGGTGATAGCAGGGGGGGATGGCTTTTCCTTTCTCGCTGAGGATGGCGATCTAACAAAAATTGCTGATCCAGAGACAGACAAGGCGAACAACCGATTCAACGATGGGAAATGCTCCCCCGATGGACATTTCTTCGCAGGGACCATCAGCCTGGTAAAAGAAAAAGGCGACGCTAGTCTCTACCGTCTCAGCAAAGATGGCGACGTCACAGAGGTCTACCCAGGAGTAACGAACTCTAACGGAATCACCTGGTCTGCTGACGGGAAAACCATGTTCTACATCGATACCCCATCACTGGCAGTCTTGGCATTCGACTACCAAAACGGCGAAATTTCTAACCCTAGAAAAGTAGTGGACACCTCAGCCACCAGCGCCTCACCAGATGGCATGGCCATAGATGAGAACGACAACCTCTGGGTCGCCTTCTGCCACGGTGCCTGTGTCATCTGCTATGATAGCAAAACTGGCGAGGAGCTTCGCAAAATAGATTTCCCATGTTTAGAGACTACGGCCTGTGCCTTCGGGGGAGAAAATTTAGAAACACTCTACGTCACCACCGGTATTCACAAATCCGAGGTGGAAGAACATGCAGGTAAGGTTTTCAAGGTCACGGGGCTAGGAGTCAAAGGACAAAAAACTTACATCTATCAAGGTTAACCTAAAATAAATAATGATGAATAACACTCCTTTAATCATAGCCGGTAGAGAATTTAACTCACGCCTGATGGCTGGTACTGGCAAGTTCGCATCGAACGAAATCATGCGCGATACCCTCGCTGCCAGTGGGACAGAGATAGTCACAGTAGCACTCCGAAGAGCTGACTTGAGTGGCGATAAAGACCCATTCGCCAACATCCTGGAATTCATCGATCCTGAAAAATACTTACTTCTTCCGAACACCAGCGGAGCGATGAATGCCGAGGAAGCTGTTAGGCTCGCCAGACTAGCGGAGGCCGCTGGTCTCCCGAAGTGGATCAAACTAGAGATCCACCCCGATCCCACCTATCTTTTACCTGACCCTATCGAGACACTTCAGGCGGCAGAAATCCTCGTCAAAGAAGGATTCACCGTCCTTCCCTATATCAATGCGGACCCTGTCCTAGCGAAGCGTCTCCAAGAAGTAGGCACTGCCGCCGTCATGCCACTTGGAGCTCCTATTGGTTCTAACAAAGGTGTGGTGACCAGGGATCTGGTGCAAATCATCATTGATCAAGCGATCGTTCCCGTAGTCATCGATGCCGGCCTAGGCGCACCTAGCCACGCGGCAGAAGCCATGGAGCTAGGAGCAGATGCCGTGCTAGTAAATACAGCCATGGCCATCCCTAGCGACCCAGTCCGTATGGGTGAAGCCTTCAAGCTAGCCGTAGAAGCCGGCAGAGCCGCCTACGAAATAGGCCTCCCACAACAACAACAAAAAGCCTCAGCCACCAGCCCACTGACAGGGTTCTTAAACCGCTAGTTCACCGAATACTGCCTCCAAATGTGGGGTCACCGCTTCGGCGAATTCTCTAGTGGTGATGCCTTTACCAGCTTCATAGCAGACGGTGGTCATGGCGACTCCTGGGATGCCGCAGGGGGTGATATGCTTGAATCCTGTTAGGGACTCGGGTGTGATATTGATAGCGAAGCCGTGCATCGAAATCCATTTCCTGACACCTACTCCGATGGAGGCGAGCTTTTTTTCTCCTGCCCAGACTCCTGTGAGCCCTTCTTTGATGCTGGCGTTGACTCCGAATTCTTTGCACGTTAGCACCAGCGCATGCTCGATGGCGTGGATGTAGGTGTGTAGGTCTTTGCCTAGGTTTCTAAGATCCAAAATAGGGTATCCTACTAGCTGGCCGGGTCCGTGATAGGTGGCTTGTCCGCCGCGATTGATTTCGATATGAGGATGCGGAAGTTGTTCTGGATTTAGCAGCGAGCTTCTGTCTCTGGTTCTGCCGATGGTGTAAATGGGCGCGTGTTCCAGAGTGAAAAAGGTATCAGGTGAGTCCCCACTGAGCACCTCGGCAAGCTTAGCTTCTTGCATCGCAAGCGCGTCTGCGTAGCTGATCTGTGTGCCTAGCCAATGTGGTGTGAGCTTCATGTAGATAAATTGGAAGTTGTCACCGAAATTTGCAATCTAAATATAGAGTTGTAATTATACTTTACGGATGGGTGTTAGAAGTTATCTTCAGCTTTGTTGGCGTGAATCATCGTGTTTAGCCATCGTGTTTATTAATGCCTAGAAATGATATAGAAATCCTGGATACCCGTCAGAGTGTGGAACTCGGCGAGGGGGTAGAGATTTATCTGCGGATCGCGGGGCCATTTCCGCGTGCGCTGGCACTTCTGTTAGATATGCTAATCATCGTTGGAATCATGATGGTGGTGGGTTTTGTTACTGAATTGATTTCTGCTGGGAGCTATATGGTAGGCGAGGGGATTCATCTTATCGTAGCGTTCTTTCTTTCGTGGGGGTATTTCACCTATTTCGAGGCTGGGAAAAGGGGAGCAACGATTGGTAAACGCACGGTAGGGCTACGAGTGATTGATCGCTCAGGGAATAATATTACAAAAGGACAGGCATTTGTTAGAAATATCTTACGCCTTGTCGACATGCTGCCTGGTATACCGACCACTGCGGTGGGGGTTCTGATTGGAAGCTTTGGGCTAGGGTTTTTCTGCTGCTTGTTTACTAAGAAATTTCAGCGTGTGGGAGATCTGGTGGCGAATACCCTAGTGGTCTACACCAAGCCTGAGTTGATGATGACGGGGCAGGATCCTACCGTGGATTCATTGGCTCCTACGGTAGCGCTGGCGAGGGAAGAGCAGGTTGCGCTAGCAGATTATTATGATAGAGCTAGTATGTGGAGTGAGGCGCGTAGGATAGAGCTTTCTGATCACGCCTCTGAGTTGACTCAGAAGCGCGGTATGGAAGGAATGATCAGACTATTGGGGATGGCTAAATGGATCAAAGAAAAGAAATGACGAGATGAAAGAGCAAGACTTCGAAGCGAAAAATCTAGCTGAATGGCGCAAGTATGATGCGACTATGGAGGTATTAGAGAAGGGTGATGTGAGTGCTGTGGATATCTCTAAAGTACCCGCTCAAGTGCGCTCACGATGTCTGGATTTATCACTCGCACGCTATAGGCTCTATGGATCACGAATGTGTGAATATTTAAACTACCAGGTTACGCGTGGGCATAATCTGGTGGCGAAGACCGAAGGTGGAGTGAAAGAGAATATGGTGCATTTTTTCGTGGCAGGATTTCCGCAGGCGATGCGCCGCGAGTGGAAGCTGTTAGTGATCTGCTGGTTGTTTTTCTTGGTGCCATTCTTCGGAATGTGGCTGAGCTATGATCATGATCAAGAGTGGGTGCATAGCCTGCTAGGTGAGTCCCAGCGGAAGAATATGGATGAGTGGTATGGCAAAGACAGCACTGGTTCTATGCGAGATGAATTTGGTTCTAATTTTGCTATGTTTGGTCATTATGTTAACAATAATATTGGGATAGATCTGCTGATCATTGCGGGAGGTGCATTGGCAGGAGTAGGTAGCTTGTTTATCTTGCTCTCAAATGGGCTGCAAATGGGCGCAGCAATGGCTTATGTGATGAATGAGGGGTCACCAGAGCGCTTGTTGTCATTTGTCTCGGGGCATGCCTCGTATGAACTACTGGGGATGATCGTGGCTGGGATGGCTGGGATGAGGATCGGTCTAGCGCTGATCAAACCTGGGCAATTATCCAGAGGAAAGGCGCTTGTGGAAAGCGGTAAGCAAGGGCTGCCACTGATCATGGGTGCCTGTGTGTTAACATTTATCGCGGCCATCATCGAGGGCTTCTGGTCCGCTGAGCCAAACCCTCCGGAATTAAAATATCTAGTCGGATACATTGGTTGGTTTCTGTTGGCGATTTACTTTATTTTTGTAGGTCGAAATAATCAATCAAGGAGGACGAGAACTAGATAATGAAGCTAGAGAACGTCACAGCGAAGATCCGCCCCAGAGGACGGTGGGAAAGCATCGACCTAGGCTGCGCGATGGCAAGACGTAGCTACGGCACGATCTTGCTAGCATGGCTAGTCTGTGTCTGGCCGCTGTGGATCGTTGGAGTCATTGGCTTTGGCATGATTTCTGATGGTGGCTGGCATGTTTGGTGGTCCGTGCTATGGATTTGGATCACGCTGGGTATTGCGGGTAAAGTGCCGCTGCATATTATCAGCCGCGAGCTATTCGGCGAAAAGGTAACAGCCTGGGGAGTGATCAAACTCTGGCCGAAAATGTTAGTTACGAATTTCTGGCGAGGAATCATCGGCAGGTTTTCAGTGAGCCGAGGCTTATCGATGCCAGTGTCACAGCTAGAGGGGCTAAAAGGCAAGGCGTATAAGTCTAGAGTGAATTTACTTCTCAGAAATGGTGGTGACGGAACGATTCAGGCAGTGCTAGTGAGTTACCTGCTGTTGCTGGTGACGACCTTGGCGTGCTTGTTTTTCATCATGATGGTGTTTCAGTTTTATGGTACGAATGATCTATTCGAGAGGCTTTTTGAGGATTTTTACAGTCATGGAGATGATCACTCTACGAGGTGGCTTTTTTTGCTGTTTTACTGTATTTCACTGACCTTGATTGAGCCATTGTTCGTGGGCGCAGGCTTCGCTATGTATGTGAACAGCCGCACTCTAACAGAAGGTTGGGACATCGAGCTTTCCTTTAAGAGGCTCTCAGAGCGATTAAGAGGGAATTTCAAACAAAAGGGCACGCAACTACTTCTAGTGTTCTGCGTGCTGACCTTCTTCATGGTGTCAGACGTATCAGCGGATACAGCGAAGGAAAGGGCAGAGCGGATCACTAGTGCGGAGGAATACACCGTCCACAAAAGCCAGAGCGAAGAAAAGAAGTCCAGTGGCTCAAGCTCAAGCTCAAGCTCATCTCACTATTCTGGATCACTCGGTGGCGCGGGTGCTGTCTTTCAGGGTATTTCTCTACTCATATTCTGGGCTATGGTGATCGTGGTGCTCGGGCTAGTGATCTGGGTGATTATCAAAAATAAACATGCTCTCAATAATGCCAATAGCCTAGTCGGAGGCGATGATCTCCCCGTGGTGAAATCTGTGATGGGTATGGATGTGACTCCAGAAAGTCTTCCGAAAGCACTATCTGAAGAAGCCAGAGCAGCCTGGCTCCGTGGTGATCAGCAGTTAGCCATGAGCTTGCTCTACCGTGGTGCCATTTCTTGGATGGTGAATCAGGGACGCGTCCCTATTTTAGAGAGTGACACCGAAGATGACTGCGTGCGCCGTGTCACTGAAAAACAAATTTCAGGAGATAAAGATCAATTTTTCTATAACCTAACAGAGTCATGGGTAGGGCTAGCCTACGGGAAAAAATCACCTCTAGAGTCTGAGGTGATGTCTATGTGTGATCGCTGGCCATTTAATAGGGAGGGCGGCTCCTTATGAATAAATATCTAGGTGTTATTCTGCTTCTCTCAGTGTGGTTAGTCTCAGGCTGCGGGAAGAAAACCAAGGTGATCATCGACCATACCGATGGTTACAAGGGAGCAGCAAGAATGAACCCCTACCTTGCTGCGCAGACATTTCTCAGAGAGACTCATGACGCTGAGGTAAAGGTGAAAAATGGCTTCGTGAAATACGACTACGATACCGGCATGGTGATCTCTCCTGCGTCCACCATCAGCTCAGAAATAATGGTGAACAAAATGCTCCGCTGGGTCAGGGCTGGCGGTGTCTATGTATGTCTGCTAGAGCGCGGTGAGAAACGCTGGGTCGATGTCGGTGAGAATTGTGATCACGAGACTAGTAGTTGGGGCTGGGATTGGAATTCTGATGGGGAAGGTAATGAGTCGCTCGATCACCTTTTAGAAAAAATGAACATCGAACTGATCGATGAACCATCTGGCAAGACCACAGGCGGTAAAGACTACAGAGGAGATCCTAAGCACCCTGTGGTGCTGGGCGAGGAACTGCCGCTAGTAGAGACTGTGACAGTGGGCAGCGGAGCAGATGAGTATGAACTGCAGATAGGCGGGACCAAAGTGATGAAGCTTAATAGGTCGCTTGATTACAATGATATTTATGATGAAGGTGAGTATCATCGTTTCCTAGGGCTTAGCGAAGGAAATGGCCGGATTTATTTTATCACCGATGGTCGTCTGTTCAGAAATCCCTATTTACCGATGAGCGATCATGCTGCGATGCTAGAGATCATGAGCAGTGAGGTATATGGTGAGATCACTTTTGGATACGGAAATCGTCGCGGTTTCTGGTCGCTTATGATCAGCTACGCTGGGCCAGCCCTGCTCGGGGTGTTTGTGCTTTTGGTGTTCTGGCTCTGGAAAAGCATCCCACGCTTTGGGCCGCTGTTAGAGATACCTGAAAGCCATGCGCGGGACTACGCACAGTCGGTATCCAATACAGGGATATTCCTCTGGAAATACAAGAGTGCCGGAGTGCTGCTCACCGCTATGAGGGAAAATTTACTCAGGAGCAGCGGGATGTTTAATGCCGAGGGGCAAGCACAAGAATCAATGATCGAGACCTTTGCTGATAGGAGCGGACTCGATGTGGAAGAGGTCATCGAGTCGCTCACCAGAGACAATGTCAACGAGGCTGGCGACATGGTCAGAATCACTAGGAATTTACAAACTATACTGAAATCATTATGAATGAACACGAAGAAATGAATCCCGAAAACAATAACTCACCAGCACCACCAGTTGCTCCAGTTGCTCCAGTTGCTCCGGTTGCTCCAGTTGCTCCAGTTGCTCCAGTTGCTCCAGTTGCACCGGTTGCTCCAGTTGCTCCAGTTGCTCCAGTTGCTCCAGTTGCACCTGAAGACTCTGTAAAGGAACTGATTCGGATCATCAGACAAGAGCTAAGGAGAGTGTTCTTTGGGCAAGAGACTGTGGTTGATCAAGTGTTAGCTACATTTCTCGCTGGCGGACACCTACTGCTGGAAGGTAAGCCTGGTCTAGGGAAAACGCACCTCGTGATCGCACTTGCGAATACCTTTGGCGGAGATTTTCGTAGAATCCAGTTCACCCCAGACCTCATGCCGAGCGATGTCACGGGCTTCACGCTCTATGATATGCAGAGCCAGACGTTCCAGGTCAGAAAGGGGCCAGTGTTTACGAATTTGCTCTTAGCTGATGAGATCAACCGTGCTCCCGCGAAGACTCAGGCAGCGCTGTTAGAGGTGATGCAGGAGCAGCAGGTCACTATTGATGGCACTAGCCACGAGCTCGGCTCACCATTCATGACACTAGCCACGCAGAACCCTATCGAGCAAGAGGGAACCTACCCGCTGCCAGAGGCGCAGCTGGATAGATTCTTGATGAAGGTTATCATTGATTACCCAGAAAATGCGGATGAAACCACGATTGTGAATCAGGTTACGAGCGGTAACGGCCTAGATCCTACTGAGGTGGAAACAGTGTGTGATCCGGAGACTATTGTGGAAGCGCAGCGCAGAGTTTCTGCCGTTCGCTGCGTGGAGGAAGTGGTGCAGTATGCGGTGAACATCGCCAGAGCCACGCGTAATGCGCAGGGGATTAGTCTCGGTGCGGGAACACGTGGTGCGATTAGCCTGATCAAGGTAGGTAAGGCTGTAGCAGTCATGTCTGGTAGAGATTTTGTCACTCCAGACGATGTCAAATATGCGGCTCTTCCGGTCCTCAGACACCGTATACAGCTCGCGCCTGAGCTAGCCATCAGTGGGCAGAATGTGGACGATGCCCTCAACGCAATCATTGCCGGAGTCGAAGCTCCTAGAGTATAATTTTGTTCGATCAATTTCTAGGCCTATTAGCTGCGGTTTATCTTGAGTTTCTGACGAACTTAGGACTCTACATAGTCGCGCCCATTTTGATCTGCACCATCCTGTGGAGTCAGCTCAAGGTGCGGCCCTCAAAGAAGATTATCTGGGGGATTTCAGGATGGATTATCGCATGGATAGGGTGGAAAGTGATTGGCTACGTAGATGCGGAATGGGGGGGAGTGTTAGAAAAAATCCTCGGTTACATTTGGCAATACGGGCTGTTGTTTTTCATCGGTCTGATCGTCCTAGATTTCTGCGTCTTACTAGTGCTTCCATCTCCTAGTTCATCTCGGAAGATTCCCACTAGATTCGCCAGTGGAGTGAGCAGCGAGGTGGAGGTGAAAATCTCTAACAATTCCGCATTCTCGATGAATATGATGTTTCATGATGGCCTACCAATGGAAGCCATTTGCCAAGCATTACCATGGAGCGGATCACTGCCGTCGCGTGGTTTTCATAAGATAGCTTATCCGCTTGAGTTTAATGAAAGAGGGGACACTCTGATCGAGAAATCTTATCTAGAATATCGAACACTTATCGGCATGTGGTCACGCCAGGTTAGATCTGGTGAAGAGGCTGAAACGAAAGTTTACCCGAACTATGAGCCGATTGTTAGATACGCACTGCTGACGATGGAGAGCAGCCCAGAGCAGATGGGGATCGTAATGAAAAATCGCATCGGGATGAGTAAGGAGTTTCACCAGCTCAGAGACTATCATTTGGGAGATATGCTTTCCCAAATCGACTGGAAGGCATCGTCAAAGCATCGCTCGTTGATTAGCCGAGACTATCAGGAGCAGAAAGATCAGAACGTCATTTTAGCCATCGACTGCGGCAGAAGAATGCGCGCCATCGATGACCGCATCCCGCAGTTTGACCACTGTCTCAACGCCATGTTACTGCTTTCTTACGTAGCGCTCAAGCAGGGCGATCACGTTGGTATTCTGAGCTTCGGCGGCACTGAACGCTGGCTTCCACCAGTAAAAGGTATACAGTCCATGACCACGCTACTGAACCATCTCTACGACTACAAAACCACCCCAAGCCCGAGCGATTTCTCTGAAGCTGCCGAGCGACTTCTCACCCGCCAGCGTAGACGATCCCTCGTCATAGTCCTCACCAATGTACGTGGTGAAGACGGGCAAGAACTGATAGAGCCACTCCGCAAGATCCGTCAAAAGCACGTTGTGATGGTGGCGAACCTACAAGAAAAAGAAGTGATGGACCGCTACAAAAAAGAGGTCACCGGACTCGATGACGCACTCACACTAGGTGCCACACAAATGTATCTCGACGAGCGCAAAGCCATCATGAACCAGCTAGAAAGCCACGCTATAAGCACCGTGGATGCCACCGCACAAAACTTACCCGTAGCCCTGGCTAACCGCTATCTAGCGGAGAGGGAAGGGGTTTAGTTTCTGGTTTAGCATAAGTGGTAGTGATGTAGTGTATTAATATTAAATGAGTTGATTTTTAAATTTCGAACTAGACATGCCCGATGGGTAGGGAGTAGACGCTGTTGAGGATAGGGTTCACGGTTACGACATAAATGCACTATCCTCCAGCTGTCGGGACTTAATTCCTCCCCTATTTACCCCATGATAGCTCCTCCGTCTCATAATCCCAAAGCAAATTCCTAGCAGTTCAGGACTGTGACACGGAAACGCGTTTTTTAATATTTCACAAATGGGAGCAAAGCCTTTTTTAGGCCTTCCTTAATCTGCTTGTGTGCGATTTTTTTGGCTAAATTATGGATTTCGTTAGGATCGTTTTTATGATCGTAGAGTTCTTCTCCGGCGTTGCCGCCGTTCCATTCGATATAGCGGTATCGGTGGGTGCGGATGCTGTAGCCTTGCTCTTGTTTACTGTAGTAGACCTGCGAGATGGCGGGTTTCGTCCATTGTGCTTTTGGATCGCTCAGAAGAGGTCGCAGAGATTTGCCTTCTAGGACGCCGGGCACGGCGTGGCCAGTCATATCGGCTAGGGTTGGATAGAGGTCAAGTAGTTCAACGGGTTGCGTGCAGACTTTGTTAACAGCCGAGACATTGGGTCCCTTGATGATCATCGGACTCCGCAGGCTGCGCTCAAAATTCTTGAATTTATACCAGAGGCCCTTTTCTCCGAGGAAATACCCGTGATCGGACCATAATACGACCAGGGTGTTGTCTTCGAGATTGTTTTCCTTGAGGGCTGCCATGATGCGGCCCACTTGTGCATCCACAAAAGAGATCGAAGCGTAGTAAGCCAGTTTACATTGCTTGGCTTGTTCAACCGTCACGTCCTCAAAAAAGTATGGCCAATTGCCGCTATCACGGGTGATTGCCATAGGTGGAACATCCTCTAGATCTTTCTTGGCTACTTCGCGGCTTTCCATTTTGATATCCTTGATATCATAGAGGTCGAAGTATTTCTTGGGTGCCACGTAAGGGCAATGGGGGTTGTAAAAGCCAACAGCCAAAAAGAAGGGCTTGTCTTTATGTTTTTCAATTAGTTCAATCGCCTGTGAAGCCACTTTGCCGTCGGTATGGTCTGTGTCTTCGCTCACGGGATCCCACCAAGCCATCGAGATGCCAAGTGCTTTCGGGTTTTTCACTTTGCCGTAGCGCGTGATTTTATCTTCCTGGGTGCGATCGATGC
>JBLHQF010000053.1:0-13639 GCA_047624885.1 Cryomorphaceae bacterium | reverse complement strand
TCTGCGGTCTGGCCAATGATCGCCACTCCGCAGTCTCTCACCACTTTATCTAACAGATCCAAATCTGGTTGCGTCTGGTATCCAGGAATGCTGTCTAGCTTATCTAGCGTTCCACCCGTATGGCCTAGTCCCCTACCAGAGATCATCGGCACATAGGCACCACACGCCGCAATGAGCGGCCCAAGCATAAGGGAAACATTATCACCCACACCGCCAGTGCTGTGTTTATCGATTACTGGTCCATCGAGATTTTTCCAGCTAAGAGTGTCTCCACTATCACGCATAGCGGATGTGAGAGCCACGCGCTCATCGATGTTCATCCCTCTGAAATAAATAGCCATCGCCAGTGCTGCTATCTGCCCTTCGGTGACTGACTCATCGGCCACTCCCCGAATAAAAAAATCAATCTGCTCCTTACTTAAGACTTGGTCATCCCTTTTGGTTTTGATGATTTCTTGGGGTAACATGACCGTTCTATCTATGCTGAATTATTGCTCTCGCTTGTAGGCAGGATAAATGGCTTTTAATTGGTCAGCGTAGCGTTTTGCTTCTGTGGCATTTCCTATTTTGGCTAGACATTTTGCTAGTCTATCAAGTATCTGCGGATGAGATGAAAGAGCTTTCCCAGATTCCACGAGTAACACATAATGGTTCGCAGCTTTTTCTGGCTCACCTATATTGTAGTGAAAATCCCCAATGACTTTTAGTAGCTCAACTTGGATTCTACCGGTGGGATTCATCTCCAGAGCAGCCTCAGCGGTGCGTTTAGCATCTCCGTCTTTACCGAGTTCCATTTGAATATTAGCTTTGTCTAGTAGAGCATCCACGACACGTGGCGGGTCCTCTTCAATGCTAAGAAGATTACTCACTGAAATGAACGCTTCCTGGTGTTGGCCAGTCTGCATCTGGGCCTTAGATAAATACCTCCAGATCGCTACAGGCGTAGCAATGGCGGGGCCTTTCTCCACACCTTTTTCTAACTGGGCTGCTGCCTTTTTGAAGTTGTTATTATTATAATGATACTCACCCAGCCAGCGATAAACAGCGAGAGGAATCTTCTTTTGAAGCTCCGCAGCCTCTGCCATGGTGACAGCTTTTTCTGTCTCTTCGTAGTTCCTGAGCGAGAAATGACCGATGACTCGGAGCATCGAAATCTGCTTGAGAAAGGTGACCTTATCGAGCTCCCAGCTATCCTCTAGATACTTGAGGCCGAGTCTGTATTTCTTTTGTTTGAAGTAGGCTCTACAGAGCCAGTAGTTAGCGTTGGCTAGGATTTGTCCACCTAGCTTGGGGTGGCCATCTACGAGCTCCTTGTAGCGGTCGATCATGTCATTATACTTCTTGTCATGAAACTGAATGGCACCACTTTTTTGCAGTGCTATGGCTGTGTGCTGTGGGTCTTTTGAGTTTTTGATGACGTGATCATAGTCCCTAAGTGCCTTGGCTTTGTTTTCAAGTTTAGCGTATGAGCCAGCGCGGATGATGAATGCCTCGGAGACCTTCGGGCTACCTGGGAATTTTTCAACAAAGGCGGTGAGCGAGTTTGCCGAGCCTGCAAAATTCCCTACCTTTGAGAGACAGTAGCCTTTTCTGAAGAGTAGCTCAGCTAAGTATTTCTTATCGATGAGATCCGTGCCGATAGCCGAATACACCTTAGATGCCTCGTCATATTTACGTTTTGCAAAGAGGGTCTCAGCCTTCATCAGCAGCGCCTGATGGATGAACTTATGTCTGCCATTGTTGACCGCATACCCCTCAAGAAAGCGATCCACTTTATCTGGGATGCTGGCGTTCTTGATATTGTAAAAGCAGAGCAGCTTGTAGTAGCCCGCCTTGTAGGCATTATTAGTGCCTTTGCCGTGAATTTCTACATCAATAAAGTGGTCGATAGCACTCGCAAACTGGTCGAGCTTGAAATAGGAATGCCCCACAAGGAATCCCTGCTTGGATTTAAAACTATCGGACATTTCAAATTTCCCGCGACTGAGCAACTCGATCACTCCCTTGTAATCCATCAACTCGAAGCGAATACTCATCAGCCCAGTCTGCGCCTGGCCTTTCCATTTCTTAGAATCACTGAGTATTGACATTTTAAAATACTTCTCGGCAATATCAGTTTTCTTAAGCCCATTCGCTGCTATTCCCGCATGATAAGCCGCTTCCGCCTTGATGTCATCTGACTGATCTGGGGTGATAAGCTTCTCGAAGGCGCTCAGTGACTTCTGATAGTCTCCTGCCTTTAGCGAAAGCTTGCCGTAAGATAATGCTGCGTTTTCTCTGAATGGATTGATCCCCTCTGCTTGAGAAACCTTAAGGTAGAGCGGTGAGGCGAGCCCAGGATTTTTTGCCTTCATGTAAGCCTCCGCTTGGTAGTAGTATGCCTTGGTCTTATCAGCTGGCACAGTGTTAAATTTAGCAGTCATGCCAAAGTGCTTAGCCGCAGACATGAAGTCACCTTTACTGTAATAATCTCGTGCTAGACGGTAACTAGACGCTGCCACATATGGTCCAGATTGGTATTTTGAAACGATCCTTTTATAAGTAAGCAGTGACTCCCTCACCTTACCTGTATTGAAATAGCACTCGGCTAGATAGTAGTTCGCTGCCTCGGCATTCTTGTGATCTGGAAACTGTCTTAAATAATCAAACAATAGCGGCATGGACTGCTTGTAATACTGCTCTCGTAAGCTAAGATCTTTAGCGACTACAGCTAATTTATAAATCTGGTTTACCCGCGCAAAGTAGTCATTCCCAGGGTCAGTCTTTAACGGTGCTGGAACTGGTGCTGGAACTGGTGCTGGCGCAGGTGCCTGAGCAGATAAGGTGAGAGCACTAACAGTGAGTGTGAACGTAGTGACTGTGTATTTATAAACGCGATGTTTCATGTCGTTACGGATGAAATGCTTAG
Organism: Cryomorphaceae bacterium; assembly: GCA_047624885.1. Taxonomy (GTDB): domain Bacteria; phylum Verrucomicrobiota; class Verrucomicrobiia; order Verrucomicrobiales; family Akkermansiaceae; genus Rubritalea. The sequence continues at coordinate 10,731 of JBLHQF010000053.1, read as the reverse complement.
TTAATTCGTGGGTTCTTTCTTAGGTGTGCCAGTGGCAAATGAGATATTCCAGATACCAGCCTTACTGCAGCGGTTAATCACATCCACGATGTGTTTATACTCAGTCTTCTCGTCACCTCGCACGCGGACGGGTTGGCTTTTATTGACCCGGACTAGATTAGTCATTTTGGCTTGTAGCTCATCTAGGGTGTAAGCTTTCTGATCGATGACTATACCGCCATCTGCATGGATATTGATGACCTTTTCGAGATAATCTCTCGGCTTGGCCTTTCCTTCTGATGCCGCTGGGAGTGAAATTTCTAGATCCTTCTCATTATCGGTCATCTGATAGGTGACGATGAAAAACGCCAGCAACAAAAAGATGATATCAATCATCGGAGCGAGCTGAAAACCTACTGGAGGTGCTTGTTGAGTGTTAAATTTCATCGATCTATAAATGCAGTTTAGACTAGCTAGACTTCATTAGAGCTTACTAGGAATATGACCTTGGAAGCCTTCTTTCACTTCTCTATTTCCACGTCTTTGTGATAGGGCTTCATCATCTTCAAGGTAATCTCTACCCATCTCGCGCTGCCTACTAGCGCTGCCAGTGTGGCGCTTGCCATACTGCGCAGCAAGCATTGCCATCAGGTGCGTGGATGCAGACTCTAAATCAGAGATGTATTTCTGCACCTTACCACGAAATATCGAATAGAATAACAACGCCACGATACCGATACTAAGCCCGATGCCGGTTGTGATCAGCGCCGGGTAGACACCCTCTGCCACTTTCATTTGCTGCACACCATCCACATTTCCCTGGGAGATCCGGATAAAGGTGACGATCATACCTATCACCGTCCCAAGTAGTCCAAGCATGGTAGAAATAGAACCTATGTCTGAGAGATAGCTAATACGGTTGTTTAACATACTTGACTGCCTAGAACCTTCTGCCAAGGCTACCTCGCGGACTTCATTGATTGAAACGCCGGTATTCTTAGTCATAAACTCCACCGCATTTTCAGTGATACGAGCCATGCTTTCATTACTGCGATTACACTCATGGATCAGTCCTAAGTAATCTTCCTTGCGGATGAGTATCTCAACGTTGCGCATGAAGCGGTCACTCACCACACGGTTTCCTCGGATAGTGATGAAGAAGAAGAAAATCATCACCACAGTCACCACAGAAACAATCGCCAGCGGATAAATGATCGGCCCTCCTTGGTTTTTGATCAACTCATAGACGTTGATATCTATAGGTGCGGGTCCACTACTAGTCGCTGGGGTATCCTGCGCATTTACCGTGCAGGTGAGCAGGAATAAACCAAGGATCGACCCTAGGATTTTACCTGCGAGAGAGATAGAAATTTTATGTGCTGTTTTCATAGCGGTTGCGTTGGAGTTACTCTAGCGGTAAATCTTGGTATTGCAAGTATTACCAGTGATTTACTAGATCAGCGGGAAGTTCTATTAATACGAGGATTCCACTATTTTCTTTCAAAGAACCACTCAGAACTAGCCGCACCCCTGGCAAACAACTAAACAAAAAAAAGCTCTACACGTAATACGCGTAGAGCTTTGAAGTATTTATGCTTTAACTTGCTACTAAAGAGAAGCTTTGAGATTTGATGAGCACTTAAAACCAACTGTCTTTGAAGCTTTAATCTTCATTGACTCACCAGTTTTAGGGTTGCGGCCCATACGAGCTGCGCGCTTTTTAACCTCAAAAGTACCAAACCCAATGAGCTGGACTTTCTTGTCTTTCTTCACGCCTTTAGCGATAGAAGTAAGAACTGCTGCTACTGCCTCTTCTGCAAGACGCTTCGTTGTCTCTTTCCCAAGAGCATTCTGTACGGATTCTACTAATTCTGCTTTATTCATTGCTCTACTGTTTTCTCTAAAGTAGCCCATCTTGTAAAGATAAAAGAAATAAATATTTTCTTACGTACATAAGAGATTTATTCTTGCTTTATGTTGAGTAAATCCGTAAGGGGGCCTCTCCCCCTCCATTTGGAAGCATCCATTTCTGTTAGACCGTTATCATCCTAATGTTGATCAGGTTTGACATTCATTTCTATCGCATCATACTTTTAGTATAGATGCTAAATAATAGATCGCAAAGTGTTGAAAATAAAATTGACCGGACGATGGAACAAGTCGTATCTGCAGCTCAGGCTATCCCACTAGAGAATGATCTAAAAGTGATCATTATAGATTCTGTTAGAGCAGCGAAAAGATCCTATTACCTGCCTGATGAAGATGAACGTCTGCGGTTGGTTTTTGCAAGCTATCTACGCACTCGCTCCATATTAGTTGAAGCGATAGATTCCATCATGCCCGTCCTCGCAGACAAGCTGAACTGGCGGAACGAACTACGCACATTTTCCATTGGCTTCACCGCTGGCTGCCTGCTAGTGCGCGCGACCAAATACATCATCCAGACGGCCAAGCAAAACCCAGTGATCTGGAAGAAGCTAGATGAGCCTGAAATTAGATACGGCATAGAAAGAAAGACCATTAGTAGACTTTATGAAAGTCTATCTTCACCCAAGAAAATGCTTCAGTTTCACCAAGCCACCCGCTTCTTCGAAGCCACTAAACCAGAGATTTTTGCACTCGCAGAGCTGAGTGATCTGGATAGGGAAATGATCCAACTCCTAGAAAAAGAAGAGCCGTTCATCGAGTCTCGTAAGCGAGATTATTTCAGCCTCAGATTACGTTACAGAGCTTATGATATAGTGAGGAGAAATTCCTCTGGATACAAGCAAGCGATGTTTCATGTTTTCCGTCTAACAGGCACTGCTGTGTCTGGGCTGAAGCAGCCAATGAAAAAATCTAACAGCTTCGTAAAAGGAGCCAAGCGAGTGACTCCAGATCTACTCGAGGAAATCCGCAGCAAGCTAATGCCTGGCGACGTCATTATCACCAGACACGATGATGCGCTGAGTAATTTATTTCTCCCAGGATACTGGCCACACGCCGCATTTTATATGGGGAATCCTAGTCAGCTGAAAGCACTCAACATTTCAACATCTCCCCAATATGAGCACGAAATCATCGAATCCAAGAAAGACGGAGTGAAATTTCGCCCGCTCAGCGAGACCCTCAGCGTGGATAGCTTTGTCGTAATGAGACCTAATTTATGCTCAACTTTCCTCTCACAAGTGATTCAGTCCGCCATGAGTCATACCGGTAAACGCTATGATTTCCTCTTTGATTTCACCAAAGCGAACCGTCTAGCATGCACTGAGCTTGTCTACCGTTCCTATCATGGAGTGGATAATTTACAGTTTTCACTCAATGAGCGCTCAGGAAGAATGTGCATCTCTGCGGAAGACCTCATCGACCAAATGATCCGTTCAAGGAAATTCGATGTCCACGCCCTCTTCACAGAAAAGACTGAAAAAATCATCTACGAAGCAGACGCTAGAGCCGCTCTAGAGGTAAGTTATTCCTCTAAGTGGTGAAAATCATTCAGCGCCTTATTCAGTGCAACAGTATACTCCTCTGGCTGATCATAGCGCGGCGGCAGCTCCTGCATCTCATGAAGGCTCGGCAACGCATTCGCAATAATCTCCGCCACCGAAAAAGGATGCAGATTATCACGCGTAGTATAGAGCACCAGCGCCTCCTGACTTACCTTTGATAAATCCTCTAGCGAGCTGAATGGCGCGTCCTCCCACATCTTATACAGCACTGCCGTATGAGAAAAATGAGCCGGCCTTCTAAATAACCCTCGGATAGACTCAGCCACCTTCGGAACTTCAGCATGAAGTGCGATGTAGTCGGGATGAAAAATAAGCTTCTGCTCAGCGACCTCCACCCCATCTTCCTCTATCCATTTCCCCACATAGGCCACCAGCGCCAAATGCGCAGGCCTTGGCTGGCACAGCCAAGATGGCCTCAGCAAAATGAGCTTATTGACACGTTCCGGATACCGCAAAACGATATTCAGAGCGACGCCAGCCCCCATTGATAGACCACCAATATTAGACATCTCGATCCCCAGATGATCTAAAATAGCAATCACATCATCCGCACACTGATTGAAACTCATCACCGCCCCTGAAGCGGCATCCTCCGAAACAGAATCCCCATGGCCTAACATATCAGGCGCAATCAACATCGTGTCTCGCAATGAAGTCAGCGCCGAGCTAGTCTGCGCCCTTCCCGCTCCAAGCCCATGCATAAAAGCAAGCGGACAACCTTCTCCAGTCACTTCATAAGAAATCTCAACATCACTACCCCGCCGTTTAATCTTAGACACACTCATAGAAACTATTTTATTTCTTGTGAATTTTTTTACTGGTTAGCCTCGCTTGAAGCAAATCCTGACACACACCTTTAACGCGCAGCGTATCACAGCAAGCCTCAATCCGGATGGACTGCTTGGCGGGCCGAAACCCCATCCTCCGCGTAATACAGTCATTTAAAATCTCAATATTATCATCCTCAAATTCCACCACCTTCCCGCAGTCGATACAGATCAAATGATTATGCGATGGCGAGTCCACAAAGTTAGGGTCATAAGTCTTCTGCTCAGCCCCTAAGTCTATCTCATGCAATAGCCCCGCCTCCTCCAGCAGACCAAGCGTCCGATACAACGTCGCCCTTGACGCAGATGAATTATTCTTGCGGATTCGCTCATAGAGTTCATCCGCTGTAAAATGCTCATCCTTACTAAAGATCAACGCCACTATCTCATCTCGCTGCGGAGTTCGCCTCAACCCCTTGCGCTTGATGAAATGATTAAGCTTCTCTAGTATTTCTCCAATGATTGGGTTTTCTGTCATATTTTCTAAATTAGTTATAGCAACTCTGGCCGTTTTGTGAACAGAAATTTACATCATAAACAGATTCAGGATTGGCAAGCGACGAAATAGATGCCTGAATGAGCCATGCTAAAACGATTTTCAAGACGATTTCTCATCATTACCTGCTCCAGCCTCGGGGTCATCGGATGCTCCACAGAAAATCAAAACCTCTGCGTGGATAAATTCACCCTCCGCTCGATAAAAATAGAAGATAATGACGCCGCTATGGTCCGCGGTGACCAACAGAAACGCCTCTACGGAGCCGTCACCATAGAAGAGCATAAACAGCGCATCGGCCAATACTACACCCTCACATGGAACCTACTTAACCAACCAGAAACCAACAACTGGAAAAGCCCCGTTCAACTCGTCTTCCGCTACAATCAAGCCTCCGCCGGTAATGAAATCAAAACCACCTCAAAAACCTACCCTCTCGGAACCAAGCAGGGCAAGTGGGCATTCAACAACATCGGCCATGATTATGCCAGAGACGGTAGAATCCTCGCCTGGCGTGCAGACCTCATCCACGGTGGACAAATCATCTCTACCAAGGAATCTTACCTCTGGAGCAAGTAAATTTTACCATTTTAAGCTTCGCATTTCCCCCACCACCCTCTATCATCAACACGTGCTACAAATAGTATTTAACGAAATCAGTGCTGGAGAAATATCCCGCCTAGAAACCCTTGAGCAGCTAGACCTCCTAGATGCCTTTAAGGTCACTCAGGACACGCTCCAGGACATCGATGGCGAGAGCTTTGGCAAGATAGAGCGCAGCGGCACCAGCCTGTTCCGCTTCCGCGCGGGCGACTACCGCGTGTATTTCGAGGTCGTCGATGAAAACGTCATCGTCCACCGCGTGCTGCACAAGAACACCTTCTCTGACCTCCTCTTCCGCACCAAACTACCCGTAGGCGAAGACGAAGAGCTCAGTAACTCCAAGCACTTCTGGAACCTCATCGAAGAAGGCAAAAACGCCCAGCGACTTTAACCTGAAATACGCTCAGAATCATCTCAGTAAAGTCAATGTACTACTTGTGACGTGCAGGTTACCGCTCACGACTAATCCACACCTTCAGTCACTTTAATGTTATCATAGTAGGCAAAGACGGTTGTAAATCCTTTCCCTTTTTTCATCTTGGGTGCCCAGCTAGTATCGTGGCCGCCGTGGAAAGTATTGAATAAGAAGTGGCTAATAAGAGTCTTTTCTCCATCGACGCCACGATACACAATCGTTTTTGAAGAGATGATTCTACTTCCATCTACTTCCACAGAGACCCGTCCATTTCTCTTTCCTGAGTCATTCAGCCGAACTTTATAGACAACCTTATGCCACTTTCCAGCCCGGAAGGCCCGGCCCCCAGACTTTTCCAAACCCCACTTTTTTTTAGGATCTTGGTCATAAATATAGTAGCCCAATTTACCCTGTTCCTGAAACATCATGCGCGCGCTCCAGGTATCGGCCCGCCTTGCCTTACCACCAGTGACCCCATTCTCTGGCCCAAGACCATGTAGCTTCCCCCCCTTTACCCATTGAAAATCTTCTTCGAACATCACATCGAAGGAAAGAGTTGCCTCTGTCACTTTTTTACTCAGGGCAAAGCGCCCGGTGACTCGCTGGCTCCCCTTGCTGTAGCCTACATAGGAAACTTTGATCGCATTTGACCCGTCTGGTCCAGCTCCTTTTACCAGCTCGATATTTTTATTCCCAAGAAGCGCACCTCCAACGCCACCCGAGCCATTAAAATCTTCCTTAAGCAAGACTTCTTGCCCTAGGCTCGATTGAGCAGCTAGAACAACTCCAACAGCCAAAAATAGTGCAATAATTGTCATTAACAAAAATTAGCCTCCTATCAACCCTTATTCAAGCAGCATCTGATATCTCCAGTCTATTTCCAGTCTACTTTCTGACATTTGCCTAGACACTGATCCATTTCTGTGGATGCTTTCCCGCTACAACAGCGAAATAATATCCATATCATATCGCATATCATCTAGTCACTCCATGAAACTCGCCAGTATACTTACTAAAGAAAAAATCCTCCTTGGCATGGATTCTGATCAGCGCTGGCAAGCCATCGAAGAACTCATAGATCACCTAGACGCCAGAGGCCTACTAGGTGGCGAAAACCGCGAGGATATCCTAAAATCCCTCCACACCCGCGAAGAACAGACCAGCACTGGCATCGGCTCTGGCGTAGCCATCCCACACGCATTCTCAGAGAAACTTAGCGAAGTCATCGCCATCTTCGGCAGATCAGAAAAGGGCATCATCTTTGACGCCATAGACAACGCCCCAGTGAAACTCATCCTCCTCTTCATCGTCCCCAAGAAAAACTACCACCTCCATCTCCAAGCACTCTCCGCTATCGCCAAGATGTTTAACAACTGCGAGATCCGCCAAAATCTATTAGAAGCCCAAGACGCAGCAGAAATCCTAGAAATTCTTAGTTCAACACCCTCCCGCACCCATAGCAACCACAGCACCCAGCGGCTGCAGGCTGATTAATCCGCCCGCACAACTACGCAACACCTTACTTACCCATATGCTGGATCATGGTACGGATTTGCACAGCTTGCAAACATCACTCCACGCATCTCTTTCGACTCCCTAGATCCACACCCGCTTCACCAAGGATAGATTAGTGAGACATCCTGATGCAACACACCCGAGGACGACCGGAGATCACCACTAATCTCGCAGTTTGAGAATGCGTTTGAGCTCCTTTACCACCTCGGGGTGATTGACTTCTGAATGCTGAATGGGAACCATGGCTTCAGACTGGCTTTGGGCAAGATGACTACTCCAGTAGCTAACAACGCCATCAGACGATTTCTCTAATGGACCTACTTTACCACTATTGCCGATGATACTATGAGTATCAACATGATACCGATCCGGCAGGGATGATAGAATTTTGAGGGTGGGCTGGTTGGGTGAAAGTGCATGCACGCTATCTAACTCACCTTTGCCTAGCTGTTCATATTGCGGCGTGAAGGCCCCTGGGTTAGCGGAGGAAACCCGGGCGTAGAACGCGGTGAATGGTCTTGGAGGCTTAACCAGCGCTTTGCCAATTTTACCAATCCAGTTGTCTGCGACGTTACTTCCACGGTGCGGCACTGCGATAAAGATCACACGATCGATTTGCTTCTCCGCTTTCCAAAAAAAGGCCTTCTTAAGCGTGCCGCGATCTGACGCGGATAACTTCAATTGATCAATCGGCCTAGTCAAAGCGGCACTCCAAAAGACATCTCCTGGCTCAGTGGTTAGCCTACGCGATACAATACCTCCCATACTGTGCGCGACCAGAGTCATCGATTGCATCGCTGGATCATCCTGCTCAGGGTCCAGAAGTTGGCGCACTTCATGCAGCTGCTGCTGGAGAATCCGGCCTGAATACAGGGCGGGAGCCGATGTGTTGTAAAGGTAATGCCAGATTTGATATTTGCTTCGAATCTCGTCATCAGCCCAGAGCTCGTTGCTCATCTTTGCCCATACCAGGGGAGTGCTGATTAGACCATGTATCATCAGTAGCGGTATTTTCTGGGGATCATATGGCTGCATGAGATAGAGCTGGGGGTCACGCTTCGGTTTAGACCTCAGGAGATCAAATATTTTAGTGCCATTCAGCTCTGCTCCACGCGCTAAGAAAGCAGCCCACGGAACTGAAAAATCGGCAGCAAGGGGCTGTGACTTTCCTTTGAGTAAAACTGTGTCAATACGCAGCGGACAAAGCAGACTGATCTTCACCTGACGAGATCGACCATTGAGCTTGCCCGGCTGCATCACCGCGGTCACCGCAGCGGTGATCGCCTCCGGCGGATAGTAATGCTCGATCGGATACTGGCCGCGATTTTCCCTCAAAGCCATCAAAGGAGCGCCCACTCCATCGCGCTTATAATCAGGTAATTTAGATATCGAGTAGTCAGCCACTGGCGCTATCTCATCAAAGTATTCCAGAGAAAAACCTCGATGCCCCGGATTATCGAATGTTACGTGATATGAGATGGCAGATTGACCATCACGAGCGGCGATCAGTATCCCAGTAACCGCATTATTTTTTTCAAGCTTCCAGCGTTCCACAAAGTGACCTAGGGCATAGGCTGACTTTCCTGAATTGGGATTCTCAAGCGCCAATAGCAGCAAATCACCCAAAGCCAGACCAACAATCTCTTTATCAGCCCGCGACGTGATCCGCTTCAAACCCGCAGGTGCCGTAGCGCAGGATGTGATCATCAGATTCACCACCAACAGCAACACCAAAGCACCTAGATGTCGGGTAATTTTCATATTTATAGCATCCTGCTATCCTTACCCTATGTCGAGTAGAAAACCGTGGGGGACTAATCCATGCTTTCAACCGCCAAAACTCCTTCCAGGATTTCGCGATTAATCTAAAAAATAAAAGAAACTTGAAAGAAACTTCTGACAGTCCACGTTTTGATGGAATTACAAAAACCGAACATACCAAACTAGATTGGCTAAATAGCCATGCCTAAATTTAAATACTGGTCGGGAATACCTCAAGCCCTAGGTCCCAGTATTTTAACAACGACCAACAATCAATCAATTAACTTTATGAGCAATACAACTGATGACGTAAAAGCCGTGGAACAACTCGGCATCGCAAGAGATGGAGTAGTCAAAGAACTACGCAAAGTGATCGTGGGCATGGAAGATGTCATCGAAGAAATGATGATCGCGGTTTTCGCCCAAGGTCACTGTCTCCTCGTAGGTGTGCCCGGCCTAGCAAAGACGCTGCTCGTCAGCTCGCTGGCTGAAGCGCTATCGCTCTCCTTCAAGCGGATCCAGTTCACCCCCGATCTGATGCCTTCGGACATCACCGGAACCGAACTGCTTCAGGAAGACCCTGAGACTCACGCTCGTAAGTTCAAATTCATGGAAGGCCCGGTTTTCACTAACCTTCTCCTTGCTGACGAGATTAACCGAACTCCACCTAAAACCCAGGCAGCGCTGCTAGAGGCGATGCAGGAAAAAAGGGTCTCATCAGGTGGCGTCGAATACAAACTCGACAAGCCATTCTTCGTGCTCGCCACCCAGAACCCGATCGAACAAGAAGGCACTTACCCGCTTCCCGAAGCGCAGCTTGACCGATTCCTCTTCAACGTGGTCGTTAAATACCCGAGCCGCGAGGAAGAGCTCGGAATCATGCGTAATGTCACCAGTGACAATCAGCCAAAAATCGAGAAAGTCCTCGATGGCGCTGCGATCATTGAGTTCCAGCACCTGGTGCGCCGCATCCCAGTAGCTGATCACATTTTTGAATACGCAGCATCCCTCATCCGTGCCACCCGCCCCGAGGAAGAGGAAGCACCAGATTGGGTCAAGCAGTACATGTCCTGGGGTGCCGGTCCACGTGCCTCACTAAACCTCATTCTCGCCGGCAAATCCCGCGCCGCCCTGCGTGGCCGTTGCCACGTTGCCATCGAAGACATCCAAGCGGTTGCCATTCCTATTCTTCGCCACCGTCTCATCCCGAACTTCGCCGCAAGGTCAGAAGGAATGACATCGGACACCTTAGTCGAGCGACTCATCAAAGAGATCCCGACTGGCGATAAAAAGTAACCGGCCCTCAACAAGCCATCCATCCAAAGACCTGAACCATGTCCCAGCACTTACCTAATTTCCAATACCTGGACCCTGAGCTTTTACAAAAGCTCGGGGACCTAGAGCTGGTTGCTCGTGAAATCGTCGAAGGCCTGCGGGCTGGCGCTCACCGCAGTCCGCTCAAGGGATTCAGCACCGAGTTTGCGCATCACCGCCAATACGTGCCTGGTGATCCGATCAGGGACCTGGACTGGCGTGTTTTCGGTCGGACCGAGCGTTACTACACCAAGCTCTACGAAGCGGAAACCAACTTTGACTGTCATATCTTGATGGACGCGAGTTCATCGATGAACTACGGCTCGGGGA
>JBLHQF010000052.1:0-13650 GCA_047624885.1 Cryomorphaceae bacterium | reverse complement strand
TTAACCTATTCTCAAAGAAAAGAATGCGAATAAAACTAGAATCATTATAAAAGGGTCATCTAGCTAGGGATTTTTCATATAGAATTAACAAAATTTCGCCTAATTCTACAGAATTTTATAGAAGGTTTAGCAGAGAAAAGGATGAAACCTTTCATTCTTTCAGAAAAATAGTGAAGCCATCATCCTTAATTTGGTTAATTCTGAAGAATTCTGTGGAGCACCGCAGGCAATCAACCAGATTAGCCTCCCTAGCTAGATCACCCTAATGAGTATCACTACATTTTTTCATTGCGAATCATTAGGAAATAGACGACAGGATAAGCCTCGTGACACAAACTCCCCCCCCAGAGGCAGCTAGCCCTCCTACAGATACTACCTCAGGCCCCTCCACGGACCCTAAAGCATGGCGTAAAGCAATGGTGAAATACCAGCAACCAAGCCGCTCTAAGGCGTGCTGGCAGATCATCAACACTCTACTTCCTTTCATCGGTCTTTGGGTCGCCATGTATTTCGTTTACGATGTGTCTCCATGGCTCACCATCCCACTCATGATACTCACTGCTGGATTTTGTGTTAGACTATTCATCATCTTCCATGACTGCGGACACAAATCCTTTTTTAAATCCAAGCGTGCTGGCAACATCTGGGGCTTCATCACAGGAGTGATCACCTTCACTCCTTATCAATTCTGGCATTGGGAGCACTCGATCCATCACGCTACCTCTGGAGACTTAGACCATCGAGAAGAAGGAGAAGTCTGGACCATGACGGTGGAAGAGTACGAACAATCATCGAAGTGGCTAAAGCTAGGCTACCGTCTGGTGCGCAACCCATTCATCCTGTTCACCATCTCCCCACTTTACCTATTCCTGATCTGGCACAGATTTTCCTCTAAAAAAGCGAAACTAGCAGCCCGCCTCTCAGTGCTCTGGACGAACCTCGCGATTGGAGCCATGTTTACCGCAGGAATCTTGGTCATGGGTGCGAAGAAATACCTCATCCTCCAGCTCGGAGTCTGTATGGTATTTTCTAGCGTAGGAGTCTGGCTATTCTACGTGCAGCATCAGTTCGAGGGTATTTATTGGGAGCGCAAAGGAAAATGGGACTTCGTAGCAGCGGCCCTCCAAGGAAGCTCATTCTACAAATTGCCCAAGGTCCTACAATGGTTCTCTGGCAACATCGGCTACCATCACATCCACCACCTCAGCGCCCGTATTCCGAACTATAGACTGCAAGAATGCCATGAGGCTGAAGAGATGTTCCACGCCGTGCCCGTCATGACCCTACGCTCCAGCCTAGCCTGTGTAAAACACCGCCTCTGGGACGAGGAAAACTCTAAACTCGTTAGCTTCAAATACCTCAAAGAATACCGAGCTAAGCAGAAGAACGCGGCCTAGAATAGGCTCTAACTATCCACTAAGCTTAAGTAGAAAATTGACCTGAAAAACAAAGTGTAAAAAACACACTTTGTTGTTGCGTTAGAATAAAATGCGTTCTACACAAGGTCATGACCACACCACTACTTACTGATCTTTACCAAATCACGATGGCTTACGGCTATTGGAAAAATAACATGGCAGAACGTGAAGCAGTGTTTCACCTCTTCTTCCGCCGCGCTCCTTTTGGTGAAACGGCAACAATTGTTGCGGGAACATGTCCGGCGTTAGATTACTTATCAAATCTAAAATTCACTGATGAGGATTGCCAGTATCTCCAGAGCCTGAGCGGTCATGATAAAAAACCTCTATTTGAGCCAGATTTTATTGATTACTTAAAAAACATCAACTGGTCGCTCAATGTAGAAGCCGTCGCTGAGGGAAATTTAGCATTTGCCAATGAACCACTCCTGAGAGTGAGTGGTCCCCTAGTCCAATGTCAACTAGTGGAGACGGCACTGCTGAATTTAGTGAATTTTCAAACTCTCGTGTCAACCAAAGCTGCGAGGATTCATCAAGCGGCTGAAGGCGATGATGTGATGGAATTTGGATTACGCAGAGCACAGGGCCCAGACGGTGGAGTCACCGCCAGCAGAGCCGCATACATCGGTGGCTGCATGGCCACATCAAACGTGCTTGCCGGCCACAAATTTGGAATCCCTGTCAAAGGAACCCATGCTCACAGCTGGGTCATGAGTTTCGATACAGAAGAAGAATCCTTTCGAGCATACGCGGACGCTCTACCAAACAATGTGATCTTGCTCGTGGATACCTATGACACTGTCGAAGGGGTAAAAACTGCGATCAAAATAGGTAATGAACTAAGGGAAAAAGGATATGACTTGTTAGGAATACGCTTGGATTCAGGCGACCTCGTAGATCTCAGCCAGAAAGCGCGAGCGCTTCTCGATGCCGCAGACATGCACTCAGTGAAAATTGTCGCTAGTAATGACCTGGATGAAAACATCATCAAAGACTTAAAACTTAAAGGAGCAAAAATCGATGTTTGGGGGATTGGTACAAAATTAGTAACTTGTTACGATCAGCCAGCTCTTGGTGGAGTTTATAAGCTCGGCGCTATTCTAGATGACGATGGTGAATGGAAACCAAAAGTGAAATTATCAAATGACATCATCAAAGTTTCAAACCCAGGCACACTTCAAGTCTCTCGCAATATTGATGAAACAGGAAGAATCATTGAAGACATTATTTTTGATGACAGACAAGGACTGACAAAGACAACAACGGAAACAACGAGAAGGATAAACTTACTGCAGCCGGGTCTAAGAAACGGACAACGAGTTCTTAAAAAAGAAGACCTCGCAATAACCAGAAAAAGAGCCATCGACCAATGGAGCATCCACAAGAAAAATGAAATAAACCGTAACGTCACAGAGGTTAGTCTAGACCCCTATGTAGATAAAATGAAACATCAACTGGTCAATGCTAATAAAACTCTAACAAAATAAGAACCATGACTCACACTTACAAATACCCACGTGCCGCAGTGAGTGTGGATTGCGTCATCATCGGCCACTCTCCTCAAGGTGAACACCTCCTATTAATCGAACGTAAGAACCCACCCTTCCAAGGGAAATGGGCTCTTCCCGGAGGATTTCATGACCCAGGTGAAACCGTCGAGCAAGCAGCGGCCCGTGAACTGAAGGAAGAAACTAGCCTTACTGGAATCCAACTAAAGCAAATCGGAGTCTTCAGCCAGCCTGACCGCGATCCACGCGAACAAGTAATCTCAATCGCCCATCAAGGAGAAGTAGTCATGGCTGAAGTGACCCCAATAGCGAATGACGATGCCAACAAAGCCGAGTGGTTCCCTTTAGACGAACTTCCGCCGCTAGCGTTTGATCATTTAGAGATCATCAGAATGGTCACAATAAATATGCTATAAAATGACCTCAGCACCAAAGTGTTAAATACACACCTTAACCTTGCAAAGTGTTAAAAACACACTAACTTGAAATCAGAAACAGATATTATGGATAACAAAAAATTTACATACGAATACGAACGGCCAGCTTTAACAACGGATTGCGTAGTCTTTGGCTTAGACGAGGACGACTTAAAAATCTTACTCATCCAGAGAGACATCGCCCCCTTTGAAGGGAAATGGGCATTACCGGGCGGCTTCATTAAAATGGGAGAATCTATTGATGATTGTGCTCGTCGCGAACTAGAAGAAGAAACAGGGCTTAAGGGAATCTATCTAGAGCAGCTCTACACATTTGGGGCACCAAATCGTGATCCTCGTGAGCAGGTAGTTACTGTTGCCTACTTCGCACTAGTGAACCTCATCGAGCACCTACCAGAAGCCGCCACTGATGCCAGAAATGCAGCCTGGTTCGCCCAAGAAGACCTTCCAAAGCTAGCATTCGATCACCATGACATCCTAGCTAAGGCGAAGGAACGAATTAGAGGAAAGCTACGTTATGAGCCTATCGGCTTCGAGTTACTATCAAGTAAATTCACTCTCACTCAACTCCAGCGCCTCTATGAAATCATCCTCGAAACCGAAATCGATAAACGTAACTTCCGTAAGAAGGTTCTCAAGCTAGATATCCTCATCGAGACCGATGAAGTGGAACAAGATGTAGCTCGCAGAGCCGCTAAACTCTACCAATTTGATCAAAAAAAATACCAGAAGTTGGGCAAACAAGGAATCAACTTCGAAATCTAAGCCATTAAAACCCAAAAAAACCAACAACAAATGAATACCAAACAACAAGTCAGAATTAGTAACCGACTCAGTCTCATCCTCCGACACAACCCTCAAAGTGTGGGACTCACATTAGATCCATCTGGCTGGGCCGAAGTGTCTGAACTACTAGATGCATTAAGTAACCATAGCACACCATTGAGTAAGGAAATACTCCAAGAAATCGTTGCAGAAAATCCTAAGAAGAGATTCGAGTTTGATGACTCAGGATTGAAAATCAGGGCGCGTCAGGGGCATTCCGTAAAAGTAGATCTGGGCTATATGGCGACAAACCCACCTGATCTACTCTACCACGGAACTCCTGCTAAGTTCTTGGATTCAATCATGAAAGAAGGACTCAAAAAGCAGCAACGTCATCACGTCCACATGTCTGAGAACATCCCTCTAATGCTCGAAGTAGCTCGTCGTAGAGGCGAGCCAAGACTCATCGAAATCAATGCTAAGAGAATGGCAGAAGATGGCCATAAATTTCACCTTACTGAAAACGATGTATGGCTGAGTGAAAACATACCCAGCCAGTTCCTGAGCCAAGTAGACCTAGAAACACTTAAAATCTAACCAAACTATAATGATGATTATTCCAAAAACTATACAAGACGGCCAAGCAGTCATCCGCTGGAACCATAATGGAACTCGTGACATTATCACTGGACCTGTAACGATCTTTGCTCCCTTTGCTCATATCGAGCCTCTTAAGCGGATTAATGCTGTCGAAGATCAATACCTAGTGATTACATTTATCGATGGTCATACAGAGAACCAACCTGGACCATGTGTCCTCTGGGTCGATCCCCTTCTTCACCAGAACATCCAGACTAAACCCGTCATCCACTTAGATGCTCATGAGGCGATTGTGATCTATAACGAAGCAGCAGGAACAGTCACTCACCGGATTCTAAATGGCCCTGCTGTTTACATACCCACCCCTACCGAGACTCTCCACCAGTTTAGCTGGCATGGCGATAACGGAAATGGCGGGAAAGTGCCCAGCGCGCTCAGGTTTGAAAAATTACGCGTCATTCCTGATCAGATGTATTTTGATGTCGCAGGAGTTCGCACTGCTGATGAAGCACTTATTACAGCCAAGCTCATGGTTTTTTTTGAACTCGTCGACATAGAGAAGATGCTTCAAGAAACTCATGATCCGATAGCTGATTTCATCAATGCCCTTTCCGCTGATGTCATCAGTTTTGCTGGTGAGTGTAATTTTGAAACGTTCAAGACTCGCGCTCCTGAACTGAACGAACTTGAAACATATCAAGCCCTCGTCGAGCGAGCAAAGCGGATCGGCTATCGTATCAACAAGGTTGTTTACCGCGGCTACGCTGCCAGTAAGCAGCTTCAAGCAATGCATGATCACGCTATCGAAACTCGAACTGGGCTTGTCCTAGAAACAGAAATTGAACACCAGCAACAAAAGCTCACAGACCTTAAGCAAGCTAGAGAACATGAACGAGCTACTGAGAATCGGAACGAGGAAAGTAGAACTCAACAACACCTACTTGATCAAAGTCAAAAAAAGCATGATCAAGATTTAGCCTTCCAAAAAGAAATTCAAGCTGCTGAGAAAACTCATCAAGAAGAACTTCTTCGTCTCCAACAAAGAGAATGGGATCACTTGAAGAACCTCGATACAGACCTCACCGCTGTCCTAGTAGCTAAAGAACATAACCCTGACAAAACCATCCGACTAGATACAGGCAACAATACTCCACTTCACCTCCACGAAGCAATTTAACCTTAACACTATCCTCTACCTATAAATTCATGAAAACATTACTCATTATCGATATTCAAAACGATTTCCTACCCGGCGGCTCACTTGCTGTTACGGGTGGGGATGCTATCATTTCTATAGTGAATGAGCTCATGCCTCATTATGATCACGTGGTGGCAACACAAGACTACCACCCTGTTGATCACGGGAGTTTCGCTGCTAACCATTCAGGAAAAAATGTGGGCGAAATGATTGAGCTTTCAGGTCTACCTCAGATATTGTGGCCCACGCACTGTGTGCAGGTAACTACGGGATCCGACTTTGCCGAGGAGTTACAAACTCAGCGATTTGATACCGTTTTCAGAAAAGGCACCGATCCAGACATCGATAGCTACAGTGGATTTTATGATAATGGTCACCTGAAATCAACTGGCCTAGCTGAATATTTAAAAGAAATAGGAACGACTGAGTTACACCTCGCTGGTCTAGCTACGGACTACTGTGTGAAATTCACTGCTCTGGATGCGATCACGGAAGGCTTTAAAACAAGTATCATACTAGATGCTGTTAGAGGAGTTAACCTTCAGCCCAATGATTGTGATCGAGCTATTAAAGAGATGGCAGAAGCTGGAGTTATTTTAATCACAAGCGATGATTTATTAGGAGAAACAATTACCCTTTATCGTCCAACCGGACCTGAAGAATTGGCTCTAATTGAGCAATCTGGGAGGAAGGCGTGGCCAACGAGACTTCCTGAACAACTAATCTTTTATCCTGTTCTAAATCAAGAATACGCCGAGCAGATTGCGGAAGAATGGAATGTGCCAGCAAGTGGTTGTGGGTATGTGACACGCTTCGAGGTTAAACGTGCTTTTCTTAAGTCATACGAAAGAAAAATCGTTGGCGGAAAAGCTCACGAGGAGCTTTGGATACCTGCTGAAGATTTAGAAGCACTCAATGAGAACATTGTGGGGCTTATCGATGTTGTCAAAAAATTCGAACCTAAGTCAGTTAAATGAAAACATTGTTTACAGATATAACCACGCTTGATTGTGATGCGATTGTCAATGCTGCCAACTCCAGCCTGCTCGGAGGTGGAGGCGTTGACGGGGCTATTCATCGGACAGCTGGACATGAACTCGTTCATGAATGCCGGCTCCTAGGAGGCTGTAAAACTGGGCAAGCGAAGCTGACTGCTGGCTATCAGCTTAAAGCCCGACACATCATTCATACCGTAGGTCCAGTTTGGAATGGTGGCGAAAAAAATGAAGCCCACCTTTTGAAATCTTGCTACCAGAATTCGCTAAACTTGTGCATCCATCATAATCTTAAATCAGTTGCTTTCCCATGTATTTCAACAGGTATTTACCTTTTCCCAAAAGAATTGGCAGCAGCTATTGCGGTAGATACTTGCCGTGAATTTCTCGAAAACAACAAACTAGATATTATCTTCTGCTGTTTCCAGCGCGAGGACTTTAACCTTTATACGGAAATGCTTAAACTATGAACGACAATTCCCATAAAAAAATCACAGGCATACTGCTAGGAACAGCAGTTGCTGATTCTATAGGTTTGCCGATGGAAGGCATGAGTCCGAAGCGGATTAAACGTCTGAAATGGTTAGACGAGTCACGTCCACTGAAACACCATTTTGTTTTTGGGAAAGGAATGTGGAGCGATGACACCGAACACACGATCATGTTGACTCAGGCATTACTCGCTAGTGGAGGAAATTTAAAGAAGTTCCAGCGCTCATTCTCTTGGGAGCTAAGATGGTGGCTGCTAGGCTTGCCTGCTGGTGTAGGATTAGCGACAGCTAGAGCAATCATCAAATTGTGGTTAGGTTTCTCAGTGAAACATTCTGGAGTGTTTTCAGCTGGAAATGGATCATCTATGCGTGCAGCAATGGTTGCCGCTTATTTTCCAGATGATCAAGAAAAACGCCAAGCATTTACGTTTGCACAATCGATGATCACACACATCGATCCAAAAGCAACGATAGGAGCGATGGCAGTCACTGAGTTAGTCGCTTTTTCGCTGAACAATGAAGAAACACCATCAATAACCGAGGTCATGGAGTTAATGACCAGTGTTGGAGATGTGGATCTTCACGGAATGCGCGAAGTGGATGAGGCTAGACGTGATTGGAAGCTCATCTCAACTCTCATGCATAAGGCTTGGGAGAGTGGATGGGATGCTGAGGAATTTCTAAAGTCACTTCTCAAGTCAATAGGCGGGCGACCTGAGCGCGGTGTCACTGGCTATGTGTATCAGTCAGTTCCCGTTGCCATTTATGTGGGGGTTAAGGAGAACTGGGAATTTAAAAAAGTAATCAGGACTTTGATTTCTCTCGGAGGAGATACAGATACCGTTGCCGCCATAGCGGGTGCCATTTGCGGAGCTTTTGGTGGAGTAGAGGCAATACCAGGAAAATGGAAATCTGGAGTAAAAGAATGGCCATGTTCGATGACGGACTTGGAGCGATTAGCAACTGCGGTCACAAAGAAGAAAAAAATAAGAGTGCGCGCAAGAACATCGGTTCCACTACTACTGAGGAACATCCTATTTCTCGGAGTGGTTCTCGTGCATGGTTTTGCCCGATTGATCCCTAGGTAGTTTTCTCAAACTCTCCCCTGATCTTCGTTCCTAGCCTTATTCCACTCAGCGTCCATCTGCTCCATCGTGGCATCTGTTAGAGTAACACCTTTGGCCTTTAGGCGAGATTCCACTTTGCCGAAACGATCCATAAATTTATGATTCGTCCTATCCACAGCCACCTCTGGATCGACGCCGAGCTTGCGAGCCACATTCACAGTTACGAAAAGTAAATCTCCTATCTCGGCTTCCAGTTCATCCGGCACAGCTCCACCCTCTTGGTAATTTTCAAAAGCCTCTTCCACCTCAGCGAGTTCTTCTTTCACTTTCGCCAGAATCGACTTCGCGTCCGCCCAGTCAAAGCCAACTTTTCCCGCCTTCTTCTGCAGCTTCGCAGCCTTCAGCATCGCTGGCAATCCGTCGCCCACACCGTGGAGGTAAGGTTTCTCTTCACTGCCTTTTTCCTGTCTTTTAATTTCATCCCACTGGCTCAGCACTCCCTCAGTATCATTCACTGCGCTATCACCAAATACATGCGGATGCCGGCGGATCAGCTTCTCAGAGATTCCACGCGCCACATCATTCATATCATACCTGCCGGCTTCCTGCGCCATTTCAGAATGAAACACCACCTGCAATAATAAATCTCCCAGCTCTTCCTCTAAATGCGGATGATCTTCTCGCTTGATCGCATCCACCACCTCGTAAGCTTCCTCGATGAGGTTAGAAATCAGACTTACGTGCGTCTGCTCAGCATCCCACGGGCAGCCACCAGGCGCTCGCAAACGGTGCATGATTGCCCTTAATCGCTCCACCTGCATCTCAGGCTCCGAGCATTCCATCATTTCTTGATCAGTCATTTTTTCGATGCAAATTTTAATAGTTCGCGTTCATCCTCTGTAAGATTTCCTATCCCCTCGGCAGAAACCTTATCTAAAATTCTATTCACCTCAGCCTCGCGCTTACTAACGCTCATATTCATCGTCGTGCGGGCTTTCATCCCACTCTTCACCTCTTTTCGAGCCACCCGCTTTTTGGAATCTGATCGCTTCACTGGCTTTTTAGCCCCTAGCTCCTTGCCAAGATCCAGCCAGTGTAAATTCTTCATACACAGAAAACTTACCCCCACGCCACTCAGATGCGCCAGAGACACCGCAGGATCAGCCCGCTGAGCGATCGCCATCACCACTAAAAAGCCTATCAAGCAAAACACTAAAGTCTTCAGCTTCACCGGCACCGGAGGGATCAGGAGCTGCACTTTTTGCTCAGGGTGCAGCATCGCCAGCGCTACCAGCACCGCCATACTCAGCCCACTCGCACCAGTTAAGGGAGTCAAGCTGCTAGAACTCATCACCGCATAAACCGTCGCGCCCACCAGTGTGGTAATGATCAACATCACCGCAAATTTTCGCGATCCTATCCCTTGTTCAGCCATTCTGCCGAAGACAAAAAACGTGATTAAGGTAAATAGCCAGCTTCCAATATCAAGATTCACAAAAGGATAAGTCAGCCACCTCCAGACCTCATGTAGAACCCCACCGCCCAGAGCAACATGTGCCATCAACCGGCGACCAGAATCTCCCATCCCAACAATATCCACCAAAAACAATACCACCAAAGCAATCAACAACCACTTCGTCACCTGAGCACCCGCAAAGCGCGCGCCTCCCCCATTTCGCTGTGATTGATAAGGACTTGATGGGGAAACACGTTTCATTTCATAAGTCATTTACACCTGCCCAGCAATAAGATCAACCTTTTCATGCTATTTGTAAAATATGCCCACAGCCCTAACGGCTCATGACTAAAAGTGACAAATTAGCCCCTCAATAAATTAAGCATTGGCACATGTTCTGCTCATCTTAAATTACGATGAACACACAAACTTATAAAAAAGTAGGCTTTCTACTAGACATGGATGGAGTTATCTATAAAGGAAAAGAACTGATCCCCGGCACCAAGGAATTTCTAAGCAAACTAGACCTGCTTGGCATCCCCTACCTGTTTCTCACTAACAACTCACAGCGTACTCGGCGTGATCTAGCACTCAAAGTAGGTCGAATGGGGATCAAGGCAACACCCGAAAACTTTCTCACCTGCGCAATCGCCACCGCCAGATATATTGCCGATAAAAACCCAAAAGCCACCGCCTACGTCATTGGCGAGAACGGCCTTGCTGCGGCATTGCACCAAAACAACATCACTGTAGTCGATGATGAGGCTGACTACGTCGTCATCGGTGAAGGCAGAACAATCAACTTTGAAAACATCGAAAAAGCAGTCAGACTCGTCCACAACGGAGCCGCCCTCATCGCCACAAATCTCGACACCACCTGCCCTACTGAAAACGGCATCCGCCCAGGATGCGGAGCGATCATTGCGATGATCGAATCAGCCACTGGCAAGAAAGCGTTCTCCCTTGGCAAGCCATCCCCCATCATGATGCGTATCGCCAGGAAAACCTTAGGTTTAAGCACTGATCAGACCATCATGGTAGGAGACACCATGTACACAGACATCCTAGGAGCTGTGGAAATGGGCTACCGCTCAGCCTTAGTTCTAAGCGGCCACACCACCCGGGATGATCTAAAAAAATACGCCTATCAGCCTGACATTATCGCCAATTGCCTAAATGAAATCCCAGAAGACTTCTACCTCAGACACGACTCCACATTATTTGAACAAGCATCTTAAGTCTAACGCTAATATTAGAACCTTGGAAACTGAGGGTTATTTTTGTATTTATTTCTACTTAAGAAGAATAACAGAGTCATCGATGGGTGTGTTTTAATCTGAGGATTTTAAATGGCAATTTTCCAGTACGGGAGCGTGGGCGTCGCCAGAAAAACCTTCAGATAAAAACACGCCCGTCATCGATAGATTATTTGAACAATTGCTTACCCATCCCCCCCGTCCTTCTATCTATCCATCTATGCCCCTTAACATGCGGAGAACTTGGTAATATTTCTATCCCCATATTTCTAAGACCACCACAACCAATAGCCTCTGGATCTGCAACATAAAACTCGAAACTTAATGACTTATATCGCGTCATAAATTCAACTAGGCTTCGATAAGTTAGTTCCTTATTGGTTTCACTAAACAATAGCTCTATTCTTCCCACCACACATGCCTCAGTTACTAGATTTTCATATGCATCAACTAATTTCCCGAGCTGAATCTCAGACAAAACCTCTCCTTTATTTAACCTAGCTCCCTTCTTTATCAACTCCACCTGCATCGGCTCCACATCAGGCATTAACCTACAACCACCCCTATAATTTAGTAAGATAGAAGAGCTCTCACCCTTTTTGTTTATCAATCTCACCACTCTCCTATTTTCTCCAAGAAGATCAAACAAATCGAGCAATTCTGACATCTTAAATTCATCTGGGCACATCACCGAAAATTCTGCATCTTTCGCGTCCTCTATCAAAGTGCGCGAATCTGTCACTTTCATGCCTCTCACACTCCAACCATTACACTCCCTGGTTAATAATATTTTATCCCCCATCGCTAAAACCCAATCATAATCAGCTTGCTTATCATCAACATCAAAAACATCGATTCCAAGATCTGGTAACTCTTGGATCACAGGCATCATAAACCCATATGGATTTGACACCCTAGATTCCGGCGCACCCTTAGCTTCAACCTTATTAGACATCTCATGCTTTATTATTACCTCACCTTCGCCCTCCACTCGCAAATCCCAGCCACAACCAAAGTCATCAGCATCATCTGGTATTACTAATAGTGGCAATACTTCGCTAGTGAATTTCATCCAAGAATGTCCAGGAGTAGTTATTACATGAACCTTAACCCATGGACCTGAAGGCTTAGTGGGTTTCTGATCCACACTCTCCGTAACTTCTTCCCCTATGAGAACCTCAATTTTCACCTCATTAGACACAGCAGGAATCACAGTCCCTGAAAGTAACATCACTAAGCCCCATATTATTAACCATTGTCCCATCTATTACTTAAAACGCTCCAAGCCATCAAATCTTAGATCAAAGGAGAAATAAACACAAGAACTTGACCCTCCATTTTATCCCCCACGGCATTGAAAAGTAACTATTTAGAAAAAAAATCACAGAAGGATTGCCAAACGTAATTTTCCCTTGTATTGAACCGCATCATTTTAAGCCTAAAGAGGCAAGAAACAAACAAGCAAACTATTATGTCTGATCTCAGCAAATACAGAAACATCGGAATCTTCGCCCACGTAGACGCGGGTAAGACTACTACCACAGAACGTATCCTCAAACTCACCGGTAAGGTGCATAAAACTGGTGAAGTTCACGACGGTGAAGCCACCACAGACTTCATGGACCAGGAGCAGGAGCGTGGAATCACGATCCAATCTGCTGCTACTTCATGTTTCTGGGACGGCTACCGTTTCAACATCATCGATACTCCAGGACACGTTGACTTCACTGTTGAAGTTTACCGTTCCCTCAAGGTTCTCGACGGTGGTGTAGGTGTATTCTGTGCCTCAGGTGGAGTTGAGCCTCAGTCAGAGACCAACTGGCGTTACGCTAACGATTCTGCTGTAGCACGTGTTATCTTTATCAACAAGATGGACCGTATTGGTGCTGACTTCCTCGGCGTCGTCAAGCAGATCAAAACCATCCTCGCTGCTAATCCACTCATCATGGTTCTGCCTATCGGAGCTGAAAACGACCTCAAAGGAGTCGTCGATCTCCTCACCCAAAAAGCATGGGTTTGGGATGATTCAGGTCTTCCTGAGAACTACGAAATCCAAGACATTCCAGCCGACATGGTTGAGCAATGTGCAGAATACCGCGCAGAACTCATCGAGACTGCTGTAGAGCAAGACGACGACCTCATGGAAGCTTACCTCGAAGGTGAAGAGCCATCCATCGATGACCTTAAGAAGTGCATCCGTAAAGGAACCATCGCACTCGACTTCTTCCCTACTTACTGTGGATCAGCATTCAAAAACAAAGGTATCCAGAACGTCCTCAACGCGGTTGTTGACTTCCTACCATCACCTACTGAAGTTCCACCACAGCCAGAAGTTGATGAAGACGGTGAAGAGACTGGCGAATTCGCTATCGTTTCCACTGACAGACCACTTCGCGCACTTGCATTCAAAATCATGGATGACAAATACGGAGCTCTCACATTCACTCGTATCTACTCAG
>JBLHQF010000051.1:0-13680 GCA_047624885.1 Cryomorphaceae bacterium | reverse complement strand
GCAACTTCTGCGGAGCGCCAATTGTGGATCTGAATGGAGACTTCGTAGGCGTAGTGGTAGCCAAGGCTAGCCGCATTAAAACCTATATCATCGAGGGTGATAAACTGGATGAACTTCTAAATAGCGACCCAGACAGATAGCAGGTAAGCGATTGCTTGCGATCCGGAAGGGGGTTGATCGCTGAGCAGACTGAGTTGCGTGGTAAAATAATCTAGCGGCTTAACGATGAGGCCTGACCCTTGGAGTTAAGAAGAGATTTAGATGGTTCAATAATGACCTCGCTCGGTGTGTTTGGCATACCCACCCTAACCATAACTTACATTTTCAAAAAATTAAACAAGGCGGCATTAACTTTTTTATCCATGAAGATGTCATTATGTCCTGCTCCTTTAGCGTTGTGAAAGGTTTTCTTGCCAGAGTGTTTTTCATAAACTGCTTTGCCGTGTGATTGGTCTATGACCATATCCTTGTCTCCATGGATCACTAACAGAGGGCAATTCACATTCGCAATTTTCTTAATATTAGGAAATCGATCGTAAGGGAAGGGGTTGATCCCAAACCGTATTCGGTTAATACTTTTAAATGGGCTGATAAGAACGAGACCTGCAGGTTCATATTTCTCCGCCAGCCAGACTGCTGGGCCAGATCCCACTGACTGACCAATGATGAAAATTTCATCTTCAGGGATCGCTAAAGTTTCTGTTAGATGCAGCCAAGAGGCTTTGATATTCAGATTACATCCTCTCTCAGTTGGCTTGCCTTCGCTCAGCCCGTAGCCTGGATAATCGTAGACCAAGATCCCGTATCCCTCCTCGTGAAGGGAATTCATGTAGGACTCAGCGGTGCTGATGTCCTCCGCATTACCATGTGACCAGAGCAGGGTAGGCATGCCTTTATCTGCCTTTTTATAGATGCTGGCGACTTGTTTGTTCTTGCGATTGACCAGATACTGAAAGCCAGCGAGATCTTCAGAATATTTTGCAGCAGGCGGGAAGAAGATCATATTGTCAGCGTAGAAAATAACCGCTAATAATAATATAAGGTAGATAGAGAGCAGAGAATAGAGCGGCCGTTTCCAGCTCCATTCACCAAATACATATTTAGTCCAGTTGCTCATTTGATGATCTTAAGGATTTGAGGTGCCTTCATTGGCGATGATTACATTATACCAGCGGGTATTTTTTCACTGTAATCATTATATTGTCATCTAAATACACATTATCAAGAATTTCTTGCAGCCAGGGTTCATTTTTTAGTCAATTAATCGTTCTTCAGAACTCTGATGAAGGCATCCTGTGGGATGTTCACCTTGCCGATCGCTTTCATCTTAGCCTTACCTTTTTTCTGCTTTTCGAGTAGCTTGCGCTTACGCGAAATGTCACCGCCGTAACACTTCGCTGTCACGTTCTTACTCATCGCAGAGATAGACTCACGGGCGATGATTTTGCCGCCGATAGCAGCCTGGATAGCCACTACGAATAATTGCTTCGGGATTACCTCTTTGAGCTTCTTACATAGATTACGACCATAAGCCTCCGCCTTATCTCGGTGTACGATACTAGAAAAAGCATCGACTGGCTCGCCAGCGATCATGATGTCCATCTTGACCATCTTGTCCGGACGGTAGCCATGATGCTCATAGTCCATCGAGCCGTAACCCTTGGTCATCGACTTCAGCTTGTCATTGAAGTCCACTAAGATTTCCGCCAGTGGTAGCGTGCAGGTGAGCATCACCCGTAAGTCATCGATAGTTTCGGTATTCTCCACCATTCCGCGCTTCTCCATGGTCAGCTTCATCATGTCGCCGATGTAATCTGCCGGAGTCATGATGTAGACTTTCACCATCGGTTCACGGATCTCCTGGATAACTTGCGTGTCTGGTAGTTTACACGGATTATCCACGATGAGTTCTTCACCGTTATTTTTGGTCACCTCGTAGATTACTGATGGATAGGTAGAAATGATGTCCATGTTAAACTCCCGGCGCAAGCGCTCCTGGATGATCTCCATGTGCAATAGTCCTAGGAATCCACAACGGAAACCAAAGCCAAGTGCCACTGATGACTCAGCCTGCCAAGTGAATGCCGCATCGTTGATCTGCAGTTTCCCCATCGCCAGCTTCAGCGCCTCAAAGTCCGATGTGTCGATCGGGTAGATCCCCGAGAACACCATTGGCTGGATCACCTTGAAGCCAGGTAGTGGTTCTAGGCAGGGGTGCGCGTTGTTGGTAATGGTATCACCGATCTTCACCTCAGCAGAGGACTTCATATTCGCGATCACGTAGCCCACGTCACCAGCGTTTAGTATATCTCGCTTCGTCATCGACGGGGTGAAAACACCCACCTCTTTCACTTCGTAAGTCTTAGAGGTGTGGAAAAGCTTGATCCGCGTGCCTTTCTCAATCGTGCCGCTCATCACGCGCACATAAGAAACCACACCACGGTAAGCGTCATAAATAGAATCAAACACTGAGGCTCTGAGAAGTTTGTCAGGATTTTCAGTCGGTGGAGGCACACGCTCCACGATAGCCTCTAAAATATCATCAATACCAATCCCGTTCTTAGCAGAAGCAGGAATAGCATCTTCAGCAGGAATACAAATGATGTCCTCCAGCTGCTTATGCACCTTAGGCAGATCTGCATTTGGAAGGTCGATCTTGTTGATCACAGGAATAATGGTGAGTTCCTGTTCATTCGCCAAATGCAAGTTGGCCATCGTCTGAGCTTCTACCCCCTGTGCCGCATCCACGATCAGTATGGCACCCTCACAAGCAGCCAACGAGCGAGACACCTCATAAGAGAAATCCACATGCCCTGGAGTATCGAGGAAATTCAGCTGATAACGAACCCCATCCTTAGCGTTATAGAACATCGTTACTGGGTGAGACTTAATCGTGATCCCACGCTCGCGCTCTAGATCCATCGCATCCAATAGCTGGTCTTGAGCATCACGCTCCGCTACGGTCTGGGTAAACTCTAGCAAGCGATCTGAAAGAGTCGTCTTGCCGTGGTCGATGTGTGCGATAATGGAGAAATTTCTTGTAAGCTCAATAGACATAATACTGTGACCGCGAAGTAAGCCTAAAACCACCAAGTATCACAGTAAAAAATGGAGAATGAGTGCGAATAGTTGAGGAGCATCAAACAACACCGAATGCCCAACAACGGTAGGGATTGATAGCCGAGCAAACCGCGATACGTCTAAATCGATCTCATGCCACAAGATTCTGATTGGAACTCTAGCGATAAAGTCTAATCTCATCTTTGAAATGGACTTGAACCCAGAGAGCCAAACCTTACCTCTAGACACATTAAAGATGCTGGCGGGAGTTGCTGCGATTCCACTTGTCATATTTGGGGGCTTTCTCTTCGTCATGTATCGGACAAATTATAACCGTAAGGAACGCTTTGATTGCTGTCTGATAGCATGCGTTGGATTTTTGCTCTACTCGATATCTGCCACATCTCCTTCTAGAATACTCAATATAAAAATACTCTACGAAGGTGGTGTTCTTTGTGCATGTGCGTTGGGAACAACGATCTATATGTTCCGTCACCGGAAGCACCCAGAAATCCAAAGCCCTAGAATCATGGTTATGTACATACTGATGCTTTGCGCATTTTTTGCCATTTTCAACATACTCTATATGCTTCTAGGGTATTCTGTAGAAGCATCTTATTTGTAGCGGAGCATTGTTAATATTCACTACCATACAATCGCTTAGGTTATTTAGGTAAATCTGATCTTATTCAACTTTAAATGTATGATCGATACTGACTCCATTATTCATATCGATGTGTTTGATCCACTGCTCCTTGCTAAACCAAGTCCGTTGGCGTTTAGCATACTGGCAGGTGGCGAAATAGATTAATTCCTGGCATCTCTCTGTGGTTATTTCTCCTCTGAGGTGTGACTGTATGTCCCGCACTCCGATGGCTTTCTCACATGTTTTAGAGAGCGCCACATGGGATGCAACTTCCTCGATAGCGCCCGAGTCCATCATCCGCTGAGTGCGAATTTTAATACGTTCTCGGAGTTCCTCACGATCCCATTCCAGCAAAATTCCGCGCAGGTGTTTCTCAGTCTCCTCATTGCTTTGCTCCCAGTCCGTCTTCAGCTCCGACATTGGTTCCCCTGATAGAATGCAGATTTCCAGTGCTCGGGTCACGTAACGGCGGTTCTTCAGATTAGTCTGTGTTGCTCCTGTTGGATCCAGTTTTTCGAGTTGGGCGATGAGTTTAGCTTCAGAAAGGGTATCTAGCTTAGCTCTGAGTTCATCATCCCCAGACGGGAGTGGTGATGGTCCGTGGGTGAGGAATTTCAAATACATCCCGGATCCACCCACGATGATGGGGGTTTTCCCTCTTGCCTGGATATCCGTGATCACTGGCTTGGCTAGGTCAATGTATTGCTGGGCATCGAAATCCTCTGTAGGGTCGAGAATACCGAAGAGATGGTGCGGTGCTTGAGAGAGTTCCTCTGCAGAGGGTGCGGCGGTGATGGTATCGAGTCCGCGATACACTTGGTAAGCATCTGCATTGACTATTTCTCCATTGAGCTGGTTCGCCAGCGCGATGGAGGCTCCCGTTTTGCCAGTGGCGGTAGAGCCACAAACGTAGATGGGTCTCAAGTCAGGGGAATGTGAGTTTTCTTGCACGGTCAAATCCTAGCGGGTTAGGAATGATTTACTAAGAAAAAAACGCGAGAAATTTTCAGAGAGTTGAGCTTCTAGTTCAGCGGTGTCGTGGTTCATTTTCTCCGCCAGCTGAGACAAGATGGAGCCTAGGTTAGCAGGGTGGTTGATCGCGGTATTGCTGGTAGATTCGGTGCTGCTGAACGAGAGCGGGTGGGTGATGACCTTTTCAGGAGGTAACATGTCTGGGGCATCGGTCTCGATAAGTAATCGCTCAATTGGAATAGCTAAGAAGACATCCAACTGACTTTTTTTGAATCCATTTAAATAATAACCAGAAAATGAAAAGTAAGCGCCAGCTTCAACGAGTTCTGGGATGAGCTCCGCAGAGCCGTTGTAGGAGTGGAGGAGGAAGCCGCGCTCTGGAAAAAACTTACCTGTAGCTTTGTTGCTCGATCTCCGAGCCCTTAGAATGTCAATGAACCAGCCCCAGGCTTTGAGAACATGTATGGATAGAGGTGCATTCATCTCACAGGCTAGATCTAGCTGATAGAGGAACGCGTCTTGCTGGGCTTCGATATCGAAATCTGTCATCCAGCGATCCAGTCCGCATTCGCCGATGCAGGGGATTTCAGATTCTTCCAAATACTTGCGCAGCAGAGGCTTCCAGTCTTTTTTATACGGGACTTTCCAGGGGTGCAGTCCATAGGATGGGATGATGAGGTCTGGATGTTCTACAGCTAAATGTCTCACCCGCTCCCAGTCATCTGGATAAGTGCCATTGACCACGCATCGGTTCACCCCAGCGGCGCGCATTTGGACGATGATCGCATCTATATCCTGAAATCTAGAATCCTGAAGATGGAGATGAGCGTCTTGCATGAGGTATAGTGAAGGATTTGATCTGGGTAGGGAGTTGATTGGCGCGCAATCCGCGTTGCAACTTGTGGTTTTCTAGGGAGCTAACAAGCTTCTCTGTTGATTTGCTAACTTCATTTCCTCTGGCTATAGGAAAGATAGTTCAAAGATGAATGGCGTAACGCGGTTTGCTCGGCGATCAAACCCTACCACTGGCAAGCAAGCCTGCCCAAACAAAAAAAGGGACGTGGAATAAATCCACGTCCCTTTAAAA
This sequence comes from Cryomorphaceae bacterium, assembly GCA_047624885.1. Classification (GTDB taxonomy): domain Bacteria; phylum Verrucomicrobiota; class Verrucomicrobiia; order Verrucomicrobiales; family Akkermansiaceae; genus Rubritalea. Next base: position 7,915 of record JBLHQF010000051.1, on the reverse strand, counting down.
TTGATTATAGCAGTTATTGGGTCAAATGATTATGACTTATAACGAAGGCGCTTCTTATGGCGATTCGCCTTTTGGCGTTTCTTGCGCTTGTGCTTATTGATCTTAGTCTTACGCTTTTTCTTTAAGTTTCCCATGATGGTATGATTGCTTGTTTACTGTTGTTATTAGATTGTTCGAGTTAGTGAACGAGTTTATTGAGTGGATACTCGATGATTCCTTCTGCGCCTAGATCCTTAAGTGTAGGGATGATTTGGCGCGAGATGGATTCCTCAATCACTGTCTCAACTGCCACCCAGCCGTCTTCAGCGAGCTGAGAAATAGTTGGTCGGCGAAGAGATGGTAATGCTTCTAGCACTTTTGGCAAGGAAATTTCTGGTAAGTTCATCTTTAAGCCCACTTTGTCGCGTGCTTCGAGCGCCGCTTTGAGCATCAGAACCATATTATCCATCTTGTTTTTCTTGAATTCATCTTCCTGAGCCTGCGGGCTGGAGTAGAAGTGTGGGAATGAGGTGAGTAGTGTGTCCACGATGCGTAGCTTGTTAGCGCGGATAGAGCTGCCGGTCTCGGTGACATCCACGATGGCGTCAACGAGGTCTGGCACTTTCACTTCAGTGGCTCCCCATGAGAATTCAACTTCTGCGTTGACTCCGTGTTTCTCTAAATAACGCTCAGTGATGCCCACGCCTTCGGTGGCGATGCGCTTACCTTCGAGGTCATGCACGCTCTGGATAGGTGAGTCTTCAGGAACCACTAGCACCCATTTGGTAGGGCGTGTGGTGGCGCGTGAGTATGGGAGCTCGGCGAGATCCACGATGTTGGCGCGGTTCTCGTAAGCCCAGTCGAGGCCTGTGATGCCGCAGTCGATAAATCCAGTGTCGATGTATCTGGCGATCTCCTGTGCACGGATGAGGTAAATATCTAGCTCTGAGTCATCTGATGATGGTCGTAGTCCGCGGTCAGAGAGATAGACATTGTAGCCCGCCTTCTCTAGGAGCGCGATGGTTGGCGTCTGGAGCGAGCCTTTTGGTAATGCTATTTTGAGTGTGTTAGCCATGTTCGGTTGTAAGATATGGTGTAAATAGAGCGGTTTTATGGAGCGGGAAACAGGGTTAATCAAGGCAATTATCAATGATTTGACAATTATTGCACTAGATTGGGTCGAATTGACGTTGCACAGGCTAGTATTTCTGCTAAACGATGCCAGTTACCCTAAGTATTAACCAATTTTAAAGAGATGTTTGTAGATAATATAAGAGTTTATTGTAAGGCCGGAGATGGCGGAAATGGCGTGGTTCATTTTCGTAGAGAGAAGTTTAGACCTAAAGGTGGCCCCGATGGTGGTGACGGTGGAAATGGTGGCGACATCATTATTCAGGTCAGCCCGCACACGGATAATCTTAAGGAGTTTTTCTATGACCCTAAAATCGTGGCTAAAAGCGGTGCTCATGGTGCCGGTGCACGTAAGCACGGTAAAAGCGGCAAAACTAGAATCGCTAAAGTGCCACCAGGAACAGTGATCTATAAAAGTCCAGCTCTCACGATCAAGGACGCAGTCGAAATGGAACGTGGCGAGGGGATCGATCTCGATCCTATCGCAGACCTCACAAAATACGGGGAAGAATTTCTACTCTGCAGTGGCGGTAAAGGCGGTAAGGGGAACTTCCACTACAAGTCATCCATCAACCGTTCACCAGAAGAGCACACGCTCGGGACAGAAGGTGGAGAGAGTGTTTATTATTTTGAGCTAAGAAGAATCGCTGATGCAGGTATGGTCGGATTTCCTAACGCTGGTAAATCCACCCTCGTCAGCAAGCTCTCAGCGGCTGAGCCGAAGATTGGTTCCTACCCATTCACTACGCTCAAGCCAATGGTTGGCGTGGTAGAGTTCCCAGGATTCAAGCGCTGTACTGTGGCGGATATCCCCGGACTCATCGAAGGCGCGCACCAGAACCGTGGGCTCGGACATGAATTTCTACGTCACATCACACGTTGTCACGTGCTATTATTCGTCGTCGATATGGGCGGAGTAGATGGACGTGACCCTATTGAAGATCTAATGATTCTCCGAAAAGAGATCAGCATGTATGATGAGGACTTGGCGAAATTTGAGTGGATCATCGTAGCCAATAAAATGGACCTCGATGGCGCGCAAGAAAACCTAGAAATCTTCAAACAAAGATTCCCTAAACAACGCATCATCCCAATCTCTGCCTCAGAAGAGCAAAACATCGATGAACTCAGAGGCTACCTAGAAGAAACCGTAGCCTATAGACCAAAAGACGATCAGCAGGGGTAGGTTTACTAGATAAGTGGTGAGTTGAACGATAACGTTCTATAAAGAGATCCTTTGGTTATACTGATAGAACCCATCACATAGTTTACTTTCACTGTTCATCACGATTGCTTTCCAGTGCATTTTGTAGCGTTCCGCTCTATGGCAATAATCGTAGAAATCTTGTCTTTTTTCTATGCCATCAGTTCCTAACCAAATCCACTGTCTGGTATGGTATTCTATTTCTCTGAACCAATATGACTTAATCTCTGAGTCTAGGTTGTCAAGATGCTCCTTTAACTTAAGCAAGATAGGGGCGTAAAGGTCAGAATAGGTGACTGCTTCTAGGTAATCGCCAATCGCACGAGTATTTGATGCTATTTCTCGATAAGATTCACTAATACCAAATTCTTTTAGCTCCTCATTGGATAGACGTATGACTTTAAAGTTTTCAGTGAGTTTCAGAAAAAGTTGCCAAACAGCATCAAGGCAACATTCTAGCAACTTATCTTTATCGAGAGATTCCTTAAAATGATCTATCCACCAAAATACTCCCTCATAGATTCTCTCTTCCAAGCCTTCATTTCCAGCCATGTATTGAAAGCATGATTCCAGATAATATACTCCTTCGCTGTAATCGGCCGCAGGAAGATTTTGATAAAAAATAACAACGTAATCCTCGTGTTTTAGGTCACCTAATGGAGTCTCTAGAATATTCTTTATTTGATCCTCGCAGCCCATCCAATCTTGGTAGGGATCGCTCAGCTGTGTTGGTCTCTTGTAAGGAGATTTGATGGTCATTACATTTACTCCCACTCGATACTCGCTGGTGGTTTGCTGGAGATGTCGTAGAGGACGCGGTTGATGCCGTCGACTTCGTTGAGGATTCGGCTGGATACTTTTCTTAGGAGTGGGGTGGGGAGGTCTACCCAGTCGGCTGTCATGGCGTCTTCGGAGATGACGGCACGGAGGTTGGTTGCGAACTCGTAGCTGCGCTCATCGCCTTTTACTCCGACGGTTTTTACCGGGATGAGTCCGGCGTAGGCTTGCCAGGTTTTCTCATACCAGCCGCTTGATTTTAGTTCATCGATGAAGATGGCATCACAGTCGCGGATGATGTCTAGTTTCTCTAAAGTGATGTCTCCTGGGCATCTTACTGCGAGGCCTGGTCCTGGGAATGGGTGACGGTTTAGGATGTCTTTTGCTATTCCCATGGTTGCACCTAGTTCGCGGACTTCGTCTTTGAATAGCTCAGCGAGCGGCTCTAACACTTTGCCCTGCTTCTGCATTTCTAGGATGCGCGGGACCCGGTTGTGATGGGTCTTGATGGTGGATGCTTTTGAATTTTCGTTTGACGCAGACTCGATGACGTCTGGGTAGAGCGTGCCTTGGGCGAGCATTTCTGCATCGCCAACAGCGTCCCAGAAGACATCGATGAACATGTTGCCGATGATCTTGCGCTTCTTTTCTGGATCGCCTTCGCCAGCGAGTGCGGTGAGGAATCTCTCGGAGGCATCGACCACGGTGATGGGGACGCCCATGCGTTTGAAGTTGGCTTCTACTTCGGCAGTCTCGTTTTTACGCATCAGACCTTGGTCCACGTAGATGGCATGCATGTTTACGCCTGCCTCATTGAGCAGGACAGCGAGGACGGTGGAGTCCACTCCGCCAGAGACGCCGCAGACTACTTTCTTGTCGCCACAGCGCTCTTTGATTCCCTCGATGAGTTCTTGTTTGAAGTCTTCGATCTTAAATTCTGCAAGCTCTCCTGCGGTGTCGAGGAAGTTCTTGAGGATCTGAGTTCCCTCGTGTGAGTGGGTGACTTCTGGGTGGTATTGGATGCCGTAGAAGTTATCTTTCCACTGGAGAGAAACGGGGGTGCCGTGTTGGTTATTGGCGATGACTGTGCAGTGGTCAGCGAGGTGATCAACCGTGTCTGAGTGACTCATCCAGACTTGGCTCTCTGAGGAAATACCGGAGTAGAGACCTTCGCTTGTTACTGGGAAAAGCCCAGCTTGTCCGTATTCGCGGTGCTTGCTGGATTTGACTGATCCGCCGAACTTGATGTTCAGTAGCTGCATTCCGTAACAGACTCCGAGGACGGGGACGTTGTAGGCTTTCAGCAGATCAAAGTCGATGTCTGGCGCGTCTGGATCACTGGTAGATGAGGGGCCACCGGAGAGGATGATCGCTCCAGGCTTACCGATTTCTGAGAGATTTTCAGGCTGGTAGAGCTTAGCGAAGCAACCTAGTTCACGGACGCGGCGGACGATGAGTTGAGTGTATTGGGAGCCGAAGTCGAGGACGGCTACGTGATTGATTTCTTGCATGGAAAAGGATTGGGGATATGTGATTTGTTATTTGTTATTTGTGATTGCCTAATCTACCTAGCTCAGTGGCTGGTAGTTAGTAGGCTCTTCGGTGATGGTGATGTCGTGAGCGTGAGATTCACGGAGACCACCTGCGGTGATGCGGGTGAAGACGGCCCGGTCACGGAGTTCGTTTAGCGAGTCGGCTCCTACGTAGCCAAGACCGGATTTGAGTCCGCCCATGAGCTGGAAGATAACTTCTGAGAGAGGTCCTTTATAAGGCACACGACCTTCTACTCCTTCTGCGACCATTTTACCTGAGGCATTCTGGCTGTAGCGGTCTTTTGATCCTTTGCGCATTGCACCTAGTGAGCCCATGCCTCGGTAGGATTTAAATCTTCTGCCTTGGAAATGAACCATGTTGCCCGGCGATTCACGGGTGCCTGCGAGGATAGATCCTAGCATAACGAGGTCTGCTCCGGCGGCGATCGCTTTCACGACATCTCCTGAGTAACGGATGCCTCCATCTGCAATGACTGCGACTCCTTTATCACGGCAGTAGCCAGCGACATTCTGAATCGCTGTGAACTGTGGCATGCCGACACCTGCTACCACGCGAGTGGTGCAGATAGAGCCAGGTCCTACGCCCACTTTCACGGCGGAAGCACCAGCATTAACGAGATCTTCTGCTCCTTGTCGAGTGACTACATTTCCAGCGACGATAGGAGTGTCACCTAGTGCGCGGAGAGTAGTGATGACCTCCATGACGCGGCTGGTATGGCCTGTAGCGGCATCGATAAACAGTGCATCAGCACCTGCAGCGATAAGTGCCTGAGCGCGCTCCACGCATTCTGGTCCAGGACCTACGGCTGCTCCGCAGCGGAGTTGTCCGTTAGTGTCTTTTGCCGCGCTGGTGAAGAGTAAGCGTTTCTCTATATCGGCTCCCGTGATGAGACCGGCGAGGGTGCCGTCATCATTTACCAGAGGTAGCTTTTCGATACGATTCACATAAAGGATACGGCGAGCCTCTTCGATGGTGGTATTTGCTGGTGCTGTGATGAGTCGCTCAAGCGGAGTCATCACCTCGGACACCTTGCGGGTCTCGTTGGCGCTGTGTCTGACATCACGCTCGGTGACCATGCCTTCGAGCATTCTGCCTTCACCTACGACGGGGAATCCTGCGAATCCTTGATCATGCATGATCTGGCGGATCTGAGCCACATTCATGTTTTTAGTCACCGTGTAGGGGTCATAAATGACGGCGTTTTCTGAGCGCTTCACCTTAGAGACCATTGCTGCCTGTTCCTCAATGGTGTTGTTGCGGTGAATGACGCCAATGCCGCCTTCGCGAGCGAGAGCCATTGCTAAATCAGCTTCCGATACTGAGTCCATAGCCGCAGAGACAACTGGGATATTAAGCCCAATGCTCTGTGTGAGCCATGATGAAATCTTCGTCTCGTTCGGGATCACAGCGCTATGCTGGGGAACGAGGAGAACGTCGTCAAATGAAAGTCCTAGGGAAATCTCTGCCATGTAGAATACAACTCGAAAAGATGGGGTTTGGCAAGTCTAAACGCTGTAAATTGTTGAGAATTTTGTGTGGTCCGTAGGATCTTTTCGGGCATCAAACCGTAGGCTAAAATGGTTTCTAAACTATATTGCCGCAGGATTGACCATGGTGTGCAGCATTCCGTAACCAAGTAAGAAAATGAGACCGAAGTAGATGATTCCGGCGGTGAGTCGCTGAGTAGGAGTTACTTCATAGAATCGTTTCTCGGCTTCTGATTTCTTACGGAATAGGGAGAATAATCTAGGGAGTGAGAAGATGATGATAAGAAAGATGATGAATGATGGATGGTAGACCGCAAATGCACCAGCGCAGACGATCCCAACAGCCCATAACCATGGTGATAAAGCGGTGAACATGCGCCCTCCATCGAGAAATTCAGTGGGCATGAGGTTAAATAAATTCAAGAAATACCCGGTGTAAGCGAGAGCGGCAAAAAACGGATTCCCTGTATATAAATAGATCCCGTGACATGCTAAAGCGGCGAGTCCTCCTGCATAGGGCCGCCAGCAGCGACCCAGAATTCTATCCATGCATGACGGGGGGCTTCTTTAAGGGCGATTATGGCTCCCATGAATGGGATGAAAAGAGGCCAGTCTACATCTAGGTTACAAATTTTGGCAGCAATTAGGTGACCGAACTCGTGAATGAGAATGAGTAAAACAAAGCCCACTGCAAATTGCCACCCCCAGAATATTGAGTATGCCCAGATGGTGATGATTATGGAGCTGCCAGTTTTCAGCAGGATAGGGAAAAACTTGATTAGAGGAACGATAAGGAACCTAAGTTTGGTGCCAAACTTTAGGATTAGAAGGGCTACAATACCAAGGGGACCAAGAAATTTTTTCCATTGAGGTTCTGGTGCTTTTCCTTGTTGCATTGCTTGTCTGTCTTCGGTGAAATCCATAGGCTGGAAACATAAAAGAGATTCTGATGTTGGTCAAATATAGATATTCTATATTCTCAATCGTATTTATTTCATAATAAATATCTTGCAAATCTCTTACATAAGCGATAATTCCAACCCGCATCTAGCACTTGATGGCGCTGTTTTAAGCTTCATTGGGATGAATAGAGGGGCATTAGCTCAATTGGTAGAGCGCCTGCATGGCATGCAGGAGGTCAGCGGTTCGATTCCGCTATGCTCCACCATTTTTCACTATTTTGAATCCAGTGAGGAGTGGTAATAATAGGTGTCAAATCAAGTGAATTTTAGTTAGCGAGGCTGGCTATTTTTTTTGATAGCATCTGAAAAATAACAATTTAAAATACTTATCAAATGATAGCAGGAATAGAATTGGCAAAAGCATGTGCCCTAGCAGCAGACGAAAATAAGGCAGAAGACATCAAGGTGTTAGATGTGACAGGATTATCTCCGATCACAGATTTCATTGTGATTTGTTCCGGTACTTCAATGCCGCATCTAAAGGCTATCATGCGTGACATCGGTAAAGATGTGCAGGAGAAACTAAACGAACAACCACACAGCTCGGATGGAAATCCGGATGCCCGTTGGATCGTTCTAGACTATGTGGATGTGATGGTGCACGTGATGCTCGAAGACATGCGCACCCTCTATGCATTGGAAGACCTCTGGGAAAACGCGGTGACTGTGGAGTGGGAGAACTAATTTTTTAGGGATATATAGATTCAGTTAGAACTGATGAAATGGTTTTTTTTAAATTAATTATATTTATCAGACAGGTTAAAGATTTTTGATGTTATGGCTCATTGAACTGAGCTTGGTTAGAGCGTAGCTATCTGACG
>JBLHQF010000050.1:0-13769 GCA_047624885.1 Cryomorphaceae bacterium | reverse complement strand
TTTTTTGTGATTTCTGGTTTTTTGATTACTGGGATTATTCACCGGCAGATTAATAAGGGAACATTTTCTTTTGTCGAATTTAGTGTTCGGAGAATAAAACGAATTCTTCCGACCGCGTGTATTGTGGTTTTGTTTACGTTGTTGGTCGGTTGTTTTATTCTGAGCCCTGACGCGTATCGTGATCTAGGGATCTCTACGGGTGCTCAATCGTTGATAGCCGCGAATTTTTATTTTGCTCAAGATGTAGGGTATTTTGATGCACCTGCGGACTTTAAGCCTTTGCTGCATACTTGGTCACTTGCCGTGGAGGAGCAGTTTTATGTGATTTTCCCTTTGGTGATCTTTTTGTTGTGGCGTTATGAGAGGACGAGGCGTCACTTGGGTTGGGGTGTTTTTGTCATTGCAGTAGGGTCGCTTGTGTTGAGCCAGCATACTTTAGATACTGAACCAGAAAATGCATTTTTCCTGTTGCCGTCAAGAGCATGGGAGTTGCTAGCTGGAGGGGTATTGGCTATTTTCCATAGAGTGTCACTACCGAAGAAGCTGGCTGAAATAGGCTCTGTTCTTGGGCTTGGGGGTATTGTTTTTGCGATGTTTTACTATGATCGACATACGCTGTTTCCGGGGTATTCGGCATTGTTGCCGGTGTTAGCTACGTGTTTGTTCATTTTTTCTAACAGGTCTTATCTGACGCTGTCTGGTCGCGTAATGGCGTTGAAGCCGCTAGTATTTATAGGGCTGATATCATACTCACTTTATCTCTGGCATTGGCCACTGGTCGTTTATGCTAATTATGTGATGATGGAAGTTACTTTGGTGTGGAGGCTGGGTCTATTGGCGCTTTCTGTGCTGCTGGCGGTGTTGTCTTGGCGCTTTATAGAGACTCCGTTTAGAAATGGGTTCTTGCTGACTAGTAACCGGAAGACGTTTTGGTTTGCGGGGATCAGTGCTGCCGTCTTGATTTCGATGGGTGCGGGAATAGTGCTTACGGGTGGTTTTAGACAGAGACTCACGGAGAAAACTGTAGTTCTTTTCGATGATGTGGACTGGAGTGGAAGTGAATATGCTGGGGGAGAAGGCCGGTCTGTAGATATAGGTGATGTGTCTCAGAATGATGTGAGTTTTGTGCTCTGGGGTGATAGCCACGGTATGGCAGCGGCGGAGACTATTTCGAAATCTGCCATGGCAAATGGATTAAAAGGCGAGGCGTATCTGTCTCCGGGTAATCCACTCATACCGGGAGTGTTTTTCCAAGAATCTGATGCTGAAGAGCAAGAGATGTTTTATCGCAGGAATAACCGTATCTTGTCATCCATAATAGAGCGGAAGATTCCCAATGTTATTCTAGTAAGCCGCTGGGTGGCTCGCTGTGATGGCTATAATGATGCGGAGGCTTCAGGGCAGTATGAGTCTTACCGGTCAGTGCCGATGCTGATAGATACTACGGGTGTGGTGCCTAGTTCTGAAAGCTCTACGCGTGTGTTTATCGAGCATCTAACTCAAATGTTAGAGAAATTCAATGAAGCGGGGATCAATGTGTGGCTGATGGAGCAGGTGCCTGAAACGAGCACGACTCGGACGGCTGAGTATGTGCTTCAGTATAAGAGGTTTCCTAAGTTGAATGACTTTGCGCAGGAGACGACGACTTTAGCGCAACATAAGACACGTCAGTTGAATTGCAAAACAGCGCTGGAGTCTATTCCTAAGCATTTAGTTTCGCTGATGGACCCTACTCCGTATTTTTTTGATGGGAGGAGGACGTTGAAGGTTTTTGATAGAAGATCTTACTACAAAGATGATGACCATCTGACACGCTATGGCGCTGAGCGTCATATACGGCCAATGTTTGACTCCTTATTTTCAGGGATGAAGGAACAGGGAGATCGTGAGTGATGTCTTATGTGTTGGCTGGAGCTAAGCTTCCTGCCCTAGACCATGGATGAACTTGCGCAACACTTGTTCTGGGCATTCGGCGTAGTTGCGCTGGCCTTCCTTGCGGAAGAACGACCCGAGTTCGGCTTTGGTCACGACAAAATCCGCTTCCTTAAAGACGGCCATCATGCCCTCGTCGCGTAGTGAGAGTGCGATACGTAGCTTCTTTAAAATTTCGTTTCTGGTGATGGATTCCTGAGGCTCTGGAGTGGATCCATCTGGGCGGGGTCCACGTTTTTCAATGATGAGTCCGTCGAGAAACTGGCAAAGTCCGGCATCGGTAAGCGGATCAGCATCATCTTGCTGGATCCAGCGTCCTACCTGGACTGGCTCCACACCCTCTTTGATGTGAGCCATGATTTTAGCCACCTGGACATTGTTGAAGTCAAATGCGTAGCGGAGTCGGCGTAGGATGTCATTATTAGTCATAGATTTGGAGTGGGTTGAGATCAATTTGCGCCGGATTCAAGGATAACTCCTCCATCCCGGTTCTTCCCCGTTTAAATGTTATTTCAAAAATAAGCAAGGCATACGAACCGCTCTTCGACTTCTAGGGAATCTTGGTGATTGAAAGGATAAGACTACATCCCTAACTGAGAGAGCGTTGCTAGTTCTCGTTTAGAAGAAACGAACTGAGCTGCATAAGCTAGGGTCATGATCCAAGTGTGTGATTCATCAGCCTTAGCTTCTTTGTTTTGTGCTTTAGCTAGCATGGCCACTATCGCATCAGCATCCTCTGTGGAGACTCGCTTCTCTAGCACTTTAAGTACATTAGAACGGTTAAGATACACTCTGCTTTGGAGAGCGGAATCAATCGTCTTTGGATTTCCTTCCTTGTCCTGCTTATCTGAAAACTTCCAACCGAATTCAGTCCTTAAAACAAAGAACAACAGCCCCTCTTTGTAGTAATAAACATCGCTAAGTGAGCCATGTGCGCCAGTTGCGGATAGCTCGACTTTGACGACATTTCCCTTTACATCTAAAAAGCGTTTCAGCTCCATATCTTCACCGTCCTCACCTAGAGAGTAAGTGGTGGGTTTTAATGCTTTATTACTCTCCACTTCACCATACCATTTCTTAATCTCATCAATACCCTCTTGAGCATGTAAGGATAACGAAAGTGAGGAAAGAGCGAGCGTTAAAAATATTGTAAGGTACTTTTTCATAATTAAAATACACTAGCAAGTAACTCATTATCTACTCAAGTAAAATATCTCATGTAGCACGAGCCGCTGATCGCCCTGGCTGATCCAGGAACAAAGGCCTCTTGTCTCTTTCTGGAAAATAGGTAATGTGGATTGTATGAATTATACTTCAGCTCTTACTAAGACTCTACTCATCGCATTATCAATGCTGAAACTACTCTCAACGTCTCAAGCAGGAGTCGTGGTGCTAACGCTCAAACCTGACACTGCGGAGAATCCTAAAAATGCTAATGGAGACTATACGGAACAGGTGATCAAGCAGTTCGAAATGGTTCTTACGAAGAACGCTTTGCTCAAAAAGCAATTTAATCAATTTGAAACTGATGCTGTCGGTGACGAGGAGGAGCGTGGAGGAAGATACATGGGTGTTGCAGCTCGTGGGTTTCTCATGCACCAGTCAGAGGTGGTCGATTTCCATGCTAGAGAGGGTGAGTTATCTACATGTGATTATACCCAAACAATCGTAGTCTACCATTCTTACAATGAAGGATTTCGTCGTGGCATGGAATCAGTTGACGGAATCTTTGCTGTATTCGAAGTTAAGGGGGCGAAGAAATTCAACCATGTCGAAGCCAGTGACGACCACAAGCTAGTTGAGCATAAAGTCACCGCAACGTACAAAGGTTTCACTAAAAATCTAGGGACAGAGAAGAAAGAATAGCCATATAAGAAGAAGTAATGAAATATAAATCTACGATTCACGGTAATGATAATGATGATGGCGCTGGCAGTCATGAGCCAAGCGATGGCGTAAGTCATTATCTGGTGGGTGATGCCATGGGCAAGGCAATGGGCAAGTTGCTGGCCGCAAGCGGTAAGGAAAACTGAAGCGATCCAGACCTTAAGAATCAACATCAGGCCCGGGGTCCCCTATTATCCGCCTTCAGTGCTGGCTAGCCCGTTCTGTCAAAGCAGCATGGCAGGAGCCTTAGATGCCGTAGATTTTTTTGATAGTAGCCACATTTGTGAGGGCTTCTTCTAGGGTGGGTGCGGTGCAGGTGACGTGGCCCATCTTGCGGCCAGTTTTAGCGTGGCTTTTTCCGTAGAGGTGGAGCTTGGCACCAGGGATCTTGTGGATGGCGGACCAGTCTGGTAAGGTGGTGGGTGCGGTCCAGATGTCTCCTAGGATATTTAGCATGACGGCTGGCTGGATGAGACGGGTGCTGCCGAGTGGGAGGCCGCAGATGGCGCGGACTTGTTGCTCGAACTGTGATGTCTCACAGGCGTCGATGGTGTGGTGGCCTGAGTTGTGTGGGCGGGGGGCGATCTCGTTGATGAGGAGCTTGTCGTCTTGATCGACAAAGAACTCGACGCCGAGCACGCCAACGTAGTTGAGTGACTGGGTGATCTTCTTCGCGATTTCTTGGGCTTGCTTGGTTAGTTGCTCAGAAATTCTGGCTGGCACGATGGAGATGTCCAGTATGTGGTTACGGTGTTCATTTTCTGCTGGATCGTAGGCGATGGTTTCACCGTCTTGGCCACGGGCACAGATGACGGAGAGCTCGGATTTAAGCTGAATTCTTTTTTCAACGATGGCGTCATGATTTCCGAATTCTTCCCAGATTTCTGCCGCTGTGAGTCGCGTGTCATCGTCTGTTACGAGTAGTTGGCCTTTGCCATCATAGCCGTCTCTGAGTGTTTTTAAAATGACATCACCAGGGATTTTTTCGAGCGCGATTCGGAGTGACTCAGCATCATGGACGATCTCGAAATCAGTGGTGGGGATCTGGTGTGCGCGTAGAAATTTTTTCTCTTTCTGCCTGTCTTGGCAGATGCTCACGGCTTCGGTGGAAGGCATGACTGGTATCCTGGTGCCGACTCGGTTGATCAGTTTGCTAGGGATGTTTTCAAATTCCACGGTGGCAAGTTCCGCGGTGTTGGTGAATTCTAAGAAGGCAGATTCTGAGTCAAATGTATCGGTGAGAGTGTGGTCTGCGAGGCGTGCCGCGCCTGAGTCATTTCCACCGGTCCACATGATGACGCGGTAGCCCATTCTGCGGGCGTCGAAGGAAAGCATTCTGCCGAGTTGACCTCCTCCGAGAACACCGATGCAAGTTTCGTGATCCATATTCTTATTCTTGTTGAGCTTCGATGTCTGCCATCTGTGGTAGCGTGCCTGCCATGATCGTTGTGGTCTGGTTGGCGCGGAATTCACTGAGGTTTTTGGCGATAGTCTCATCGCCAGTAGCGGCGAATATAGCAGCGGCAAAGAGGGCCGCATTGGTGGCTCCTGCCTTGCCGATAGCGAAGGTAGCGGTAGGAATGCCAGCGGGCATCTGGACGATGGATAGCAGGGAGTCCACGCCATTCAGAGTGCTAGATTTCACGGGCACAGCGAGCACAGGAAGCGGAGTGATGGCTGCTGCCATACCAGGTAGGTGAGCGGCTCCTCCGGCACCTGCGATGATGCACTGGATGCCGCGCTCAGCTGCTGTCTCAGCATAGCTGAAGAGTAGCTTGGGCGTGCGGTGTGCGCTCACGACCTTGGCTTCCCAAGAAATGCCGAGTTGTGATAGCATCTTTGCAGAGTGCTCTAGTGTGGGCCAGTCTGAGAGACTGCCCATGATGATACCTACTTTTGGTGATGGTGTGTTCATGATGAAATGGGTGACTGAGTGATTGATTACACTTTTTTATGATGAATGGGGAGAAAATTTGTCTTCACGGACCACTTCTACATTGCACATGTAGGCGATCAGGGCGTAGTTTTTCATGTATTTTTCGCTGACTGCTGTGAGGATCTTGTTGGCTGTCAATTCGTTGGCGATGGTATCGATCTGCACGTTACGTCCTTCCCAGTCTGAGGCGTGAATGCCTTTTGATCCTTCGCCTTCACAGGCCGTCATGGTGTGGCCTGTGCCGCCCTCATCGCGGATGATCTTGATGATGCCTTCCTTGAGGATGTTCTCGCCAATAATGGTGACTTTTTTTAGTGGGATATTCATAGTTAAAGTTGAGATAAGAATTCAGCGGTTTTCATGTAGAGTGGAATTCCAAAGATGAGATTAAACGGGAAAGTGACACCAAGGGCAAGGGTAAGATAAATGCCAGGGCTAGCTTCTGGTAGTGCTATTCTCACCGCAGCTGGGGCGGCGATATAGGACGCACTTCCTACCATCGCACCTAGGATAGCAGCATCGCCTGGAGTCATCTCTACGAGGGTGCCTGCGGCTGTCCCCAAGATTCCATGAACTACTGGGATGGCGCATCCTAGGAAGACAAGTTTCCAACCCGCTTGTGACATGTCTCTCATGCGACTAGCAGCTACGGTGCCTAGCTCAAGTAAGAATAGGCAGAGCACGCCTTTAAACGGATCTATAAAGAAGGGAGCCACACCGTCTATCTTTTCTGCTCCGCAGGCGGTGCCGATGACGAGGCCTCCGATGAGTAGGAAGATGCTTTTTCCTGTGACTACGTCATGGATTGCAGAGCCTAGACTGCCGCTACTTTTACCCCGTGCTAAAACGAGGCCTACGATGATTCCTGGGATCTCGAGGAGGGCCATTAGTGCTGCCATAAATCCTTCAGATTCTAGCCCGCCTAGCTTAGCTGCTTCGATAGATGCTAGAAATGTGACGGCTGATACTGAGCCATAATGCGCCGCTGTGGCAGCGGCGTCTGTCTTACTCAGGCCACCAAATTTCCTCATCACGAAAAAAGCTGAGAGGGGAGTCAGTAGGCCGAGCAGGAGCGTGATGGCGGCAGGTAAGAGTAGATCGTTGATCGGCGTCTGGGAAACGGCAACTCCACCTTTGAGGCCTATCGCGAGCAATAGATAGATGGATAAACTCTGATAAACCGCATCTGGTAATTTGAAGTCACTCTTCACCATGCGAGCTACGATGCCTAATATGAAACAGAGGACGACGGGTGAAATGATATTTTGTAATGCGAGATCCATAGTAGACGTGTCCTTTTTTATGGGGACGGCAACTTCTTATCCAAAAATAATGGGAATCGCAATTACAAACATGAAGAAAATATCACCTTTCATTCTGCCTTAACCACCTATCATTGGCCGTTGCGTGTTGCGAATACAGCTAGTCATGCCGGGATGTTGGCTTGACGTGGTGCGGGTGAGGAATCAGGTTTCTAGGAGATGAAGGAATGGCAATATAAGTTAGCGAAGGGGATGCTTTTTAAGCTGGATGCAGAGCAGGCGCACCATGTGAGTATGGGGATGTTGAGGCGGGCTGAGAAGTTTGGTGTGTTGAAATTTCTGATGAGTAAGCCGGTGATGAATAAACCGGTGGAGTGCATGGGACTGACATTTCCGAATCCTGTGGGACTAGCGGCGGGACTGGATAAGGAAGGGGATACCATTGATGCACTGGGCAGATTGGGCTTTGGATTTATAGAAATTGGGACGATCACTCCGCTTCCGCAGGCGGGAAATCCTACTCCGAGGTTGTTTAGGATCATCGAGGAGGAAGCTATTATTAACCGAATGGGATTTAACAACTGCGGTGTGGAGCAGGGGGTGGAGAATGTGAAATCTGCGAGGACTTATAAGAAGAATGGCGGGATCGTGGGATTCAACATCGGCAAGAATAAGCTGACTTCAAATAAGGATGCAGTGAGTGACTACATCAAGGCGTTGCAAGGATGCTGGGGAGTGGCGGACTATGTGACAGTGAATATTTCATCACCAAACACTCCGGGTCTGAGAGATCTCCAAGCGGCGGATGATACGGCGAGACTGCTAGATGCGCTGAAGCGCGAGCAGGAAAAACTCATGGCAGATACTGGTGTGAAAATGCCGATCGCTCTAAAAGTGGCGCCAGATATGGGCGAGGAGCAGATCGCAGATCTGAGCAAGGTATTTATCGATGGCGGGCTAGAAGGGCTGGTCGCTACGAATACTACAATCGACAGGGAAGCGGTGAAGGGTAAGCCATTTGCGACTCAGGCAGGCGGGCTTTCTGGTGCTCCTGTGACTGCGAAATCTACTGAGGTGATCGCCGCATTCCACAGCCATCTGGGCGAGCGTGTGCCGATCATCGGGGTGGGGGGAATCATGTGTGCGGATGATGCTGAGGAGAAATTTGCCGCTGGCGCGAAATTAGTGCAGCTTTACACTGGGTTTATTTACCACGGACCGCCGCTAGTGCAGAATATTTTGGATAAATTAAGTAAATAATGAAACTAGGGCGATTGTGAAATTATCGTGTTAAGACACTAGCTGCGTAGATTCGTTCAAAATTCACCATGAAAATGATCTTTTTTTCACAAACGTTGCGAAATAGTGACTTCTTTCAATTTTCTCTGGTAAAAAAGCAAGAAAAGGCCCATCTTAATGCCGATGCAAAACGGCTTACAGACAAATACGGGGGATGAGAATCTGGGATTGGTCGGTCGTCGTCGTTTTTTAGGATGGATTTCCGCTGCTGCGTGTGGTGCTATGTTTAGTGTCAGAGAAGCAAAAGCGGGATTATTTTACAGTACGAAGGCAGTGGAGGGAATACCTAAATCATGGGTAGATGCGAAAGGTTTAGATGTCCTGCGCTATGCTAACTATATAAAGGCCTTAAAACTTAAGAATATTTCGCCATATATGGTGCTTTATCCACATTTCAAGACCAGAGGGAGGAGGCGAAACAGCCTTCCGCCACGCTATATGTGGAGAAACATTGCGGCTACCCTTAGAGTGATCGATGCTGTTTCATCTAGAATGCGCGCTATTCCTAAACCACTTGTATCCGTTTACAGAAGCCCTACCTACAACCGTGCTGTAAGAGGGAGATCTCAGTCACAGCACCTTCAGAACAGAGCGGTTGATGTTCAGTTTAATGGAGTTTCAGCTTACACCGTGTCTTCAGTAGTTAGAAAAATGCGTGCAGAAGGTAGATTCAAAGGTGGAGTGGGCAGATACAGCTCATTCACTCATATTGATACTCGTGGGCATAATGCCGACTGGTAGTCTAATTTTAAGCTAGAATTAACTATTTCGTAGAAAATAGATTTGTTGCTATTTTGGCTAATACGGTCTAGAAACACCCCACTGATGACAGCGGATATAGGTCTGCTAGTATGAGTAATTAACCAATAAAATTCTATCAAGTGGGATTTATAGATTCAATCAAACGCTGGAAGCTCGCCCAACAAGGCATGTCTTCAGGCAAAAAAAGAAGGACGCATGAGCAAGGTTCATTGACGGGGTCAATGGATAGGAGTTTCGGAGTGAGAACTCTGCTCTATCTGCTGTTCACATGTCTGGGGACGATCCTAGTAATACGGAATCCGTATAGCTACGTGAGTGAGTTCGGAACTGTTGCTTTCCTTCAGATCGCGATTTGTTTCGCTGTGATCGCTGTGTTCGAGGTTCAGCATTCACATAAGCCGCGCAATGTTAGAGTCGTCCTCATGTTTGGTTCTATTTCATTTCACCTGCTGGTCATCCATGTAGTGGGGGTTATTTTCAAAGGATCCGACTGTGCTCTCATCGCCATGCCCTATGCATTAGCTCCGATGATCACCTCTGTCCTGCTCAACAGGCAGGGAGGAATCTTTTCTACTATTGCAGTGACGCTCAGCGGACTACTCATCGTTCCGCAAGAATTTCTGATCCACTATGCGGTGATGAGCCTCTTCTGTGGAATGATGGTGGTCTATCTAACAAAAAATGTGAGGCGTAGAGGGTCTCTGCTCCGTGCTGGTGTCTATGCTGGTGTGGTTATTCTGGTTTTGGCAGTGGCTTATGGATTGATAGAAATGCCTGAGAACAAAGATGGCTGGGCTGATCTGGGACAGAGATGTGGCAGCGCGCTCGGTGTGAGTTTACTCATTGCGATGATTGTTAGCGGGCTTCTTCCGGTGCTGGAAAGCATCTTCGGAGTCACCACGGATATTAGCTGGCTAGAGCTCAGTGATCTGAACCACAAGCTGATGAAGCGCCTTCAGCTGGAAGCGCCCGGGACATTCCATCATAGCTTAGTAGTGGCATCATTGGCGGAGGCAGCGGCCGAGAGCATCGGCGCGAATGCCCCCATGTGCCGTGTCAGTGCTTACTTCCATGACATCGGGAAACTGAAGAAACCTCAGTATTTTATCGAGAACCAAGGTGACGAAAACCCGCATGATACAATCACGCCAACGATGTCTGCATTAGTGATCATTGCTCACGTGAAGGATGGAGTGGATCTCGCGGTGAAGCATAAGCTGAACCCGCTGATCATCGATGTGATTAAGGAACACCACGGTGACTCGCTGGTTTACTATTTTTACCACAAGGCAAATGAACTCAAGCGGGAGGGCGAAGGCCAGGTGGAGAAGGGGCTCGAAAGGGCGGAAGATATCACCTCTGTGAATGAGAAAAACTTCCGCTATCCTGGGCCTATTCCTAGCTCTAAAGAAAGTGGGATCATCAGTCTAGCAGATGCCATAGAGAGCGCTTCCAGAACGATCCGTAAACCCAGCCCTAGCAAGATTAAGGCGCTGGTCGATGAAATAGTGATGAAGCGTGTGTCTGAAGGGCAGCTCGACAACTGTAGGCTGACACTGAGAGAGCTGAAGAAGGTGCGCGAGAGTTTCTCAAACACCCTCAGAAGCATGCTTCACAGCCGTATCGACTACCCTAAGGAAAAAGAGAAGGGCTTAGAGCGCGACAGAAAGTCTGACATCGGCTCGGCTGGAGCTTCCTTTAAAGTGGAGAAAGAGAAGAAGCAGCAGAAGCGGAATGAGAAAAAAGTAAAAGAGTTAGCATCTACTGCACCTAGCAGCTAACAATGGCTACTCTTGAAGTATATAATAATCAGACAGAGGAAGTGATTCCAAATGATCTGTTAGAGAGGTTTTTACGCTGTGGGAAACTGGCGTTGCCATTAGCGATCGAACACCCAGCTCATGGCGGGGGAGTCTTAGCAGACTTAGATGAGGTAGAAATTTCTATTGTGAGTGATGAAGTCATCGCTCAGGTTCACCAGGATTTTATGGATATCCCAGGAGCCACTGATGTGATCACCTTTGAGCATGGAGAGATAGTCATCAGTGCTCAGACGGCGCGCGCTTATGCAGCTCACTACGAGAACAGCTTTGAAAAAGAGCTCATGCTCTATATTATCCACGGGCTACTTCATCTAGCGGGGCATGAAGATGCTGACTCGGAGGAGCGGGAGCTGATGGAAGCGATTCAAGTCCAGATTCTAGAGCAAGTTTGGATTGCCTAATTGCCAGGGGTTTAGGCAAATAAAAAATGATGTCTTCTGTCTATTCATCTAAGGCGGCGCAGGATGAACGCTAGCCCAGCAAGTCCGAGAAGTGCCGTTGAAGAGGGTTCTGGAACGGTAACAACCGTTCCATCCAAAGACAGGTTCTCTAGATTGTATTCCTCGGAAACATTAGTGCCATCCGAAGTGATCGAAAGGTTACCGCCGATGCCATCAGAGTCGAGATCCAGGATCCACGCGGCATCGAGAGTTGAGAAATCATCGAGAGCGATATTCGCTGCGCCTGCAGGAAGAGTTGCGGCAAGCGCGATTCCTGCAAAGAGCTTGTAATTCAAGTATGTATTGTTTTCATGGTGATATTATTATTAGGTTGTTTCCTAATTTCATCTTAAGCTTGGGATATTGGTATCCGTGAAAGTCTTATCTAAGAGTGTCTTCAAAATTGAAGGTAAAACATTTAATATTATTTTTTATTGGTAGCTTAGTTGGGCGCTCGCTTTGGTATCCTTTCCTGAAATAAAACGGATCCAGTAGGCTTGGAATTCTATGGGGAATTTGTGCTGGATGACCTGACCAGCTTCAAGCTCGAATGCTTTATAGTCTACCCAATTTCCTGTGCCGGTGAGATCGATTTGGGCGGTAATCTTAGTTGGTTTGGTGGTGGTGAGGGTGAGTGATTTCTTGTCAAATCCAGTCATGATGTAAGGGTCAGAAGCGACAGCCGCTTTGACATCAGCCTGTAGCCATGGGCCTCCTTTACCATTTGGCTTACCCAGCTTCCAGATATCGTCTATGGCTCCTGCCCAGACGGCGGTTTTTCCGTCGTCTGACTTAATAATGTGTGGGTTGTTGTCAGGTGCATCTGTGCTGATACCTGACATGACGAAGAGTCCGCGATAGGAACAGAAATCATGCACCAGGCGGTTGTGAGTGGCTACAGCTCTGAGTTTAGGGAACCCTCCAGCATTGCGTGCAGGTAGTTCATAGAAGGTGCCGTGTGAGTTAAGTAAATCGCGCTCAGTGGCCACTTCTCTAGCGATACGTGATGAACCAAGTGGGTGCTTATCCGAGAGATCTCCTTTTGGTAGCCTCCATCTATTGCCATCATCATCAGTGTAGATCACGGAGGCGCTATCCACCGTGAGTGAGTCTACAGCGATGGCTACTTTTTGTTTGGTGAAATCGTGGGCACTTTTGTCATCTACTTTGCTTAGATGAAGAGCATCATCCATTTCATAATACCCGATGTCTTTGCCGTTATTATCCATAGCTGCGAATGAAAGTGTGCGTTTGTTACCATCGCGTGCTCGGAGTATTCCTCCAGTGAGGTTTGCTGACTTCGGCGCTAGACCGTCGAACATGGAATCAGCGTTATTACTACGGCTGTCTTTATTACGGTAGGTAAATACAGCGGAGACCTTGTTAAGCTTCTGGTCAGACTTGATGCGAATCCACGTTCCTTTTTCAGTCCCTGTAAATGCGGTGAAAACATAACTGTTTTTTCCCTTAGCAGCTGGAACCGTGATTGTTTTTAATGGTGACCAACTCCCATTTCCGGCTTTGTCTATTTCTAAGGTAAAAGTAACCTCTGACTGCTCACTATGGGTCAGGTGCAGAGCACGGTGATCATAGCCGCTGAATAAGTAGGCGTCTGATACAGTGTTTGCCTCTACAGCTTCATTTTCCCAGACTGCACCACGTCCGATGACTGGTCCGATGTTATCTAGTTGTCTAGGTTTGATGAACCAGAGGTTCGACTGAGACTGTGGGCCTGCTA
This sequence comes from Cryomorphaceae bacterium, assembly GCA_047624885.1. Classification (GTDB taxonomy): domain Bacteria; phylum Verrucomicrobiota; class Verrucomicrobiia; order Verrucomicrobiales; family Akkermansiaceae; genus Rubritalea. The sequence continues at coordinate 690 of JBLHQF010000050.1, read as the reverse complement.
TGTGCCCCTTGGCTTTACGCTTGTTGAGGAATTCACTTTTAGCGGCATCGTCACATCCTAGGACGATCTTGTCATTCCACCGGCAGAAATCGCCAATGACTTTTAGGTAGTTGCTCCTCGGAGTGATTCCAGCGGAGTTCTGTGGAGTGAATGTTTTGGGGAATTTCCAGAAAGCACCATGCATGGTCATGAGTAAGTCTGCTTCACCAATCTCTCGGATACGAGGCCACTCAGTGTTCCAGCCGTGAGCACCATCATAAGAATGTGAAGATTTTGGGAGTCGGTAAAAGCTCCAGCCATCTTTGGGCATGCGCACGCCAAGCAGAAGAGATTTATAGTCCCATCCGATCGCCCAGATTGGGTCTGTTGCTGGATTCTTCGCCCCATGGATTCCACCTGGTCCAGTAACGTCGGTGAATTGATTTCGCCTGATGACTTTCCAGGCATCCGCATTACCATCCCACTCTGCTAGAACACCAGATTCAGTCTCAGGAATGGTCTTTGCTTGTTGGCCTTTCTGCCCATTGTTTGCATAGACATAGACACTTTGACCTGAATAGAAACCTTTTCCATGGTAGCCATGCAGACCAGCCTTGCGTGGTGATTTTTTGTTTTGCTCATCACCCCATAGTTCCTTGACCTCTAGAGTCTTGGTGTCGACTTCATAGATGCCTTCTTCCATCGTAGCAT
>JBLHQF010000049.1:0-13930 GCA_047624885.1 Cryomorphaceae bacterium | reverse complement strand
TCAAACCGTTGGAGAAATCAGTGATCTGGTCGGCTTTGGCACAACCGCAAACATGCACGTTATGTTCAAACGACTCACCGGAGTTTCTCCGATCACTTACCGTGAGAAGCATACCGTTCAAAAGTCTGTTTTCTAAACAGATGATCCATACTGGCCAAGTTCTAGCGCCGTTTACTCGCTTTCAACGGAAGGGTCTCGCCCCGATACTCAGTCACTAACTGCGCTAGCTTGTCTTCAGTTTCACTATACTCGGGCTTACAGCTGAGGTTAATCTGCTCTAGACCCTGGCTTTTAATGTCATAAAGCTCTCGACCTACGACTTCTGTTTTATCGCTCTCGAACCACTCCACGTAACGCCAATCCTCTGTCCTAACTGAGTATCACATTGTTTCTTTACCGTTCGAAGCCCCCCAGATACCATACCTTAAAAACTGGCTGAAGGCATGGGTTTTACCTTCAATGTCTTTATTGATGATATGATTAGCCAGGTTTTCGCCAGCCAGGCCATCAGGATAAGGGATGCCAGCTAAGTCGCACAAAGTAGGGTAAATATCGACCTGCTCCACGATCTGTGAGCGAACACTATCACCCGTCATCGATTTTGCGGGCTTAATGATCAACGGAACGCGTGTATCCATTTCGTAATTGGTCATTTTACACCAACTACCATAATCCCCTAGCTTCCAGCCATTATCACCCCAGAGCACGATGATCGTCTCATCCATAATACCTAAGTTTTCTAGCTGATCTAGCACTCTGCCTATCTGAGTATCAACGTAGCTAACCGAGGCGAAATATCCGTGACGCAAAAGCCGTGCATCTTCATCAGTCAGCTGTGATTCATTAGGATGATCAACTTCCTTGAAATCAGCGTAACCTCTTAGCTCTCGCATGTTGTTCATAGCCATGGGCGGAGCACCGAGAGGCGGCATATCATACTCTGCCAATGTGATTGTTTCACGATCATACATATCCCAATATTTTTTAGGTACGTTAAAGGGCAGATGAGGTCGGTAATATCCTAGCCCGAAAAAGAAAGGCTTATCGCCCTTACTAAGCTCGCTTAATTTATCTATAGCGACATCAGTTTGCGCACCATCGTAGTAGGCACTGTCAGGCACATCCGGCATATCGGTCGCACAGACTTTCAGATACCATTGCCCGTATTCATCAATGTATTTTCCAGAATCATCCTCTTCTCGGAGCTGAGCCTTTCGTTGCTCAAGATAATGAATGTTTCCGTCATCCCGATAAACTGCATCCGGATCGTATGGGTAACCTTCAATATATAACTGTGGCTCCGACCAAGAAATTGGGGCAGGTTTGCCGTTGTTGTAAATTTTCCCGATTGCTGCTGTATAATACCCTGCTGCTTGAAATGCTGGGGCAGATTCACTACATCGGGAGAGCTTTCCCTGAAATGGGTATCCAGCCCCCAGACACTCAAATCATCAGGTCTTTTTCCCGTGAGCATACTCGCACGGGAAGTGTTGCAGACAGCTATCTGGACATAGGATTTCTCAAACAGGCAACCCTTCGATGCCAAGCGATCAATATTTGGACTAATCACATGCTCGCATCCATAGCAGTTCAACTCTGGCCTTAGGTCGTCGGCGAAAATAAATAATACGTTTGGCTTCTTCATTCGATAGTCATTCAAACCATCTTATTGGTTCTTTGTAATCATCTAATCATGTTCTAAAGTCATCAGGCTCATAACACACCCGCACATGATTCGTTTTGATGTGTTCATCATGTAGGTGTTTCCCTACTATTCTGGTGAGTACTTTACGCCAGATTTCGTTGTGCCGGTAAATGGTATCGCCTTCTCTGATGAAGTAGTGATCCTTCTCGAACACCTTGTAGTTGTGTTCGATCATTTCTTTGGAAACGAGATGACCATTCAGATTATTTTCATCAATGGTCAGCAATAGCTGGAATGTGTGGTCCGTTTCATTGATAAAACAAAAGTCCACGTAGTTATAAAAAATAGCGCATCCAGTACCAAATGGTATACTGCGTTTCTGGTCTGGGAAGGGATCGAAGCTGTGGGTGCTGCGCTCGGTGATGGTGAGAGGGCTGTGCATGATTAGCCAGTTCAGCATATTCGCCAGCTGACAAATCCCACCGCCTATTCCTGGTCGTGCCTGTCCCATGGTAAGTTCCATACCTATTTTAAATCCTCGTTTAGCAGTAGGCTTCCCTACCAGCCGACAGAACGAAAATGTCTCTCCCGGCTTGATCACTAAGCCATTGATATGTGGCAAGCACAGCTTGAGGTTTTCTACTTTATTATGCTGTAGCCACATTTCCGTTTCGCCCAGATTCTTCAGTAACCTAGAAGAATGACGTTTCACATTATGCGGTAATTTCTGCTCAGAATCTGTCAGCAGTTCACCTGCAAATGCGCGCCTATCTCGCAGCCAGGCAAACCGTCGTTTCTGACGATGGCAAAACACAGCAAAGTCATAAAGTAACGGATGACGGTGGCTCAGTAACATCTTTTAGATACCTTCTCTGCGGATTATATTTTTCAATCATTTTCATTTTATATTCTACTCGCTAAGATAATACTCACCACATGCCAAGAAATCGCCCCACCTACCTCGCGCTCGTCATCGTGATCATCACGCTTGGCTTATTCACCCGCTCATCCTTTATGCCTCTCGCGATGAAGGGCGGGTTCTTCGCCAGCTATGCCGGTGACACCCTCTGGGCAGCGATGGTTTATTTAATCGTCTGTGTGGCCTTTCCTAAATGGTCTCCCCTCAAGATCGCCATCATCGCATTGAGTTTTTGCTTCGCCATCGAAATTTCCCAGCTCTACCAGCAAGACTGGATCAACCAGATCCGCAATACCCGTCTGGGTGCGCTCATTTTAGGCCGAGGGTTTCTCTGGACAGATTTCCTCTGCTACACAATTGGAATACAGCTGGCGCATTTATTTGATTCTAAAGTTGTCACCAAAGAAAAAAATCACTAATTTACTCATAATCTATGAAATCACTCTACATCCTTACATCACTGACTCTCCCGCTCTCAGCCCAGAATATTCAGCCATGGTCAGGCTATGCCGTGCATGATAAAGACCGTCCGCACCCAGTAAAGGTGGAGGCGACATCCATCACCACCACGCCCGCACCGGCAGATGCGGACATCATCTTCGATGGCAAGAATACGGATGCATTCACCAAGCCATGGACGATCAAAGACGGGGTGCTCATCGTAACCAAGCTCGGCGATAACCAGACTAAGAAATCTTACGGATCATGCCAGCTCCACCTCGAATGGAAAATCCCCGCAGATCGTAAGGTCGATGGCCAAAAAGGAGGTAATAGCGGGGTCTTCCTGATGAATAGCTATGAAGTCCAAGTCCAAGAAAGCCACACCAACGTCACTTATGCTGACGGTCAGGCGGGTGCAATCTATGGACAGTTTCCACCACTGGTAAACCCGTCCAGACCACAAGGCGAATGGCAGAGCTACGACATCACCTTCACCGCTCCAGAATACAAGGACGGAAAAGTGCTTAAGCCCGCAGTCATCACCGTGATGCACAACGGAGTCATTATACATAACGCGCAAGAGCTCAAAGGACCTACCAAGCACAAAAAAGTAACAGAATACCCTGCAACTCATCCAGAGCAAGCTCCTATCCGCTTCCAGTTCCATGGTGATCCTATCGAATATCGCAATATCTGGGTCAGAGAGCTAGGACAGCAGCAGAAAAAGAGTGCTGCTAAATAATAACTTGTCAGCCAATGAGTAGCAGATAATCTAGTGGGATATTTATTGTAACAATCCAGCCTATTTTACGTAAAGTAACTATAGATTATGCCAACTCAGCAAACATCCACTTTGAAGCGCGCATTCTTCTGGCTCTCCAGCGCGGGCACTGAAACTCTAGAACAGTGCCCTAACTGGGAGCAAAGAAAATACGTTGCCTTTGGTGCCACAGTGCTCGTGCCCTGCGCCTTTGCCTTCATCGCCTGCGCCTACGCACTCTCCACTCTCACGGACAACTACTGGGTCATCTTTTCGGTAGCCTGTATCTGGGCGTTCATCATCCTCACTATTGACCGAGCTCTACTCGCAAGCTACCGAGCCTTTCTCTCCCCTGGCAAGAAAATCGGTCAGTTCACCCTGCGTCTCACTGTCGCTGGACTGATGGGCCTCACCATCGCCCACCCACTCGTTTTACTCCTCTTTAAAGACACCATCACAGGAGTCATCGAGGCCGATCGATCCGAGCAGATCACCGAGACACGCCTATATTTCAAGGATCTCAAGACCGATGCCCTGACTGATGTGCGCTCACAAGAAAATGCCATCAAGCAGCAACGCGACCGCTGGAACGAGACATTTCAAGCGAAATTTCTCATTCAGGAAGACCAGAAAACCTCAGCTATCCCGGGACTCTCAGCAGAAAAGCAAAAGAAACTCGATATAGCCATCACCGAAGCGACCAAGCCATTCACCGCGAGGATAACAGAAGTGGAAGAACAAACAGCCACGCTCACTCCCGTCTATGCAAAAATCCAGACAGAGCTCGCCTCATGGCAAGTGCAGTTTGAAAATGAAGTCAATGGCGAGCGTAGCGGAATCCGTGGACTAGGCCCACGCGCTAGGAGCATCCGGGATGATCAGCTCGCTTGGAGACGCACCGAAGCCACACGCCTAGGCGATCAACTCCAACATCTAACAGAAGAAAAAAGCAAGCTGCTCACTCTAGTCACCGAAGCAGAAGCCAGCGCTATCGGCAACTATGAAACACTACTCCAGGCGGAAGAAGCAAAGAAAGCGGTCCAAGAAGAAAGACTCGCTGTATTACGCAGTAAAGTAGATGAAGATCAGGCAGGTCAGTTCGTCACTCAGCAGAACCAAATCCGTGACACCATCAAGATCCAGATCGACTCTATGCTCCTAGAGCTAGGACGCCTCCAGAAGGATGCTTCTGCTGTAGCTAATGATGAACGCACTACGCTCACCGCCATTGCTGATGAGCCCAGAAAGGACATCCTCACTCAGACTCTCGCCCTACATAAACTTTTCAAGAATGGTGCCGAAGGTGGGCATTTCGCCTACGTCACCTACATGGTCCTCACCGCGCTATTCATGCTGGTGGACACCATCCCTCTGATGGTGAAGTTCTTCTGTAAAGCAGGTCCCTACGATAAACTCATCGACCGCGATGAAGTCTTATTTGACTCTGACCACAAGAGCTTTTTACAGAACCACCACCAGTATGTGAATGCTCTCAACAGCGGCGAAATGATCGCCGTCACTAGGAATAAGAATTTAGAGAATGCCATGATCGATGGTGTGGAGCACTCACGAGCCGCGAGGATCTTTCTCGACTCGATGATCGATTCCGAGCGCATCTTCCAGCAGAAACTCGCCGCTGAAGAAGCCACACTAGAACACGGCGGCTCCAAAAAACGCGAAATGCTAGAGCACATGAGACAAAGCTTCTACGACGACATGCACAAGCGCATGCAGCTCTTCTTCTCCGTACAGAAAAGTTAATTCCTTGTAACTTCCCAGCAAATTTCACTTACTCATTAGATATGAAATTGCTTAACCCCGCGCTCTACCTCTTTGTCGTTTGCTGTCTTATTCCAAATGCTAAATCTCAAGAATATTACGATCCCACAGGAGAATCAGTAGCGATCAATGGTGCTAGGACGATCAGAATCTATGTCGAGTATTTTGAAGTCTCCACCATTGAGCTAGCAGAAATCATGAGTATCCCGAGAAGAGGAAATGATGATACAAAGATGCGCGCGGACCTCCTCACAAAAGCGAAGGCAGGTAAAGTCTCCATCCTAGAATCCCAAACTCTCGTCACTCGAAGTGGAGAGAGAGCCACGACAGAATCGATCACAGAGTTCATCTATCCTACTGAATACGAAATTTCGGATCCAATAGAAAATGAGAAAAAAAACTCCCCTCCTACTATCGTAGTCCCTACTGCCTTTGAAAGCCGAAATCTAGGAGCCACACTAGAAGTAGAGCCCACCCTAGGAGAAGACGGTAAGACCATTGATATAACCTTCAAACCTGAGATTTGTTACCATGTAGGAGATACTATCTGGGGGAAAGAGGCTAATGTTACTTATAAAATGCCCACTATCTACACTCTCAGAGTGAATACCTCATGCACACTTACGAATGGGAAATTTCATTTCACTAATGCTCTAACCCCAAAGAATGACAAAGGAGAAGCTGACCCATCCAAGAAGATTCTCGTGTTCGTGAAAGCAGACATCCTCAAAGTAGGTCTCTAAATTATATATCTATGAGAAAATTATTTTTTACTATCCTGCTCAGCCTCTGTGCCACTGTTATACATGCACAGAACCTCCATTTTAAATATGGCCGAGCACAGAGCGTCATCGTAAAAGGGCTTGATATCGATCTTGAGGTCACCAATAACATCGTTCGTACCACCATCACCGCAAATTTCTATAATCCAAGACACAACAATCAAGAAGGCGAGATAAATATCCCCCTCCCTCCTGGTGCTACCATCAGCGGCTATGAGTTAGAAATCAATGGGGAGATGAGACAAGCCAGCGTAGTAGATAAAGATAAAGCACTCCGTGCCTATGAGGAAATCAAAGCTCGTAACGTTGATCCAGGGCTCGTGGAGAAAAAAGCGAATAACAACTTCAAGATCCGCGTTTTCCCCATCCCTGGACAAAAGACTAAACGGACCAAATTAACCTTCGTTTACAGACTACCTAAGGTCGGTGACAACTTCGTCTACCAACTCCCTCTCAAACTCACCTCAAAAGTTAGACGCCTAAATATTACCGTCACAGGAGACTGCCGCGTCTCAGGCAATGACATGGTTTTTAAATCTAACAACGGTAAACAAACCTTCTACTCTGAAGCAACCAGCCTAACAGACACCATCAGCCTTTCGGTTCCATTTTCTAATAAAGCAACTCTTACTAACGAGCCCGTCAATGATGGTGAGCAAGTCCATGCTCTTTACACACTCCCAATCCCTAAAAAATTGGCTATAATCAGACCTTACACTCCTAAAAAAATCACTATTCTCTGGGATACTTCTGATGTAGCAAATGATCGAAAACCCATCGAGGAAATCCAATTACTCGAACAATACTTCCAAAAAAATCGTAACACAGAAGTCACACTATGCACCATTGGCTATAATACCCACCTTAAAGGAAGCTACAAAGTCATTGATGGTGAATGGGGCGAGATTAAAGCCGTATTAAAGTCACTCCACCATGACGGCGCAGCAAAACTTACCCCTAAGATACCAGATTCGATCAGCCGTGATGAATTCACATTAATATTTAGTTCTAACAAACCTCAGATCCACCTTGCCACTAAGCTGTTTACTAATCTAAAAATCATTAACTCAACTCAAAACTTCATAGCTGAATCACTCATCACCGAGTTATCACAACAACGTCTATCCGTAATCTCACCAAAGAAAGGACAGCTACTACCGTCAAATGACCCAAAACTGCTACACTATTTTATTACTAGCCCAGAAGAGAGTCTAACCATAAGCGTCGGCTACGGAAACGAGGTGAAGCACACCTTTACGATTGACTATAAAAATATTTATAAAACCATCCATAGCCCACTCAATACAATCATAGCGCAAGAAAACCTCCTCAATCTGCAACGAGTTCACGCGCCAAAAAACGCCATCATCGACTACTGTATAAAGCACAGACTAACTAGTGACCACACATCCATGATAGTTTTAGAAACGATGAGCGATTACGTAAGATACAAAATAGAGCCTAAAGATCCTACCATGCTCGCTAGCTATAAGCGAATGACTAAAACCAGAAAAATAGTAACCAATAGACAAATAATTGAAAAAATACCGCCAAAAACTTACCTTTGGCACCTCCAATACCAACTACCAGCGATCAAAAACATAGAAACATTCAAACTCGCTAGAGATAGATTTTTTCTCAAAGGACAGTATGACCCAAAGAAAATGGAATTTTTGGAGCGATGGAAGGCTCAAGTAGAAAAGCATAAGGGAACAAAAAGCACCATCAGCACACAAAAAGAATACCTTCAATGGACTGAACAAGTTTCCAAGCTAAATAAACAGCGCCTGAAATTCTTCTCTGAGAAAGTCAACTGGCCCAATGATAAAGACATCTTCGTCTCACTAAGAGGCATCGTCCCCGAACAGAAAATTCATCAATTAAAGCCTAATACAGACCTCAAAAAATTCCTGCATAATCACGATCTCCAGAGCGTGGCACTCTACAGAAATAGTCACCGAGTCATCTATAATCTCTCTAGTGATGGTTACCAGAAAACCCCACTCCTAGCCGGTGATATGATTGTAGCTCTTGAAAAAAGAGACATCTATTACTCAGACGAAGACAACCCCAGAAAACAACGTTTTATCACTGATGACGGCTCTGATCTATCCATGTCTGTCTATTATGACTTTTATGGGCTGGCCTACGGAAGCATGGACGGATTTAGTAGTGATCCATTCGGCGGTGGCGGTGATAGTAGCAATTACATAGCTAACTCCAAAGATCATGTGAAATTCATCAACAAAAACATTTCTCCAGTCAGTCTTCAGAAGACCGAAACCAGCCTTCAGAGCTGGAAGGAATTCAATAAAAATGTGAATCAAGATGCGCAGAAATCTTACCTCCAGTTAAAATCTAACAGCCGCCAAAACAACCACTTCTACATTCATGCCGCACGCGTCCTCTACGCAAATAAAAAACCCGAAATTGCTCGGAAAGTTCTCAGTAATATCATGGCAGGTGAGGAACATAAATTCACAGCTAAGAAAAGGTATCTGCTTTGGCTCATCGAGTTTCAAGATTACCAGCACGTCATTGAAATCGTAGAATCATTCGATCCTCAGCTCACCAACGATACCATCCGCTTCCTCCTCATTAAAGCTCACCTGTATAATAAATCACTCACCGACGCGCTCAAAGTAAAGCTCACCAAAGACTTCCGACATCAAGGACTAGATGATCTCATAACAATCCTTCCGAAAGATAAAATAAATACAAAATACGACATCCATATTACCGCAGTTGCAGAAACAAACGGGGTTTCAAGGTTACTCAAAATTGATTACGAAGACACATATACCAACGGGCTACCAGCCTTCAACATCTACCGCCAAGGTCTCTACTGCATGGCAGTCCCAGGCGCATCTAAATGCGTGATGAGACAAGCAGTCCCTGGCGAATATAAAGTCAGCATCTCTAACAATATCATCGCAACCTTCCAGATAGACATCGTGCGCTTCTGGGGCACGCCAAAAGCCGCCTTCAAGCGCATCACCATCCACACAGACGGAACTAGCAAATGGAAAGAGATCCACTCGTTTGATCACCATTTCCCAGAGAAATAACCATAACCAAGTAACAACCATGAAATCATTTTTTAGCACACTCTCACTAGCAGCCCTGTGTCTAGGAGCATTTTCTGCGCTATCTCAGGCGAAAACCGCCCCCGCCGGCAAAAACGTGTTAGCAAAAAAGCCACCGCAAGTTCATCTTTATACTGAGTTCATCGAGATTTCTTCCCTAGAATTTGCTGGGCTAATGTCCGCTACATCGAACGACAGTGACCATACTACAATGAGAAATAAACTGCTCAAACAGGTCAAGGATGGCAAAGCAACGCTTGTGGCAAGTAATTCCATCATCTGTAGATCTGGAGAACGTTGTACCTCCGAGAGCATCCGAGAATATATCTACCCTACAGAATACCAACCACCTAGTCTTCCCGGCAATGGTTTACCAGGCTGGAATAAGACTAAACCTTCTGTAGTCGATTTCCCTCCATTAGCCACAGCATTTGAGACTAGAAATTTAGGACTAACCGTAGAAATCGAACCCATCATCGGAGAGGACAGAAAAACGATCGAGCTCACCTTCAAGCCTGAACTAATTAAGCATGTAGGAGACGAGGTGTTTTTAGACTGGAACACTCCGAAGGTAGCTTCAAAAAGCAAAATGCCCACCTTCTATACTTTAAGAATAAACACTAGCTTAACCATCTCAGATGGTCAGTTTGTCCTCGCCAGTGCCCTCACTCCAGAGCTAGATGGCAAGCCAGATCACACTAAAAAAGTACTCGTTTTCGTCAAAGCCACTGTTCTTAAGCTAGGTAAATAGTTTGTAAAATGAGAGGTCTCACTGACAAATATCACTACTCGCATCCGTAGCTAAAAGCTATGCATCATTTACTTGTCGTCAGTCTCACATGCTATCTAGCAATCTGCCAATTCTCAGCTGCTCAGAACCCCATCCTAAGCAAAGACCTCGCAGCAGAAGTTGGTCAGCAAAAACGAGAGGTTTATCAAAAAAATCTCACCAACCTGCAGCAGTCCCGCATCGCCCAAGCAGCAGCCTATAAGAACGCATCTAGCGAAGTTAAAAAGACTATTCTAAGTGTAGTCAAAATGCGTCTCGAATCGGAACTTTGTCAAAACGTATTCCCTGCTTGGTATGGCACTCCTTGGGATTTTAATGGGATTTCAAAGACTCCTGGCGAAGGCAAGATTGCTTGCGGTTATTTTGTATCCACCTGTTTGGTTCATATTGGGTTTAAAGTCTCTCGTATCAGGCTAGCGCAGCAGCCATCACAGCGAATCATCCGCACATTTATGGAAAGATCTGCCATGGATATTTCAAGCAAACGTGCGCTTGCCGACATCAAAAAACAGCTCGTGAAATCTGGCGACGGAATATACATCGTAGGCCTAGATACCCACACAGGATTCGTCACAGTGAATGGTGAAGCCATCACCTTCGTCCACTCATCATACTACAACACCCCTAAAAGATGTGTAGTCTCTGAACCCTACGACTCGAAAAACCCGCTAGCTGATTCTAAATACCGGGTCTTCGGCAAACTATTCCATGACGACATGCTAATAAAGTGGCTCCATGAAAGACCTTACAAAATCGCTAAATAGTTCATAAAAAAAACGCCTTCACGAATTATCGTGAAGGCGCTCTCAATGATTATTTTTTATGATCTAACCCAATCCAGCCCGCTCTAACAATGCGCTAAGATCTGGGTCTCTGCCCATGAACTGACGGTAGGATTCATCCGCTGGTCGTGAGTTTCCTGCTCGGAGGATTTCATTTCTGAATGATCTCCCAGTCTCTGGATTCAGCACGCCCTCTTTTTGAAAGCGCGTGAAGGCATCTGCATCTAAAACTTCTGCCCACTTGTAAGAATAGTATCCAGAAGCATACGCTACCGCGCCGCTAAACAAATGACTGAATTTCACCAGGAAGCTTGGTGACTCTGTCGCTAGTTTAGTTTTGTATTTAGCTAGAATTTTCTTTTCCATTTCGGGAAGGTCCATCCCCTTGTATTGATCACCATGCATGTGGATTTCTAAATCTAACATCCCCTGCCCTAACTGAGCCATATACGCGCTACCGCTCATGTAATTTCTAGCTGCTAACATTTTCTCGAACAACTCATCCGGGATCACCTCCCCGGTCTTATAATGCTTGGCAAATAGATCCAGTGACTGTCGATCCCAACAGAAATTCTCCATAATCTGTGATGGTAGCTCCACGAAATCCCACGGCACGTTCATACTCGAGAGTGACTTGATCTCCACATCGCCTAGTAGGTGATGCAGTAGATGCCCAAACTCATGGAAAATAGTCTCCACTTCACGGTGATCTAGCAGCGCAGGCTCATCGCCCACCGGCTTGGTCATATTTCCGACCATCAACCCGATGTGTGGGTCTCTAGGATTTCCATTCATCGGCGGAAGACCAGTCTTCAGCGTATTCATCCAAGCACCACCGCGCTTACCTTGTCTGGGGTGCCAGTCAGCGTAGAAAGAGCCCAATAGATCACCACTTTCATTATCAAAAACATCGTAATACAGACAATCTTCATGCCACACTTGAACCGCTCCATCTTTGTCACCGCCAAAAACCGTCTCACGCTGCTCGATACGTATATCAAATATCTTGGTCGCGATCTCAAACATCCCAGCCATAACATGATCCACCGAGAAATACGGTCGCAATAACTCGCTATCAAAATCATATTCCTCCTGCCTGCGCTTCTCTACCCAATAGCCAGTCTCCCAGGGCTCTAACAGACGGATTTCTGATTTGCTCTTGTCCGCTACATATTGCTTCAGCCCTTGCTGATCCTTCAGGAAATGTGGCTCTACTAATGCGTGTAGTTTCTCGGTGAAATCTACCGCCGACTGACCATTCTTCGCCATACGATGCTCTAGGATCATGTCTGGGAAATTTTTCTTCCCTAACAACTCAGCCTTTTCTTGGCGCAGATCCAAGATTGTCCAAATAATCTCCTTATTATCCCAGTCTCCCTTGCTGCCTATCTGTCCCATTCCTTCCCAGATTTCTTTTCTCAGGCTATCGTCATCTGCAAACTGCATCACAGGTCCCATAGATGGATACTGCAACGTGAATCTCCATTTCGGATCATCCTCAGTGCCTTGTCCCTTCTCCAGAGCATTCAGCCTTGCACCTTCCTTAGCCATCTCAGGTAGTCCGGCGAGACGCGACTCATCATCGACTACTAAATCCCAGTCATCTGTGGATTTCACCACATTTTCAGAAAATTTCTGCGTGACCGCGGACAGTTCAGCATCTATCTCAGCCACCCTAGCCTTCTTCTCATCCTGCAGATCCGCCCCAGAAGCCACGAACTCCAAGCATGTCTCCTCGACAAATCTCTTTTGTAGATCACTCATCTGCTTAGCCGTATCACTATCACGAAAAGCCTTCAGCGATGCCCAAATCTCTGCATCTAAAGAAATAGATGAATAAAATGCTGACACCTCAAGAAGCACTTTATTGAGCGCATCTTCGAGACCATCGTCCTCTAGCACTGAATCCAAATGATTCAGCCTCCCCCAGCCTCTACCCAGCTCCTCAGTAGCACTTTCGAGTGCGAGAAATGTATTCTCTAATGTCACCTCAGCAGGATCCAGCTTACGGATCGCATCGAGTTTTTCTTCAGCCAGAGTGATGCCCTGCTTCATGTCGTTCTCTACTCTGTCAGGAGTCAGGGTGGACCAGCGGATGTGGTAGTCGTCAGATAAAAATGGATGTGTTGTCATAATGATTAAGTCTTAAATTTTGTTTAGCCCACTCCAGCTACATCTCCAGAAATTGCAAGCAACAAACAAATAAACAGCATCATTCTCATCCGAGTAGGCTAAGGATAAATAAAGCTAATACCGCAGATTTTCGCTGAGAGCCACAGATTACCAGCACGATGAAATCTGCTTTACTGTATGACAAAAACATCTATTGCATTTAACTTGAGGTTTCTGCGCTTCAACACCATCAAGAAATCAAGAAATCAAGAAATCAAGAAATCAAGAAATCTGTGAAAATAAACACTTTAGTGAAATCAAATCCTTTTTTGCTTTTAAACCTAATAAAGTAATGTTGTAGTTTGTTAATTTATTAATTCCATACTAAATTAACTGATAAACGCACAACTAAAACACCATGAATCATGAGTATTCACTCACAACCATCACCAGAAGTACAGGCTAAGCTCAATGCACAGAAAAGAAATTCCACGCTTTCTTCAATCATCATCTCACTGCTTGTCTGCGCCCTTCTCGTTGCGATTCTTTTCTACATCGCCCTTTCACCACTCTTCAAGAATACGGAAGAAATGGTCACCTATTCAGCAGGTTCTGAGTCTGAAGAGAAGATAGTGAAGCCAGAAATGATTAATGAAGTGGTGAAGAAACCCTCCTCACCATCATCTAGCATTGCTAAAGTCATCGCTGCGCACACACCCTCTGCCACAGCGATACCTGTGCCAGATCAGGTAATGACTGAGCTATCACTCGACTTAGGGGACGGAAACGACTTCGGAGACGGTTGGGGAAGTGGTAACGGCAATGGAGCTGGCG
>JBLHQF010000048.1:0-14217 GCA_047624885.1 Cryomorphaceae bacterium | reverse complement strand
ACAGAATTAGTTCATGGAATTGGATCTTTTCTCATTCTTTTCTTAGGAGGTCGCTGGATGCTTCGAGGACCCAATTTACTTAATCGTTGGGCAGATATTGATAAAGCAAACAAGGTGAATTCTCCATGATATCCAGCCAACCCAAATGAGCGACAAATCTCAGTAGCCAACCATTTGCGACGTATTCCCTGCCAAGCTTTTAGATAACTAAACCATCAAACTCTTGTTCGCCTTCTAGGCAGGGGGCGGCTATGCTAGTACCTTTGCCTAAGAATAATGAATACACCCTACGATTCAGAAATAACAAATCCCGATACCTTCTCCGAAAAAAAAGTAGTTCCATCTCGTCGTGTACTATCAATTGCTGGATGTATTCTTCTTACCGGACCAGTATTTGGATTACTAGGAACTATTTTTGGCATGATTCAGGCTTTCTCAAGATTGGGTGATGCTGATACTGATCCATCACTTCTTGCTGGAGATATTAGCCTAGCGATAATGACTACAATATATGGAGTAGTATTTGGGATAGTTGGAGTGATATTAGTCAGTATCGCTCTATTTCAACGCACTAATCGAGAACAATGGTTTTACAGGTCTGTGTTTGTGCTATCCATCTTATGGTGTGTGTTACTATTTCCTATAGGCTTACTGGTGGGTATTTATCTCCTCATTGTCTTCAGCAAGAGAAAGAGCGAGTTTTACCCACAGACAAATAGCCATCGAATGAAACCCAACTAGATGCCTAGAATGTAAAATTATGGTCTGACACTTAGTTGGGTCTGACACTTAGTTGGTTCGCCAAAGGAAGGGCTAAACAAGTCCGTGAATTGTGAATTACCGTAGATGATTATTCCTTTTATCCTATATAAAATAATGGGTATCGAGGTTTTAATTTATTCAAAAATCACACCCGAAGGTGCTCCACACTCCACACTCCACACTCCACACTCCACACTCCACACTCCACACTCCACACTCCACACTCCACACTCCACACTCTACACTCCAAAGCCCTTCACGCTGTCTGCTTTCATGCCCCATTCTGTTACTTCTCGAAAAAGCCATTGCTCACGTTTCTAGCGGCTAAAAGAAGAAAGTCGGCTTTTAGCGTATTTCTATGAGTAGGTCACCTTGCTCTATCAGCTCAATGATCTGCGGTAAAAGCTTCCCAAACCATTCAATTAAAGTTTTATTACGAATGTTGCCCACTCGGATTCAAACTATTACTGGCGGCTCTGTTACTCGCTTGGAGCGTTTGGCAAAGTCTTCGTCTTTGCTGATTATGACGAGTGAGTCTCGCTTTGCTAGTTCCCAGATTTCTGCGTCCTCGGCATCAAGCCGTAATGCTCTGGCTAAGTGTTCTGCTTTATATCCCTCATCGCATGTGGCTTTAGCAAGTGCCACGGGGAGCTGAGCATCTACAATAAACCCTATACTCACTGAGCTAGTAATACTGGATGGGCAGTTTCGGCGGCGGCATACTCAAGGCATGCATGAATGTCTTCCGCTTCAAGGTATTCATAGTCCTCCAGAATCTCTTGCTGGGTCATTCCTGATGCAAGCATGCTTAGCACATCCTGAACACGTATACGCATTCCTCGAATACAGGGACGTCCGCCACATTGTTTTGGATTAAATGTTATTCTCTCACTCATTATTTTAGGTTAGCAGTTTTTTGGTGGTTTTTCTTGTTTGTTTTTCGCTGAGGGGTGCGTGCTATTGTAAATTTGCTGGAGTTTCCGAATGACTACTTGGGTATAAATGCTGGTGGTGTCTAGGCTGGAGTGTCCTAGCATTTGCTGAATATAGCGGATGTCTACTCCCCCTTCGAGCATGTCAATTAGGTTATGGCCTGGCAGCTAGTTGGGCTGATTGGCCGGATACCTGCCGAGCTAAAGCTAGGGAGAACATATTATATTACCGTTGATTTCACTGATTTAAAAATGATTTTCAATGCGATGAAACCACTTTTTCAGCAATAAAAATCACAATTACGGTGACGCTGAGATTTTCTAGCACCAAAGAAAAGGTCAGGGTAAAAAAATCAGCGGCAATCTGCGTAATCAGCGGCTAAAAAGAGTTCATTTTGAGGTGTTTTTCCCTAGCCTGATCACCCTACAAGCAATACCAAGCTTTGCGCAAAAAACTATACCGACCGAACTAAGATACTAGAAGAGCTCTCCAAAGTGACAATCCTTTCCAGTTGATTTCACCCCTCATCTCCTTTGTAAATCTAAAGTTTGCCTTTCGTTTTTCTAAAGCGTGGGTTTACTTTTGCAAGAATTTGCATTTTACTGCTCACCACCGCACATCATGGACACACTCTTTAATACCGCTATTTCTAAACGGATGCAATTGCTCACTACAGGAACCTCCGAAACTAACGCGTTACGGCTGTTAGATGGTATTGGTGATGGGCTGGAGGATACTTTTCTGGAGACATTTTCTGATAGATGGATCATCTCTACTAGGGATAAACGTCTGCCTCGTGATGTGGAGATTTTTCTCCGGTCAACAGGGAAAACTGTTTACTGGAAACGGCTGGATCAGCATCAGAAGGAAGACCCCACGCATCTCTGTGGCACTAATCAAGATAAGGCATTCATCGCGAAGGAGTCTGGGGTGAACTACCGGATCTCATTTCAGAGCGGCTACTCGCAAGGGATATTTCTGGACCAGCGAGACAACCGCGTGCGGGTGCGCGAGGCGGTGAAGCCCGGCGATACGGTGCTAAACACCTTTGCCTACACGGGTGCCTTTTCTGTCTGCGCGGCTCTGGCAGGAGCCACCACGACCACGCTAGATCTCTCGCAACCCTATTTAGAATGGGCTAAGCAGAACATGCAGGCAAATGAGATTGACCCCGCTGCGCATTACTTTTGTAAGGGAGACACCTTTCATTGGCTCAAGAGGTTTGCCAAACAGGGCAGGAAATTCAACGGCATTATTCTCGATCCTCCGACATTTTCTAGAGATGATAAGGGTAAGGTTTTCCAAGTGGAGGCCCACTATGATCAGCTGATCTCGCTAGCTGCGGCGTGCACAGCGCCAGACGGATGGATACTGGCCACGACAAACTGTAGAAAACTTACCCCTGAGGGCTTCAATGTCCTCGTCAAGCGCGGCCTAGCTGGGTATAAATCCGTAACGGCACTCGATATGCCAGAAGAATACACCGGCGAGTCTTATCTCAAGAGCCTGTGGATCTCACTCTAACAACTCAACAAATACAACCAACACATCATGGCCATTACAAGACCTAACATCCCAAGAAAAGGGAGTAAACTACTCAGCTTAGACGACATCCAATACCGCTGGATAGCCTTCGCCACCGCCAAAGGAACAGAAGTCAGACTCGCCTATAATGAAGCGATTAATGGCCAGATGCTCATCGCCCAAGTCCCAAAAGTATTCGATCTAAGATGGCTAGAAGGCATCATCGAATTTGGTCTCGATAACGGCTGGGATCCCGCCATCAAGGCAGATGGGATAATGATCCGTAAATGCAAAGACACTTACCGCATCGTCACCGACGAAGATTAACCAAATAAGTTACTATGATAAAATTTTTACACACCCGCATCCGCGTCTCAGACCCGCAGGCCTCGATAGACTTCTACACGAAGGTTGGCTTCAAGCTAGGACAGCAGAAGACATCGCCTCAAGGAAACCAATTAGCGTTCATGCACCTGCCAGAATCTGAACATTTTCTTGAACTCACATATTCGCCAGACTACAAAGTAGCCGTCCCAGAGGATCTCATGCACACCTGCGTGGGCGTCCCAGATGTGATCGCGTATTGTGACACACTTGAGAATGATGGCATCGAAATCTGGCCAGGAAACTGGAGAGAAAAGTTCGCAGCCACTGAGAACAGGCAGATGGCATTCATTACTGACCCGGATGGCTATGAGGTAGAAATCTTACCTCTAAAATAGTCCTCTCAAGAGTATGCACATCTCTATCCTAGACCTCTTCAGTATAGGTATCGGTCCTTCATCATCCCACACCGTGGGCCCGATGAAGGCGGCATGTGCATTCACCAAGCAGCTCGCTGATCACACCAGGTATAGCGATGTGACCACCGTGAGGTGCGACCTCTACGGCTCGCTCGCTGCCACCGGAAAGGGACACGGCACAGGCAGTGCGCTGATCTTTGGCTTCATGGGAGAGATGCCAGACACCATCGATGTGTCTAAGATGGTTCAGCGTATCGCCAACCTAAAAGAAACACAAAAACTTACCCTTCCTGCACCTGCCGGAAGAGCTGGGAAAGAAATTCATTTTTCTGAGCGAGAGCATATAGATTACCATCGGCTTCAGCCACTACCACTGCACCCAAATGGGATGCATTTCTATGCTTCTGATGCAGACGGAAACATTGTCCAAGAAGAGATTTATTACTCGCTAGGTGGTGGATTTATCTCCACCGAGTCTGAGCTAAAGACACCCAATCCTCACCAAAGCGTGACCGTTGATTGCCCACATCCTTTTGACTGTGGTGATGATCTGTTAGAGCAGTGTGAGGGCATGCACTGCTGTATTTCTGAGCTGATGTTAGCCAATGAAAATGCTCTACGCCCTGAGAAAGAAACACGTAGAATGCTAGATAATATTTGGAGCACAATGCAGCAGTGCGTAGAAAACGGAATTTCTAATACCGGCATACTCCCCGGCGGTCTCAAAGTGAAACGCAGAGCGCACGCGCTTCACCAAAAACTACTCCAACGCGGCGAAGCACTACTCGCCGACCCTCTATCCATCCTAGACTGGGTGGGGCTTTACGCCCTAGCAGTGAATGAAGAAAACGCTGGTGGTGGCAGAGTGGTCACAGCACCCACAAATGGTGCGGCGGGGATCATCCCCGCAGTGCTGCACTACGCCACACGCTTTGCATCCAGCCCATACAAAAAAGAAGATGCCGTGCATCGCTTCCTGCTCACCGCTGCTGCTATCGCGGTGCTTTATAAGAAAAATGCATCGATCTCTGGTGCAGATGTCGGATGTCAGGGTGAGGTCGGCGTGGCATGCTCCATGGCTGCTGGTGCTCTAACAGAATATTTAGGTGGCACACCTGCTCAGGTAGAATGTGCAGCCGAGATAGGCATGGAACATAATCTTGGCCTGACGTGTGACCCTGTTGGCGGGCTGGTGCAGATACCCTGTATCGAGCGTAATGCCATGGGATCCATCAAGGCGATCAAAGCATCACGCATGGCTCTCAATAGCGACGGCTCTCACTTTGTCTCACTAGATAAAGTGATCAAAACAATGTGGGACACAGGTAGGGATATGCAGGATAAATACAAAGAAACTTCTCGCGGCGGACTCGCTGTCAACGTAGTAGAGTGCTAAAATAAACTGGAGCAATTACCGCTGGTGCTGTAGCGGATAGCAAGAAGCATCCCCAGCCTTAAAACTTTACACTTAAAACTTATTAACATAGCTCATGCTTACCAAGAATTTTGACTTTCAATTGCCAGAAGAACTCATCGCCAGTAGACCGCTGGAGGACCGCTCAGCATCACGCATGATCGTGGTGCACCGTGATACCGGTCAGATAGAACACCGCATGTTTAAAGATTTCCCAGAATACATGCAGCCTGAGGATCTACTCATTTTAAATGATACCAAGGTAATCCCTGCTCGATTATTCTCCAATGATGGCGGAATAGAGATTGTGGTGACTGATCGCATCAACGATACCGAATGGGACTGCATGGTGCGGCCCGGTAAGAAAATGAAGGTAGGACGCAGCATAGAAGTCGGTGACGTCATCGGCAAAGTCGTGGCGATCCAAGAAAATGGAAACCGTGTGATCCAGTGGGATAAGCCACTAGATATCCACGAGCATGGATCACTGGCGCTGCCGCACTATATGGGCAGAGACAGTGACACTAAGGATCTAGACCGCTACCAGACCACGTTTGCACGTGAGGAAGGAGCCATTGCCGCACCTACTGCTGGACTGCATTTCACCCCAGAAATGCTGGCTAAGCTGAATCATGATTTCCTAACACTACACGTGGGCGTGGGAACATTTAGACCAGTCAAGGCAGATAATATTCTGGATCACGAGATGCACTCAGAAAAATACTCTCTCTCTAATAGCACTGCTGAAAAAATAAATACCGCCCCCAAATTAACTGCTGTAGGAACAACGGTGACCAGAGTCCTAGAGAGCTTAGGAAGAGAAAACCCACATCTAACAGAATGCTCAGGAGCGACAGATATATTCATCTACCCCGGGTTCGAGTTCAAGATCGTGGATAGGCTACTTACTAACTTCCACCTACCGATGAGCACCCTCATTATGCTGGTAAGCGCATTCGCGGGAAAAGAGTTAATCATGAAGGCGTATAAAGAAGCAGTCGCCGAGAAGTATCGTTTCTACTCCTACGGCGACTGCATGTTGATCTTGTAAAAAAGGCTACGGCTCTATTATCGGATCTGGAGCGGTAAGAGTGTAGTCGACAGGTAGAGTGAGAGTAAACTCTGAGCCTCTACCCGCTTCATCTTCATCTTCATCCCAGCCAATAGCAGGACCTGATCTGCTTACTGATGCAGAGCCATCTGAATTAAATGAAACCACAACATCTCTTATTACAAATATGTTAGTGTCATCGTAATCCGCCACAAGACCCTCCCCATTGAGTAAATCATTGTCATTCAAAGCAGTCACAAATGTCTCTGCAGTTTCAGTACTAAACCTACGCCCATAATTTTCAGCTGCCAGCTTAAGGACAGGGTCGCCAGCGACTGCAGTTTCTATTAGAAACTCAAGTACCGTCTTCTCCTCCTTGTCCCCATCTACGAATTCATCCCAATTATCATTATAGAGGTTGAATGAAAGAGTTCTCGTGATGAGTCCTGTAATATACTCATAATTCACGCCAACTAAAATGAACGTAAACCTTGGATCTTCATAGTCCATTGTTGTTGAAGATGTAATGTTGTAAAACACTTCGTAAGGGAACCCCAGAACTTGAGATTTCAGAGTAAGAACTTCACCGGCACTAAGTTCAGCAGGAATATCTGGTAAAGTGGCATCTGCTAAAAAGTTTTCATTCAACGGAGTATTACTGTCACACGATACTAATGTGGCTGCACCACTAAGTAGTGCAGACGCTGTTATTATTTTTAATATGTTAGTCATAGCTTATTATTTTTGTTGGCTTTTATTAAATTGATCTAGTGAGCGTAGCAATGAGTCTACTTTTGTTAGACATTTGACTCCTGGTGAGATTTCCGCACCCGAAGCAACATCAATCATCGAGGCCCCTGATTCTCTAACCGCTTTATCAATGTTATCACTAGTAATACCTCCTGCAAGAATTAAGGGTAAATCTGTATAGTTTTCTTTGAATGACCTAGCAACGCCCCAATCGAATGTCTTTCCTGTCCCTCCATAGACTCCTGGTGAGTAGGTATCCAATAGAATAGCATCAACTGGGTATCCAGCTATCTTTGTAAAGTCTGACGACTCGTCAACCCCAAATGCCTTAATCACTGAGTGACCTAAATTTTTTAAATGTGCACAGTATTCGGCAGACTCGTCACCATGCAGCTGGGCCACATCAATGACTTTGCTATCGAGCAGATACTGAACAGACTCGATGTCTTCATTGACAAAAACGCCGACTCTTAAAATATCATTTTCAAATGGCTGAAGCATCGACTTAGCCTCATCTCCTGAAACGTAACGCTTAGAACTTGGCCAGAAGTTGATCCCTATAACCTTAACTCCTATGTTTATCAGTTTAGTAATGTCCTTGGCTGAGGTAACACCACACACCTTAAGTGACATCCCTCCATGAAGTATGCTGGCTAAACTTAGATGTGGTGATAGCGTTTTCAACCTATTTTTTTTCAATTTATCTCTCAGAGCTATACGGGCTCGTCCTGTAACTCCCGACGGTAGCGTTTTCTTTTGCTTATAAGGCACCCGATACTTGTCCAGCTACCAATCTGAGCTCGAAATTACCAATATCCACTACTCCAAGGTTAATTAATTCACCTGATATATATGGCACCAAGTTTGTAGGCTCTAATCGATAAGTGCCAGCATCTCCAATCTCAGAGTTAACAGGAGCTCTCCATCTGATAACCTGACCATAGTCAACTACCTGGTATGTACCCCTTAGAATCCCTCTAATACGATCTTGGTTAGTAGATGTGATCCTGAATGTAATATCAGACCTGTCAAGCACATACAAAGTTTGAGTAGATTGATTAACTCTTAATAAATCAGCAGACTCACCTACTTCTGCTTCTGTAGTTGCAGCTAAAAACCCATTGAACTCATCTGATATGGCATCCAGTTCAGCAACATTGAAATCTCCGTCGCTATTTAAAGTGATTTGTCGAGTGACTGAGTCAAAACCATAAAGCAATCCAGCGCCTCCGGTAGCAAAAGTTCCAGCATAAATCCCACGGACGTGGTCAGCAAACTGCGATGTAAAAACGTTAGTAGTGACATCTTTTAATTGAAATACGTGATCATCTAGAAACACATTCGCAAAACTCACTTGCAAAACTTTTCTAGAAGATAAGTCTTCCACACTAACATTGTTCTGGAAAAACCCTGTGCTTTGCAGCGTGCCCGCACTAGAAGAAGAAAAATCCAGCAGGTCATTTCCTGCTACCCCAATTGTGGATTCGAATGATACATAATCATACAAGCGAGCATCTGTTAATGCTTTTGCTGTTGCAGTTAAATTGTCCGCGGCACTACCTCCACCTGAGCTGAGAGGATTACTGCTATCACAATTACTCAATAGTGAGCAGGCTGTTGCCACCAGCAAAACTGGAGCACATTTTTTTAAAAGCATTTTTGTAGCGTTCATAATTAGAATTTAATTTCTAGAGAATCATCCATACGAAGTCAAGCTCCCTAGAGCACATTTTCTCAAAATTTTACAGAGCAGCCCCGCTAAAGGTGGACTATTAAGAACGCTTAATAAACATCTCGCGCATAGCGTTTCTCTTTTTTCAGCTGCTTGATGAACTCCTGCGCAGCCGCCTCCGAGAGCCCGCCGTGTTTCTGAGCTATCTCATGTAGCGCCGCATCCACATCCTTAGCCATGCGAGACGCATCGCCACAGACATAGAAATACCCACCCTCATCGCTAAGCCACTTCCAAAGCTCCGCACCTTCTTCTAGCATCCGGTTCTGAACATAAATCTTTTCTGCCTGGTCACGAGAAAATGCCAGGTCCAGCTTCGTCAAGACACCATCCTTCTGCATCTGCTCCAGCTCATCCTTGTAGAGGAAATCTTCCTCCTCGTGAGGATTTCCGAAGAACAGCCAGTTGGCTCCCTTAGCGGCAGAGACCTTGCGCTCTTCAAGGAATGCCCTGAATGGAGCCACACCCGTCCCTGGTCCCACCATGATCACCGGCTTATCGCCATCTTCAGGTAATCTAAATGCATTATTCGTATGCACAAACACCCCAGGTTGGACGCCTTCAGCACGGTCACATAAAAACGTAGAACACACCCCACCGCGGTCGCGATAGCTACTATGATACCGCACGATCGCTACCGTCAGATGCACCTCACCAGGATGTGCATTTGGGCTAGACGAGATAGAATACAACCTCGGCTGCAGCTTCTTCAGCGAACCCACAAATTCCTCAGCATCCGAGAAATCCGCCGGATGATCCGTGATCAGATCAATTAAATCCCTCCCCCAACAAAAATCATCATACGCCTTCTTATCATCAGCCTCCACCAGTGATCTCAGATAAGGAGAACCACTACGTGCCTGCCAGCCCTGCAAGAACCGCTTATTCAGACTGCGAACATCATAGTGATCGATCAACGCCTCGCGTAAACTCGCCTCACCACCTCCCGGCAGCGGCACCTCTTCAGTAGGCTTAAATGGCAAGTTTGATAACATTTCATCCACCAGCCCCTCAGAGTTCCTAGGCATCACCCCCAGTGCATCTCCCACCTCATACTCCAGCCCAGATCCCTCTAGGGAGAACTCGATATGATACGTCTCCCTCTCAGAACCCACTGCATTCAGATTCACATTCTTCAAGATAGCCGCAGGATAGGGGTTTTTCTTACTGTATTCATGCCCATCCTCAGCCACATCATCAGACTCATCCACCTTACCAGCAGAGCCGCCCAGCGCATCCATCACGCCGGCCTTCCACGTTGCAAAATCATCATCATACTCAACATCACAATCCATCCGAGGAAACACCTTACGTGCCCCCAGCTTCTCAAATGCCTCATCAAACTCAATCCCACACTGACAAAAATCCGGATACTCCGTATCACCCAGTGATAACACCGAATAACTAATATTCTCAAGCCTTGGAGCGCCATCACTACGCACATACTCATGCAGATCCGCCGCACTATCCGGCGGCTCACCATCACCATACGTAGAAGTAATGATCAACACATTCTGCTCTTCCGTCAGACGCGCCTTATCATAGCTCCCCATATCCTCCACCGTTGGAGCGAAATTCATTTTTACCATCGCCTTCGAGAGCTTCTTGGCTAGGGCCTCAGAATTTCCTGTCTGCGATCCCACCAAAATAGTCACCGGCACCACCGGCGCACCTCCATGCCCACCTATCCCATTACCAGATGTTAGATCTGAAATAAAATTTCCCACCAACTTATTCAACCACTGACGTTGTTCAGCATTAAATGGTGCATCTTCTGGAATATAGTTAGATTGTGACATCGTTTTTCTTTCGCTTTCTCTTAGTTCTATTAGTCTTTCTCCTCAGGTTTTTACGAGAACACAAAATGCCCCATTATTCCCAACATGCAAGCACCTAGTGAGACACCCTAACGAAAAATGACACAACCCACACCATCACCTTTATCCTTTCCCCTTTCTCCTTTATCCTCTAACACCATCACATGAGCGCCGACTACCACACCCACACACCACTCTGCCTCCATGCCGAGGGCACACCCGAACAATACATCGACGCCGCTATCGACGCAGGCCTCACAGAATACGGCATCTCCGACCACGCTCCGCTCCAGAAGCCAGACGACTCAGAACCCTTTGATGACTGGCGCATGCTCAGCACCCAGATCCCAGACTACTTAACGTGGATAGCTGCCGCAAAAGCCCACGCTGGAGAGCGCATCACCATCCGCTGCGGACTAGAATGCGACTGGCTCCCGGGCTCAAGAAACGAAGCATGGACCCAGCACCTCCGCACCCTCCACCCCTGGGACTACCTCATCGGCTCCGTTCACTACATCGCCGACACCAGCATAGCCCCCTGGGATTTTGATAACCCAAAATGGCTAGGTAAATGGGCCAAAAGCGAAAAGGATGGCGACATCCACCAGGCCTGGGACCTCTACTGGAAAGCCTACACCGCAATGGCAGACAGCGGCCTCTACGACATCCTCGCCCACCCAGACCTCATCAAGAAATTTGGCTACAAGCCACCAGGCGATCTCACCCGCTACTACGAACCCGCCATCGATGCCATCGCCACCGCCGGCTCGATCATCGAAATCAACACCGCCGGCCTCCATAAGCCCTGCGCGGAAGTCTACCCAGACACCGCCTTCCTAGAGCTCGCGCGCGATGCCGGCATCGACCTCATCATCTCCTCAGACGCCCACCACCCCAGCGAAGTAGCCCGTGACCGCTCAACCGCCACCGAAATAGCAAAAGCCGCTGGCTACACCCACACCACCCTCATCAACCAACGCCAGCGCAGCTACGTCGCTCTTTGAACAATGAACAATGAACAATGAACAATGAACAATGAACAATGAACAATGAACAATGAACCGTGAGCCACCCACCCAACCCAAGCCCCCATCGCGCACAAAATTCTGTCAAATCCTGTTAATCCTGTCAAAAAAATCCACCAACCGAGCCAGTAGAGAGCAGTCAGCAACAACCAAGATCTAGCTCCATCCTCCCAGTTCCGTGAATTCAGTGCTTTCCGTGGTTCAAAAAATCCATCAACCCAAGCCTAAGCAACCAGCAACAAAGATCCGTCTATTCCGACCTATCCTCCAAAAGCGGCGCGTACATCATAATCGCATCATTTTTCACCAGCAGCCGCTCGCTCTCATTTCCTTCCCTATCCGTCACCACCTGCACTATCTCATTATGCCGTGAATACCCGCCCCAGAACTGCTGGCGGATCAGATGATTGCGCTCTTCCACTCGGTATTCTCTCTCCAGCGGATTCTCACACAGCAGCCTCCCATAGAGAAACTCATCATCCAGCCACAGCTCCACCTTAAAATCATCCACCGTCTCATTCACCACCTGAAGATCGATGTAATTGTAAGCCAGCGTAGCACCCGCTCCAAAAGGCACCTTCCTCCCCACATCTGGAAACACATCAAACCCATGCCTAAACCGCTCCGTCACCCGCAGCGGACTGTGCGCGAACAACCAGAAAAGCAAATTACCCAACTGGCAAATCCCCCCACCCACGCCACTCGCCAGTTTCCCCTGCTGCAGCACTAACCCTTCCAAATATCCCTTCCTCCGCGTGGGTCTCCCCACATTTTTCCAGATAGAAAACGTCTCTCCCTGACCGATCACCACGTCATTCAGATGCGCTATCGCCAACTCCAGATTCCGCCGCTTATTCTCCTGCAACTGCATATCCACCCCCGCCAGCTTACGCAAAATCACCGATTTGTGCTCAAACACCACATCCTCAAAAAACTTACCATCAGCAGCATCCTCAGACTTAACCTGCCGCGCCCACACCTTCCGCCCCAGCAGCGCATCCACCCGCCAGCTCAAAGCCCGCCGAGCTCTGTAGTATTCCTTCCCCATCACCTGCCGAAGTCTCCCCCGCTTCAACGGCTCACTAATCTCAGTTTTCATCATCATTAAAATTATTCACCAATCATCATTAAAAATGTTCCCAACAACCCAAGCTCCATCAACCCAAGCCTTTCTCCTTTAAACTTTAACCTTTATCCTTTAAAGTATCCCCTTCTAAAAAAACCCAGTGCCAAGGCTCATACAGAAACCCATAAGCATTCTCCCGCCCATACGTCATCGTAAACCCAAACCTCCCCGCATTCTCACCCAGCCAGCCAAACGCCGCTGACTCCTCAAACTCCTCTTCCAGCGCCGCATACCCGGGCGTAGAAATATCCACCGCCCTCCCCGTATGGTGCTCACTAAACCCAGGCGGAGCCGACACCGCGAAAATCTCGTCCGCCCCCAGCCCTCTCAAAAACTTACCCCTAACAATCTCCCCCTGCCGCTCCACACTCCGATAAGCCGACACCATCAGCAACTCACACCCATCCCCCAGCGCAGCAGCCATCATCTCCCTCCAAGCCACCGCCGCCGCATCCACCAACTCATGCTCACGCCCATCAGCATCCACCTGCACCACCACCAGCTCACCGCCAGTAGCAACAACATCCTCAAACTTCACCAAGCCACGCTCAAGAAAATAACCCTCATCCACCCCCAGCTCACCCAACAATAAAGCAACCTCCTCAACTGCTTTAGCAGCAGTCGCACTAGTTATCCCATCCGAAAAATCCCTCTTCATGCTAGAAATCTAGCACACGAAACCCAAAAGATACAAATAAAAAAATCATCCCCAGAACCAGAGTCATCCAGCGACACTTAGAGAGATCTAAAGCGAAGCCCTTGACCGCAGCTCTTAGCCAGATGGCAACCCTTAACATTTTCGCTTCTTGCTCGATTGTGAGTTTTATGGTTTTTTAGTATCGTCAGATGCAACGATGTAGCTGGCAGCTACCCATAGACCTTATGCTAAAATGAATATTTAAAGTATCGAAGTAAGTTGATCCCTGCGCAAGATGCCGTAATCTATACAAATCAATACAGTAATGCGGTCACAAAAAACATAACAAGGAGGAATAATTAACAAAAACTTGAACAACAAAAACAATCTATTTCGCTTTTTACTGGCGGCATTATTATGCCTTACTTTGACATCGAATGCGAGCGCGGATGACGTCTCTGAAACTGACATCAAACGACGTCTTTCTGAGCTCAAAAGTTTGGCCACAGGGACGGAATTAGGTGTCTACATCTACAATCGCACACTTGATACCTATGCTGGGAAACACAAGGATCTAGCCGAACGCTGCACTGCGCTGGGAATCACCGAAGTTTACCTCAGCTTCAGCAGCAAGAGCGGTAAAAAAGATAAGAAATACCAGAAGAAGATACAGCAATTTATAGGTGCTTTGCACAAGCTGAAT
>JBLHQF010000047.1:0-14705 GCA_047624885.1 Cryomorphaceae bacterium | reverse complement strand
ATAGGGGTAGAATCTTCGGGGAGTCCCACCACGCCACCCTCCACCATGAATAACCACATGAGCAGGACGTTTTTGCGTTGGTTTGAAACCCACCGGATGGAAGATATGTAAGGTAAGTCCCCTAGTGCCTATCGTTTTATAAGTGACTACTTGGCTGGGTTGCAGCTTCTGCTGCATCGCAGCAAAGAAATTGCGTTCATTATCTTGCGCCCAAGCCAATGAGCATAGAGCAAGCAATACAGCGAATACTGAATATTTAGTTTGTTTCATGATTAGGTGATGATTTCAGTCATTTCACCCGTGCTGTCGGCGAATTTCTCTGTTGGCACATCCACCGCATTGAGCATTGAAACGAATAGGTTCGAGAGCGGTTTCTTTTTCTTGCCGGTGAATTTATGGAGATTACCGTGCTTGATGCCTAGGTGGTTACCACCCGCTAAATGGATGGGGTAGTTCTTCGTCGAGTGCGCTGCATGCGGGTGAGCTGAGCCCCACAGGACTAAGGTTCTGTCGAGCATGTTGCCGCCGCCTTCTGGGGTGTCTTTCAGGCGCTGGAGGAAATAAGCATGCTGCACCGCGCGCCAATGATCCCACATTCCAGAAAACTTATCCGGCCGTTTGTGTGAGATATCGTGGGTGTTGCCCTTGTAACCGAAGAGTGTGTTAGAGAAATTTCCCACCGCATGCGCACCTGAGTTTTCACTCTCCAACATGAAGGTTGCGTAACGGGTTAGATCGGTTTGCAAGGCAAGATAGAGCAGGTCATACATACAGCGGATGTACTCTTCTGGATCCTTGTAGGTGGCGCTAAGCTTGAGTCCGTTGGCATCGACGATTGGCAGTGATTTATGCGTCCATTCCTGGTTGCGCTCGATCCGCTTCTCCACCGCACGGATCGAATCAAGGTATTCTGCCATCTTTTCCTTATCCGCTTTACCAAGTTTGCTATCGAGACTCTTGGACTGATCTCTGACCACGTCGAGGACTGAGGTTCGGCAGTTTAATTCCTCTCTTACCTGAGCCATGTTCTTGCCTGCGTAGGGACGGAAAAGACGGTTAAAAATGTCCTGAGGATTGCTCAAGGACGGGATGGGACGGCCGGGTCCATAGTGGGAGAGCGTCTTGCTGCGACCGTAGTAGCCAGTGCCACCCTCGGACCCCAAAACCAATGAAGCATGCCGCGTCTTATGGCCCATTGCTGCCGCAGCCACCTGATCAATAGAAATATTATTGGTCTTCTCTAGACCGGTCATGTCAGCGCCGGTGCCAAATACATCACCGGAACTATGACCACCCAGGGACCAGCCACCGGCATGGTCGAGACCCTCAAGATAGCTAACGTAGTCCTTCAGCGGCTCGAATGGCGCGGATGACTTGTTAAAGCTCAGCGGACCTTCATCTCTACACGCCCACCAGCTCCAGTCGTCGTGCGGTTTGGTCAGATTTTGTATCCCGGTTTGTCCTCCCGGCATGTAAGCGCCGTAGGAGAAGTAATTGACGACCAATCTTTTCGGCAGCGCCAAGCTACTTTTGGTTTCTGAGGCCCAGGCCATGGATTCCAGAAAGGGTAGTGCCACACACGCGCTCATGCCCTTCAGGGTGTCACGCCGATTTAGATGCCAAGATTTTTGATTCATTATTGTTTCTTTTTTCCGGTGAATAGGTCGCTCTGACAGACAGATACGATGAGGTCCTGTAGTTTATATCGCTCTTGTTTAGATTTCTGCAACAGCTTTTCGACCGCATAACGGTCACGATAGCTAAGTTCTCTTCCCAGCCCGTAGGTTAGCAAGCGCCGAACCACATTCTTCGCAATGTCCTCATCGCGATCCTTGAGCAGAAATTTCTTCAGCCCCTTCATGCCATCGACTTCGGGCCCATGAGGCACTTTAGCAGTGGCATCTACTTCGATAATTCTAACCTCCTTCAGATACTTCTGGTAGCTCGCAAGGTCGGGGTATCTTCGTTTGTCAAACTGATTGATTTTCGTCCCATCAGGCGACGTGAAGCGTTCAAATTGACCAATCGCGTTATAGCGCTCGAAAGGAATCCCCCACGGGTCGAGCCGGACATGGCAGTCCGCACAGCTCTCCTTCTGGCGATGCTGCCGGAGCAGATCCTTGATCCTGGTCGCCTTCTCGGCCGAGTCACCAACAGTATCCGTAAGCGCCGGCACATCGGCAGGTGGGTCCTTGACCTTGTCCCCGAGAATCGCCTCGCGCAGCCAAACTGCCCGGTAGATGGGGTGAGGAGCGGTCCCCGTTCCGTTACCAATGAGCACCGATCCGTGGGTGAGCAGTCCTCCTAGCTGGTGCTCGGGTTTGAGCTGAACCCGGCGCAGCTCTACTCCCTCCACACCATCAACCCCGTAATGTGCCGCCAGTGACTGGTTCAACATCGCGAAGTCTGAATCGACGATATTTAACAGGCTCTCGTTCTTATCGATCAGTTCGGCAATAAAAGCGGGAGATTCCTGCATCATGTAATCCCGGATTGTTGGACGGTTGCTTATCTCAGCACTGGCTTTTTCACCTCTACCATAAGTGTAAAGGAAGCGGGGAAATAGATCGAGGTTGATGGGGATGGTTCTCATTTTATCAATCGACAACCACTGTTCGGTGAAGTTCCTGACAAAGTCGCGGGAACGGTCATCCGCTAACATGCGGCGAACCTGTTGGTCAATCACTTCAGGGTCATCCAGCTTGTTCGCCGCGGCCAGTTGAATGAGTATTTCATCCGGCATCGACCCAGTCAAAAAATAGGAAAGCTTGGAGGCAAATTCGTAGTGATGGTTTTCTTTTTCCTCGGACACCACATGATACAAGAAGTCTGGAGAAACCAGAACCATCGTCAGAGTTTCACGCAGGGCTTCTTCCATGGTGTTCAGATTCAGCTTGGTCGAGACAATGTTATAAATCTTCTGGTAGCGCTCGACCTCATCGGGATTTACCGGACGCCTAAATGCTCGCGTCATGAAGCGCTGGAGCACTTCCTTTACATAGGCTTCTGGTTTGCTCTCGCGCAGCGGAGAATCGAAAAGAATACGGCTGTGGTGCTGCGGCGGCCAGACGTCGGTCACTGGTGCTTCGAATTCAATCCACTCCACAACTGCCCGTGGCAGAGTCATGGGGTCGGGACGATCATTCAAGGTCCCATCGTTAAAGATATTCTGCGGCGTGACAGTGACATGAGGCGGGATGATTACGAGGTTGCCATCGATTTTACCTCCGCGCCGATATCTATATTCGGGAACCGTCGGGAAATTTTCAATCCGACCGCGCATTTCATAAATCTTAGGGTTATCAGCATTATTAGTTAGAGCGACCTCGCCAACGGCTTCGATATTCCCAGCGGTATTGCCTGAGCTGTCATAACCCATGCCAATACTGAGCGGAACCTGGGTGTGACCCTCGGGTAATATCGCCGATGCCTTGAATCGAAGTATGAACTCACCTGTCTTTGGCCACTTCCTGACTTGCATACCCATAGCGGCAGATCCCCTACGGTTCCCAGTGATACCGATCTCATCGGGCTGGAGGCCGGTGAGGATGGCGCTGTTCGGCTTCCAGGTTTTTTTTGTTTGGTGAACCTCAGGTTTACCAGGAGCCACAATCGCCGAGGCGAGCATGCGCCGCGCCGCATCCTCATAGCGATCCATTTGTTCAGTGCCTATCAGCATCATCTCTGCCGTGTTATTAAAATGGTATGGCTTGAGCGGGTCTTCCGGGAGATTTTTGATCAAATTCAGCTCAAAACCGAAAAGATCCCGCATGGTGTTTTGGTACTCGAAGTTGGTGAGGCGGCGCACCGTTGGGGCGGTGGTTGCCTTGCTCGCTTTAGTGATATAATCTCGCAAGCCACTCTCGATCCAGGCCGTAATTGCCGCACGTTCTTCATCGGTGGGTTGCTGGTCCTCTTCTTCCGGAGGCATCTCGCCATGAGAAAGCACATCGATGATCAGTTCCCAGCGCTCTAGCTCCTGACCGGCAGAAAGGTCTCCATCCAGACTGTGCACGGTGATTTTCCCCTTACTCTTTTTCGGACCATGACAAGCGACACAGTTTTTCTCAAAAAATGGAGCCACGTGCGCCTTGTAGCCCTCGATCCCCTTAGGAATAGGAGCCGCCGGAGCGGCCCAACTCCAGCTGGAAAACAAACCCAGAACGGAACATGAGAGCGCCGCCTGCATGCGTGCCTGTTTGAAAAATTGATTGGATGGATAGGTCATCTGTAATTACTGAAAACTAATTAGTTATACTCTAGCTGAGGAGCTTTTCTTTCGCAAAAAATATGTCTCGTAAAAGAGAAAGTAAAGGGGGAAGACATCCGTAAATAGCTCTCAGACCAGCCAAACAAAAACATGAAGAGCACCCCCTAAGATAAACCACACGACGGACAAAGAATAACCAACAGTGGTAAATTTCTTCACATTCATATCCAATAAAATCAACATCACTATTCCTGCAGTGATGATGAAAGAAACCACTCCTACCACTATCAAAAGAAGACCCGACATTCCTGCATCACCTTCGCTCCCCATCCATTCGTCGTTCTTTACAGAATCAGGACCAGACTCATGTCGTTCGAGCATCTTTATATATCGATAATCTGAAGCCGGCTGAATGCTGAACCAACTTGAAGCAATCGCAATTAGCCCAGCAAACATCATTAGATATACCATTATATTCCTCTTCATAAGAAAACTAATAGGCTACCCTCCCAAGTATGACATTTCTGCCTTCGGTAGATTTTCTGTTAGGCTGCTGCGTTGCACAGAGTAGTTATCATTTCTGTTTGACCATGTTTTTTCTAACAGATCATCAATCTCTTCGTCACTAGCGCCTTCTCTGATAAATTGTTTGATATCCATGCCCTCGGAGGCGAATAGGCAGGTGAAGATTTTCCCATCGGCTGAGAGGCGTGCTCGATTACAAGCACTACAGAATGGTTGAGTGACGGAGCTGATGAAGCCTATCTCGAAACCTTCTTCGCCTTCGACCTCATATCGCTGCGCGGTCTCCCCTGCTGCGCGGCTGCTTTTAGTGAGAGAGATTTCCTTCTTTAGTGTCTCTAACAGTTCGTGAGACGGCACTACCTCATCTAGCTTCCAGCCGTTCACATTTCCTGTATCCATGTATTCGATGTAGCGCATAGAAATAGCCCGCTCTCTGGCGAACTCCGCCAGAGCAAGCACTTCATGATCATTCACGCCACATTTGATCACGGCATTCACCTTCACACCTAAGCCAGCGGCTAAGGCAGCATCAATCCCCGCCACTACCTTATCAGAGCTCGCTCCTACTCCGTTCATTTTACCGAAAACTTCAGAGTCCAAAGCATCTAAAGATACCGTCACGCGATGCAGCCCTGCTAGCTTCAAATCCGCTGCGTGTTTCGCCAATAGAGCAGCATTGGTAGTCATCGCAATATCATCCACTCCGTCGATCTTTGCCAAGCGCGAAACCAGATCTGTTAGATCGCGTCTCAGCAACGGCTCGCCACCAGTGAGCCGTATTTTTCTCACACCCAATCTAACAAATCGCTGCGTGATTCTCTCTATCTCGCTAAAGCGTAGAATTTCCTCCCTAGGAAGAAAACTGTAGCCTGCACCGAACACCTCCACTGGCATGCAGTAGCGGCAGCGAAAATTACACCTATCCGTGACCGAGATCCTTAGGTCTCTCAGTGGCCGATTGAATGTATCTGTTAAATCTGAACTCATTTTATGAAATAGAAGTCACTGCCCAGTCAAGGGTTTCACCCGCATGCATAGGCACCACATTCTGGCCATGCCCCACGTAAGCAGCAGGCACCTCGAAGGGCTGTTTACTCACCACCACCTTTTTTTCCAGTGGCGTGATCCCATAGAGACGTTGTGCATTGTCAGAGAGAAATGCCTGTAGATTCTCTAGCTTTCCATGCTTGTCGAAAAGCTGCGCCAGCCTCGCGATGGCCAGCGGAGAGGTGAATACACCAGCAGCACAGCCACAGCATTCTTTCTTGCTCAGAGGGTGCGGAGCACTATCGCTACCGAACATCAAGCTAGGGTGCGCGCTCAGCGCAGCCTGCAGCAGAGCATCTCGGTCCTCGGGACGTTTCGCGATGGGCTTGCAGAATAAATGTGGATTTAGCATCCCACCAGCCACGTCATCAAGCGTGATGATCAGGTGTTGCAGTGTCACCGTAGCGCGGAGATTCTCATAGCGCCCCATCAGCGTCACCGCATCTGCCGTGGTGATGTGCTCCATGGTAATTTGAAGTTTAGGGAATTTCTTCGCGAGGTATTCATAGCTTTGTAAAAACTCCTTTTCCCGGTCCATCACAAAACCATGGGTCTCGCCATGCACCATCAGCGGAATACCCATTTCCTCCATCATCTTGAAAGTCGGCTCCACAGCATCGATCGCTTTCACGCCAGCCTCACTATTCGTGGTGGCTCCGGCGGGATAGAGTTTTATTCCTAGGATATGCTTCCTCGCTTCCGCTAGTTCAGCCTCCGTGTATTGACGGAAAAACAGCATCATGTATGGCTCAAAGACATCCGCGCCCTGAGCCGCAGTGATCCGCTCACGATACGATAGCAGTCTATTAAGGTTATCAACAGGCGGAACCAGATTTGGCATAATCACCGCTCCGGCGAATGTCTCGGTCGTCAGCGGAGTCACTAGCTTGAGCATTTCTTCATCACGTAAATGAAGATGCATATCTAGCGGTGAATGGAGTGTTAGTTCGTTCATATTAGTAGGTTCTTACGTTGTATGGGATACCACCCACTTCTTCGAGTGGGATTTTTGGAAAAATGGAAGAATCGTTCGTTTCAGACATGCCCTATCATCTTCAACTACCACTTAAGGTCAAGAAACTGCACACATTTTTCTGAGAAACTTGAAATCAAACTCTGCCAAAGAAAAAAATGAACCACTAAGTCACTAAAATAAAACTAATTAAGAAATAAAAAACTTTTCGAGATCTTTTTTCATCAAACTGCATCTAAAACAGTATCAACAGCGTTCTATTTGATGCCTCCATAAGCAGGCACCAAACAAATAAACACACACACACACAAACTACCTCCAACTTCCCACACCCCTCCCGAAACCATCTGGTCCAATCAATTGGACCAGATGGTTTTTTATTTTTTAGTAACAGAGGATTCGTCTCAGAATCTCATCTCTAAACATTTGGCAGATCTTGCGACTTTGTTTCCTTCGGGATATTCAGTTCTGGCATCTTCACCCACTTCGGAGCCTTAGGGGAAACGTCAGCGTATCTCGCCACTATCGTCATCGCGACACATCCAATGAAGCCCATCCATCCTCCAGTCATCAAAGTGCCCATCCCCACCACGATGGGAGTGAATACCAGCAGGCAAATCATCATCCAGCTAGGCTTCACCTCATACTGATGCACCACCAGCCGAATCCTAGACCGCGCCATCACTAGCCCTAGCATCACATAGCACAGCGTCAGCCCTATCACATTCAGGTGATAAAATACCCCACAACCTCCAGACCGAAGCGCCGACGCCATCAGCACCATCGTTCCTGATACTACCAACGAGACCAAGAACAACAAAAAAATACCCATGCGTGCGAATGGATTCTTAAATGAAGAAGCACCAATGGCACCAGCCGCGACTATCGCCGCCGCCAAGACCACCGTCAGCACCAACGCAACATTCCTCCACACCTCCATACCTCCCACAAAATACCGCACGATCAAATACGGAATCAGCGATGAAAACGTCAGCAGTGAAATACTCCAGATCGACAAAAATTTCCCCAGCACCACCTGCCATCGACTCAGCTCCGTCATCTGTAGCAGCTCGTAGTTCCCCTCATCCATCTCCTGTCCCATCAGCACGATCCCGCCCATCGGCATCAGCAACATACAGACCCCACCAGCCACCCACCAGAACGGGCTATTCTCCAGGAATAATCCCATCTGCATCACCCCCGTAAATGGATTAGTCCCCAGCTCTACCTCGGTATAAAACTCCAAGTAAAGTGCCGCGACGGCAAACAAATGAATCAGCATGAACGGAATCAAAAACACCCCACGCCGCAACCCCTGCCTAAGCTCCTTCAACACCATCGGCGTGAGCTTACTGGTCAGATATTTAGGTGAAATCA
The DNA here is from genome assembly GCA_047624885.1 of Cryomorphaceae bacterium. Lineage (GTDB taxonomy): Bacteria > Verrucomicrobiota > Verrucomicrobiia > Verrucomicrobiales > Akkermansiaceae > Rubritalea. The sequence goes on along the minus strand of JBLHQF010000047.1, from coordinate 6,573 downwards.
TCTTTTTTATAGCAGTCAACACAGCAAGTATTAGCAAAAGACCCCAACCGACTCCAGAGAATAGAAAGTAGATTTAAGTAAAATCACCTTATCTCTTCCACCACAACCATAGCAACAAGCGAACGTTTAGCCCCACGCTTCAGCTCTGTAACCTTTGGTATTCCTATTACTCTTTTCACAGGGACCACTTTGGAAACTAGATCGCCCATGTAGTCCAAATTTATTTTCATCACATCATGGATATCACCTGCTACCTCATTTTCAGATTTTTTAAGGGATAATTTAACTCCCTTAGCTTCGATTTCACCATAACCAGGTAGTCCCGCTGACCCTAAATTCTTAGGATTTGAGAGCAAAACCATAGAAGCATCCCACGCTTTCTCTCTGTCTTCGCGGTTATCCACTTCGTGAAAATGAACTGTAGTTTGATAATAATTAGAAATAGTTCTCGCCCTTAATGACTGAAGCATATCTTCGAAATCCCGCTCAGCACTAGCGCTCATTCTACAGATTATCTCTGCTTTATCTACATTGTAAAAAACAGCGTCTTCATCCTCCAAGCGAATACCTTCCCATGAAAATAATTTCTTAAGATCGATAACCACATCACTAGAATCAAAGCTGCTGTGATCTGGAGTCGTGACAAAGTGATACAGTGGTCCTTCAGGCATAGAACTTGAGATCATATTAATAAAATCCTTCTCAGCTTTATAGCGATCAAAACCTCTTTTTTCATCAGCAAATAGATCTCTATCATTTTTAGGCTCCGCAATAGGTTCTAGCTTGGTGTACTGAAGATTAGGATCTGCCTGAGGGATCGCCCTTCTGTATCGATCATAGGCATCTAATTTATTTATCCTAAGAATCAGCAAGCACTTCTCTTCTTGATTCTCACCAAAGGATAACCCGCAGCGCATCACCAGGTTTCTTCCTGTTGGACAGAAACCTGTATGCTTGAACCGTTCGCCCTCTCTATTCCCTTCATCATCAAAAATCATCTCCAAGCCAGAAAATCCCCAATAACAGCCAAAACATTTGATATTCACCTTAGCTTCTCCATTTGTAATAGTCATGGATTGCAACTCTGGACAGTGAACTTCACTATTCGAAACGTGTGCCCAGCTCTGCAAGCGGGTGAGCTTCCCTTGTTTTTCCAGTAGCTTTATATTTTCCATCGTTTCAGCAGCTTTAACATCCACCATGACTAACTCAGCTGAAACCTTCAGAAGTTCTGCATCAGATTGGTTGTTTACAAGGACCAGTTCACGTAACCTCACATCAACAAATCCATCAACATTGCCTGTGAGTTTTTTTGTCTTGGTGTGATAATGAACCCATTGCTTTTTATGATTCTCATCACAACCGAACCATTTACTAACATCATAGACCTTCCCTGCATTTGCATTCATCTGCTTTACTATAGGAAAGGCTTCTGGAAGAAAGTATCTCCAGTGAATTTCGTTTAATGTGTATTCGACTTTTCTAATCGTCTCCATTTTTTTAATGTAATTGGCTCTATCTTCTTTGCTGACTTTAATTATTTCTGGAGATAGTTCTACTGGTCTAGGAATGTAATCAGATTGAAGTTCCTCCTGCATTTCTTGAATCCTTCTCGGCAACTCATTCTTCCTCGCTTGCTCTTCTTTTATCCAGTTCAGTTTCTCTGGTTTAATAATTACCACATAAACTAGTTCATCATCAGAAGAACTGCTGTATTCTAAAAGTAATTCCTGTCGAAATTTGAAGACCAGACGGCTTTTTATTTCTAGATCTTCTAGTTCGAGCAATGATAGATCCATTTCTAAAACTAGTAGATTCACTCTTTCAATCAGCTTACAACTCAGTGTTCCTTTTGCTTTTCCCTCTTCAAAAGTAAATCCTGACTTGAGATGAAACGAGAAGTCTAGATCTGCTATATGTGTCGCGTGAGAGTCCACCACCTGCTTCTTGGTCATGTAGTTTTCGCCGATAGGCAAGCGATCCGCCCTATAAATATCAATTGCTAACTTAATCGGATGAGTCTTTTTGTCATCTAACCCACTTAAAGAATAAGCAATCGGTTGGTCGGCTTTCAGCATCATTACTTGAGCAAAAATGAGGCAGATGATCAGTTGCCACACAGTTCTAGCGAATCTATTTTTCATCGAAAGCATCCCATTCCCTACATAAATTGAGCCTCGGTTACAAGCAAAGAGGCTGTGATTCTTATTGTCATTGATTTTTCCCCATTCCCGTCGCAACCTATAGCCATCCGCTATGAGCACCATTATTTTTAGTCCAGTCGAAGAAATCATTGCCGACATCGCCGCAGGAAAAATCGTCATCGTGGCTGATGATCCCAGCCGTGAGAACGAGGCGGATCTGGTGTGCGCTGCCAGTAAGGCTACGCCAGAAATCATTGCCTTTATGGCGAGCCATGGTCGAGGCCTGATCTGTGCTCCCATCATTTCCGAGCAGGCAGAAAACCTAGATCTGCCGCAGATGAGCCGCCGTAACACTGAGGCACTCAAGACCGCATTCACCATCTCTGTGGATGCCGCCAAAGGTATCACTACCGGCATTTCTGCGGCTGACCGCGCGCTGACTGTCAATTTACTCGCAGACCCAGATACTAAATCAGATGCGCTGGTAAAACCTGGGCATATCTTTCCGTTACAGTCGGCCGATGGCGGTGTCCTCCGCAGGGCTGGACACACTGAGGCAGCAACTGATCTAGCAATGCTCGCAGGGCTTGAGCCTGCTGGTGTCATCTGTGAGATAATGCATGAAAATGGCACCATGGCTACTGTGGGCGACCTCGGGGAGTATCAGCAACAGCATGGGCTAAAGGCCTGCACGATTGCTCAAATCATCACTCACCGTCGTAACCATGAAAAACTAGTGCACTGCACTGAAATCATTAAACTTCCGACAGATTTCGGCGATTTCGACTGTCACCTTTACGAGATAGACATCGATGACTCTCATCACCTAGCACTAGTTAGAGGCGAAATATCAGCCGACACACCAGTCACCGTCCGCGTCCACTCCGAGTGCCTCACGGGCGACGTCTTCATGTCTCGCAGATGTGATTGTGGCGGACAGCTACATCAAGCAATGGAACAAATTGCTAAAGAAGGAGGCGTGCTGCTCTACCTCCGCCAAGAAGGACGCGGCATCGGGCTCCCAGCTAAGATCAAAGCCTACAAGCTTCAAGAGCACGGCTTTGACACCGTCGAGGCAAACGAAAAACTAGGTTACCCCGCAGACCTCCGTGACTACGGAGTAGGTGCCCAAATCCTCCATGATCTAGGAGTGAGAAAAATGCGTCTACTCACCAATAACCCTAAAAAAATGGTCGGGCTTGAAGGCTATGGATTAGAAATAGTAGAACAACTCCCTATCCTTCAACCGTCAAATCCAGACAACGAAAAATACCTCAAAACAAAGAAAGACAAGATGGGACATTCTCTCTAAGTTGACTAAGAGCTAGTATCTGCTGCATCTTGCAGCAAGAACGGACTGCAGCGGGACGCCACAATTACTCCCCCAAGCTCTCGATCCCTGTTACAATCCCTCTGCGTAGTTCCACGTCATCGACTGCGAGTTCTTTGTGGTAAGTGATTTTTCCATCTGGAGCAATCACGATGGTGCATGGGAATACCACAGTGTCACCTTTATTGAGAAGTGCTGCTACGGCTTTTAGATCATCTGATTTTAGGTGGAAATTATTAGTTTTTCTATCCTCTTTCTTCATTTTCTTAAGAGTATCTGGAGAAAGTGGGAGGTGCTGATCAGTGAGGATTTTCAGAACCTTATCAGCATTATCTTTGGGATCAATCGCGATGGTCACCATGCCGAACGGCCGCTTCTGGTAGCGCCTGTAGGTATCGATTAGCTTGGGGAAATCTGCGATACTTTGCTTGCTATCGGTCATCCAGAAGTTGATCACTCGCACCCTGCCAGTTTTATTCTCTAAAAGAGACTTGGCACCTTCAACGGTGAGAGCATCGACGCTTACCGGAAGTGCTAGCCATTCTTTCTGTTTCTTTACCACCCACTCTTGCTTGTAGGCCCATTTTGTGGAGCAGCCGAAGGCGTTGGTCTTCTCTTTAATGACAGGTTTACCAGCGAGTAACGCATCGATGTTATCGCGCACGGTATTTTGTGAAGCTGGCCCAGGGTTTCTGTGCCCATTGTCGAAATGTCCTTCATAAAGCAATTTTCTCTTCGGTCCGAAGAGAAACACATGCGGAGTAGCCTGCGCGCCATACGCAAGCGCTACTTCCTGGGTATCGCCATCGTAGAGATACGGAAATACAAGTTTACGCTCGGCTGCTTCCTGTTTCATTTCAGGAAAACTATCGCCATACACAGAGTAGCCATTTTCCCATAGCATCAGTGCCTTAGGTGAGTTCGAAGAAACGGCGACCACTTGCACCCCCTTATCCGCATAGATCTTAGCAAAGCTATTGATCCGCCCCCATGATGCCCGTGCATCTGGGCAGTGATTACTGGTGAAGATCATCACTAGGTAGTTGGAATCCTTGAAGTCCGCGAGCGAGTGCTTCTTATCATCCACCCCAATGAGAGTGAATGCTGGAGCCGCTGCCCCTATCTCAAGAGTTTCTACCTTAGGAGCCTTTGCTGCAAAAAGTCCTGTCATGCACGAGAATAAAACAATTAGTGATTTCATACACGTAATTTAGCTCGCGCTACAAAATCAGCAAGTCATAAAAATAAATTTCACAGAGAGATTGACAGCCACTTAATCTGAGGTTAACAACTGCACACCTTAAGGGCGGAGTAGCCAAGTGGCCTAAGGCATCAGTTTGCAAAACTGACATTCGCGGGTTCGAATCCCGCCTCCGCCTCCAATATTTTAGAAAAGAGCCTAGCAGCGATGCTAGGCTCTTTTGCGTTTAGGTGCAGAGTGGGATGAAAGCTCAGTCCCAGTGCTCTAGTCGAGGAGCAAAACAAAGCGGGTTATTGAAGTGTGTTAGCTAACTAGCTAGTTAGCGCAAATTCTAAATGATCGGAATTCTTCCGTTTGTTACTAACCATAAACATTTTTTTGCAAATCACTAAAAATGAATCCCTTCCCACCTTGCATCTTATCAGCGTGGTTCACTCTCTTCATCGGCTTCACTCCTGACTTTCTTTCTCCTGCCTCACCCTTTAGGCTTCCCTTCACTCGATTGAGGAATCTTTCCACAACCGCCTTGCTGCAAATCACCGTGCCATCTGCGAAATACCTTGTCCTACAGCACTAAATGTCTGCTCTATTCAGTTTACCCTTCTTTTCCAGAATCTCATCAATTTCTTCACGACTATAGCCTCTGCCGTGTTTGAAACTTTTACTAGCTCGCAGCCCTTGCACCAGAGGCAATGCCTCAGTATCTGCCTCTTCTCCCTCCTCAGCCGTCAGCATCCGGTATTCTAACATAGCTTCACCCTCCGTAAGTTCAGCAACACGCGCACCAGGTATATCCACCATCTGATAGAGATAGGCATACGCGGATCTTGCCTTTTGGCTCTCTTCCTTATTCCTAGCCACCGCCTCTCCATAGCTACACCAGCGATAATCCACCGGGTCCTGGACCATTCCTACACGCATTTGATTCAGATCGATATAGGCAGCCACCATCCTAGCGGCACTGCCGGCACTCACGGCACTGCCGGCACTGCCGGCACTGCCGGCACTCACGGCACTCACGGCACTCACGGCACTCACGGCACTCACGGCACTCACGGCACTCACGGCAGTCGCGCTATAGCGTTCCTCCCACAGCGTCCCACGGCGACCATGCTTCTTATTATACCACTGAGTGAATCGCTGCTTGAGCGATTTCATAAACTCCGACATATCACCCATCCGATACGTGTATTTAGCCTTCAATTCCCGCATCGCTTTAGGCGCTTGGTTCCTATTGATTTTCTACATCAGCGACTTGACCTCTTTCACATACACATCGGAGTAGATCGAGGCCAAGCTTCGCCAAAAATTCCTCATCACTCAGATCCACCACATCCATCCTAGGTGGGATTTCTAAGAGAATATGAAAGTGATTCGACATCACACAATACGACAACACCCGCACCCCACAAAATTCTTCATACATCCCCACAAACACCTCGCGCTCTTTATCCTTCAACAGAAACTGAAGATCCACAATACGTGAAACAACGGCTCTCCGTCAGATGTGCATGACGATAAATTAACGATCCAGAATACCCATGAGAGTGAAACCTATATTCCATAAGCCACAGCGATCTATTAGCTATTAAAGTTTATTAGGCTCAAATTTCTTTAAAATCGAATTGTATCGTGGGAGACATAACTGACTTAATTACAACAAAAAGTTGACTTAGAAGTCTAATAAATATCATGCGTACCTGACGGAGAGCCGAAACAACGTACATACAAACAGGCACCTCATCACTGAATACCGACAAAAATAACGCTCTATTATTTCACATAAATCATTGGTATAAAATGAAGAACAATAACCCAACAATCTTACTCTTCTAAAGGTCTGACCCTTATTCTCTTTAGCAGGAAATAACCAAAACCACTCCCAGCGCTTCCCCGCC
>JBLHQF010000046.1:0-14711 GCA_047624885.1 Cryomorphaceae bacterium | reverse complement strand
AAACGTTGGAATGGTTTGCCAATTTCAGACTACCCGCGCTTGCTATCTACGGACGATTTCAGCGCCTAAATATGCCTGGCATTGGGATCAGCAAGGAGCACACCACCGAAAAAGTGATCAACCGGTTGGTCGAGTTGGGGCATCGCCGCATTGTATTGATGGTTCGGGGAGAACGACGCAAGCCACATTTAGGTAGCGCCGAATTAAAAGTTCTCAAATTACTCGAATCCCACGGCATCAAGACGAGTTCCTACAACATTCCAGACTGGAAGGAGAGCTCCGGGGGACTGCAGGAATGTCTCGATAACCTTCTGCTCCACACTCCTCCCACCGCAATGATTGTCGGCGACCCAGCGTTATTCCATGCGATACATATCCATCTGGCAAATCGCGGACTTAAATCACCCGAGCACATCTCGCTGTTCTGCGACGACTACGCGGAAAGCTTTGAGTGGGTCTTGCCAAGCATTGCTCACATCCGTTGGGATCATCGACCCATTTTACGCCGGGTTCTACAGTGGATTAATAACGTCACCCTTGGCAAAGAAGATTTCAAACACACCCTGACGAGCGCCAAGCTCGTTGATGATGGCACCATTGGGCCAATGTTATGACCCTGGTGAGCTTCATCGCCGGTCAGATAAGAGGTTAACAGTCTTACTAGCCTCAATCAGGCCTTACAGCAAAGACTAGGTTGCTATTTGTGTTTTGGTGATTAGTTATCCAGTAGCGCAAATTTTAGATCGCCAGATGAGACGACGTCTCCATTAACCAGACAACGGCAAGTGGCGAAGCCGATGTTGCGGCGGATCTTGAGGATCTCTGCTTCGATGAATAGGGTGTCGCCAGGTAAAACTGGGCGTCTCCATTTGACGTTATCCGCGCTCATGAAGTAGCCGATCTTGCCTTGGTTCTCTGGCTTGCGCAGCATGAGGATGGAGGCTACTTGAGCCATGGCTTCTACTTGGAGCACGCCTGGCATAATGGGGTGATCTGGGAAGTGTCCCGGGAAATACGGCTCGTTCATGGTGACGTTTTTGATGCCGGTGCATTTGCTGTCTCCTTCGAAATCAATCACACGATCTACCATGAGGAATGGGTAACGATGAGGGAGGATTTTAGAGATGTCATTGATGTCTAAGACTGCTTCACCTTCGGGAATCTTGAGTGGTGGCACCATTGAGCGCATGCGGGTGTATTCTTTCTTGAGGATTTTTGCCATTTCGGTGTTTGGTCCGTGTCCGGGGCGGACGCAGATGACGTGGCCAGTGATACGTTTGCCGCTGAGCATAAGGTCGCCGATGAGATCGAGTGCCTTGTGGCGTGCAAACTCATTAGTGAATCTCATAGGCTCCTTGCTCATGATTTCCTCGCCTCGGACGACGACTGCATTCTCGATGGAGCCGCCTTTGATGAGTCCTTTGTCGAGCAGTGGCTTCACGTCCTCATAGTATACGAAGGTTCTTGCTGGTGCGATTTCCTTCTCGTAAATTTCAGGAGTGACGACTGTGGAGAAAAACTGGGTGAATCTACCATCGGGGCCTACGTTAGTAACGGAGACGCGGAAGTCCTTGTCTGGGACGATGGTGATGGTGGATCCCTTTTTATTGTCAAAATGGATAGGCTCACGGATTTCCCAGACCTTGGCTGGCTGGTCTTGCTCGGTGCGGCCCACGCTCTTGATGAGTGCTACGTAGGGTGCGGATGATCCATCACCGATGGGGGGTTCATTGGCGTCCATTTCGATCAATGCATTATCGATTCCCAAGCCTGTGAGGGCGGATAGAATATGCTCAACGGTATGTACTTTCACGGAACCTTCAGCGAGAGTAGTGGCGCGCTCTACGGTCTGGACCTTACTGACGTCAGCATCGATGAATGGCTGGTCAGGGAGGTCGACTCGGCGGAATTTAAATCCATGATCAGCCGGGGCTGGCTTGATGCTGAGCGTGACTTTCTGTCCGGTGTGTAGCGATGTTCCTTCTAGTGAAGCGGGAGCCGCGATGGTGTGTTGCATTTCAGTTGGCATAAGGATGAGTGAAATGTGAAATTGGTGAATTTGCAAGTTTATAAAGAAGTTCGTGGCGAGGCTAATTTAGGGTTTATTCTTGGGCGCTGATGGGGCATGTTTATCGCATGACTGATCATGTAGAAAAATTAATAGACCTAGCGCTCACTGAGGATATTGGGGCGGGGGATGTGACCTCAGAATACTTCGTCCCACAAGGCGTGCAGGCTAGGGCGCTGATGTTGGTGAAGGCAGACGGCGTGGTGGTTGGTCTGGAAATAGCGCAACGTGTCTTCCAGAAAGTGGATGAATCTATAGAGACAAGTATCCTGATTGCAGACGGTAGCCGGGTGGTGAAAGGTGCCTACGTGATGGAAATAAAGGGACCTGCTAGATCAGTTTTGACTGGGGAACGGGTGGCGCTAAATTTCATGCAGAGGCTCTCAGGGGTAGCTACTAAGACAGCGATGTTTGTCGGTCTAACAGAAGGGACGATCGCTAATGTCCTGGATACTAGGAAGACGACTCCTGGCTGGCGTGAGCTGGAGAAATACGCGGTGACTCAGGGCGGAGGGATGAACCATAGAATGGGGCTCTATGATCGCGCCATGGTGAAGGATAATCATTTAGTGGCTGAGCGTGATATCGATGATATCCAGGCGGCTATAGCTAAGCTGAAGAGAGATAAACCACATGTAGAAGTGGAGTTAGAGGCGGATAGTCTCGATCAGGTAGAGAGCTTCTTGAAGCTCGATGGGGTGGATCACATCTTACTGGATAACATGACTAATGAGCAGATGCGCGAGGCTGTGGCGATGCGTGGTGATGAGAAGTTTCCCAAGCTGGAAGCGAGTGGTGGTGTGAATGAGGCGACCATTTATGAGATCGCTCGGACTGGGGTGGACTTCATCTCAGTGGGAGCGCTCACGCACAGTGCGGTGGCACTGGATATCTCGCTTGATTTTGTAGAACTCTGAATAATAGTAGCTCTTGTTTTTAAGAGGGTTAAGTGATTTTTTTAAAAACTATGGTTCAGGTGAATTGACTGTTAGATTATAATGAGAGTCGTGGATCTATTTACTACGAGTGGTTTAGGTGTGGTGGGGTAAATAATCCTTCAGCAGAGTTAACCAAATGTGTGGTCAAGTATTAAATTTTTTGTTCTGTGGAACAGCTTGTGGAAAGGGAGATTCCAGACTCTAATTTATTTCTCAAACAAAATGATTTGTCTAAATTTTACGCTTCAGTGTATTACTTTCAGCCGCTCAGAAAAGCTTCCTTACGGATGGTTTTGATGAGTGAAAATTTCACAACTTAAACATCTCAAACCCACAACTTTATTACTATAATGGAAGCAATCCAGACAGCAACGATACAAGAAACTGCACAACGATCAAATAAAGCTAAGGGGGGTGAAGTTGTATGGTCAGCTGTTTCTGAGAAGCTTTCTGGAATGGTGAGTAGTGATGCATTTGATCGATGGTTTTCTGGAGTTTCTAGGGTGTCCCTTACTGATTCAGAATTTAAGATTTCTGTGCCTAATGATATCCATCAAGTATGGATAGAAACTAACTTTATGCCTGAGCTGCAGAATGCAGTTTCAGAAATATTGGATCCAATGGTGAAGGCGATCGTCGTGGTGCACGGTGAGGAAGATAACTACCGCGACAGTGATGAAGACGAAGCTGGTGGATCTTCTCCGCAGGTAAGCAAAAAATCTGAGCAGCGCATCAAGAATGTAGGGCTTAACCCTCAGTATAGTTTTGATAAATTTGTGGTAGGTCATAACAGTGAGTTTGCTCATGCCGCCTGTCAGGCCGTGGCGAATGGTTCTGGTTTTTCATACAACCCACTGTTTATTCATGGGGCATCTGGACTGGGGAAAACTCATCTGATGCAGTCGATCGGGAATGAGATCTTGAGAAAGAATCCGGATGCTAAGGTCACTTATCTGACGTCTGAGAAATTTACCAACGAGTTTATCGATGCGGTAAAGAAGGGAAACCTGGATAAGTTCCGCAAGAAGTATCGCCGAGCAGATGTTTTACTCATCGACGACATCCAGTTTCTGGCGGGCAAGGAAAGATCTCAGGAAGAATTCTTCCACACCTTTAACACATTGTTAGACCTTCAGAGTCAGATTATTTTGACCTGTGACCGGCCTGCATGTGAGGTGAAGAAGTTTGAACCTCGTATGGTTTCACGTTTCGAGAGTGGGCTCACTGTTGAACTGCAGGTGCCGATGATGGAGACACGCCTCGCTATTCTCAAGCGAAAGATGGATGACTGGCAGACTAAGTTGCCTGATGACCTGGTTAGGTTTCTTGCAGACAAAATTAAATCCAACATCAGAAGGCTGGAAGGTGCGCTGGTTCGAGTGGCTACATTTGCATCACTTGGCGGGAAAGACATTACCATCGAGAGAGTGGAGCATTTACTAAAAGATATTCTCCGTGAAGAAGGCTCTAGAAAAGTCACTATAGATAGCATTCAGAAACTGGTGTCTGAGCATTTTGATATTAATATTTCAGACATGACGAGCCGAAGAAGACCAGCCAATATTGCCTTTGCTAGGCAGGTGGCGATGTTCCTCAGTCGTAAGCTCACTCAGTCCTCGTTGATGGAAATTGGCGATGCCTTTGGCGGAAGAGATCACGGCACTGTGATTCATGCTGTGAAGAAAGTGGAGCAGCGCATTACGAAAGAAACATCGATCAGAGATACGGTGGATCTTCTGGGTGCGATGCTTCAGAGAGCTTAATAAAATAGTTGGATAACAGCTTGAGATTTCAAAGCTCTCACCCCTCCACATATTGTGCTTATTGTTCTGAGTTGCGCGATATATTGTAATTTGACGATATTTTGCTAAAGAATGCTTGATATAGTGCGGGGAAAGTTCAGTTTGTTTGTAATACAAACAGTATTTTACGAGAACGTAGAATGCACAACTTAAGAATTCTAGACTGAAATGAAATTTACTATCTCAAAGCAAGCATTCATGGATGCACTTTCACAGGTGCAACATGTGGTAACTAACCGCACGACTCTACCTATTTTATCAAATGTTCTGATAGAGGCAAGTGGGGCACAGCTCAAGCTCACAACCACTGATCTCGATGTGGGAGTAGTCGGCACAGTGGAAGCTGAAATATCTAAAGAAGGCTCCACCACGCTACCGGTGAAGAGACTTGCAAGTATCATTAGAGAGCTTCCAGCTGAGCTAGTAGAAGTATCTGTGGACAACAAAAACCACGCATCGATCAAGTGCGGACCGTCATTTTTCAAGATCATAGGACTCGGTGAAGATGAGTTTCCTCCATTACCTACATTTGATGATGCGAAGGAATTTAAGATCAGCCAGGAAGTGTTATTAGATGCTCTCAAGAAGACATCCTACGCTATCTCTACTGATGAGACTCGTTACGTGCTCAATGGTATTTATGCTTCCTTTAAAGAAGGCAAAATGAGCCTTGTCGCTACTGATGGTCGCCGTCTTGCGATGGTTGAGAATGATTTAGAATTTCCAGCGAGTAATGAATGTGATGTCATCATTCCAGCTAAAGCAGTGAACGAACTACAGCGCTTGCTAAAGCCTGAGGGCGATGTCCTAATGCGCCTTAACGACAGCCAGGTTTCTTTCGAGATCAATGGTAGCTTGCTCGTTTCTAAGCTCATTGAAGGTAACTACCCGAACTACCGTCAGGTGATACCTAGTAACACCACTGAGCGTGTAGAGGTGGGTCGCGAGGCATTCCTCGAGACCGTCCGCCGTGTTTCTATTCTCGCTACCGATAAGTCAAATTCAGTCAAGCTAGCCTTCGGAGCCAATACCGTTGACGTGATGGCTAACACCCAAGATGTGGGTGAGGCTACTGAGCAGATCGATGTTAAATACGCGGGCAAGGAATTCGCCATCGCATTTAATCCTGAGTTTCTCATGGCGCCACTCAAGAACCTAAGCACTGAGAATGTATACATCGATATGATCGACGAAATGAGCCCAGGAGTGGTGCGCATCGATGGATCATTCCTCTACGTGATCATGCCAATGCGAGTCACCGGATAATTTCTAATAAGTAAAAAACAACGCCGCTATTCTAGAGAGAGTAGCGGCGTTTTTTTTGCGGAATTTGTTAGTCTATAAAATCTATCTGCCGCGCGAGTTAAGTGCGGTACGATAGCGCATTACGCCCTCCAGAATACCTGTGGTGACGGTGCTTAGGTATTGATTATTCTCTAGCAGACGTGCTTCAGTGGGGTTACTCATAAAGCCGCCTTCGATCAATATTGCGGGGTGTTTAATGCTGGTAAGGACACTGAACCTTGCGCGCTTAACACCACGATCAGGCACTTTATATTTAGCTATTCTCTCTTTGATGCGGCCATGGATAGCAGTGGCTAGAGCGATGTTTGCTGAATCTTGGTGGTTACCACTTCGCGTCTTGTAGTCTGAGCTTTTCAGCCCTCTACCATAGTGTGCCACACCTACTGGTGAGAGCGTGAATGTCTCTATGCCTCTCGCTGCGGAACGGCTACTGGAATTAAAGTGGATCGACATGAAGATAGCATTTGGGTAGCGGTTCGCTACTGCCACACGCTGTTTCAGAGTGAGGTAAACGTCAGACTCTCTCGTCATTACGACATTGAATCCCTTAGCCATAAGCCAAGCCTGAAGTGTGCGTCCTACCTTGAGGTTGTATCCCGCTTCTGTGCCGTATTTATTCACGGCACCTGCATCTTTACCTCCGTGTCCCGGATCGATGATGATGGTTTTAAATGACTTAGCGTTCGGGATGAAACTAGGTTTCAAGATAGGATCTATCATTTTATCCACATCTGTCTGGGATACCAGCAGTCTGCTTCCTGAGGATACAACAGATGAGGACAGCCCGAATTTGAGACCATTCATGTAGCAAATAGAACTACCTCTGGTAAATTCCATCTTAATCTTAGCCTTTCTAAGTTCTATCTTAGACCCTGAGAGTGTCATCTGAGCAAATCCATACTGTGACTTGATGCTCCTCAAGGTGATGTATTCTTTACCCTTGTATCTCATGGACTCAAGAGCTGCATTAGCCGCTGTCATAGAGCATATGAAGGCAGTAATGAGAATGAGCAGTGTGTGAGTGCGGGTGTGAAACCTATGATACATGATAGTTTAAGAAAGTGGTGTGTAAGATATGCACACTAGAGATTTTGCTCGGCGATGGCAAACTCAAAGTTAATTTGGTGTAAATTACCAGATTGGCCTGCTCAACGGTTTTGGTGCCTGTGGCACGTCATTGGTTGATTTGTCACTAGTTCCAGTATGATAAAGCAGAAGGACCAGACTGGGAGGGACAAACCATACGAAACAGCACCATCATCCCGGAACCGTGCGAGCATCTAGCTGGCAATTCTATTTCTTAACTGACTTATCCATGGATTTGATATAGCCGATGAGATCTGCGAATTCTGGCAGAGTGAGGTTATCGCACAGTTTTTCCTGCATCATGCTGAGCCCCGGCTCAATTTTAGTTGCCTGTGCGGCATCAAGCTTAGTGGGGATGCCTGCAATGTTGTGGAGGGTGATTGCTTTTGGCCCTTTCTCTAAGAGAGTTCCCATGTGGCTCGCGCCATTTTTCATGGTGATGGTCACCCAGTTTTTGGAAATGACAGCAGCCGGCTTAATGAGGGACTCAGCGATATCCGCATTCTTCAGATGACCCAGCTTAGTAAGGTCAGGACCTTTTATGACCTCACCTGGTTTAATGTTATGGCATGCTACGCAGGCTAGCTTACTGATGACCTTAGCGCCGTTCTTAGGATTACCTTTATGTTTGGAAACGTAGAGGACGATGTCCTCGATCGATGTTTTACCAATCTTCTTCACCACTTTACCTCGCTTAACTCTACGGGTGTTGAGTCCTGGAACGTAAGCTTTATTCTTCTTTAGCTTAGCGATAAACCCAGTCTTAGCATCTGCTGCCAATTGGCCGTGAGTGCTATTTAGGTAGGCTGAGATTGTCTCAGTGCCATCCCAGTCGACAGGGTAGTAATAGGGGCCGTCTGGATTAGGACGAGTGGACCACCAAGTGGAGCCGTCGTATTCTACTTCTTTTTGGTGGAGTCTGATTAAGGTGTCTACGATCAATGTTTTGAGCTTAGAGTTATCTTTCGCTGCTGAGATTAGAGCATCCACTACTTTCTGGGTATGCATGTATTTCATTACAGCCAATGCGCCGCGTTGCATATTCTCGTCGGATGATTTAAGTGCCTCTATGCACGCGTCCTCAGCATTGAGAGTCACGAGCGATTGCATCGCAATGTGCGGTAGAATGACTGCCGAATTAGGAGTCGAGTGAAGATTGGTTATTTTGCCTCCTTTGGATGGGTCTGGTGATCGTGAAACGATAAATCTAGCTGATCCTTTAGGGTTCGTTAAAATGCATGTAGCGGTAAAGGTCACTGATTTAGGGGGCAAATTAAAGATGATCACACTATTTGCATGGGTGCCAATGCCTTTAGCCCCATTAGGAAGAGGTTTGCCGTCACTAGTTTGGTTAACGAGTGTCTTACCAGCCCCCTGCGTAGATTTTTTCCACTTTTGCTGGGTCATGTCGGTTTTTTTACCAAATTTCTGATGAACTACAGGATTGATCCAAGCGACCTGGTCATTTGCATTGTCAGAACCGCCATCGACTAAGAGAAAAAGATGTTTATGATACGTGCTGATGTCGACCTCGATCTTCACCGTTTTATTACCGGTTATTTCAATGGTCTTCGATTTATTCTCTTCAGGTGCTGGGTTTACTTTTTCAGCGGGCGGTGCTGCTTTGGCAATCAATGCTGAAGCTACTGAGAGATCACCTACTCTTGCGAGGGCGACAGCTGCAGCTACTTGAACCCTAGGGTCAGGGTCATTGAGGGCAGCTTTGAGTAAATTCAGATCGGCACTTTTAGCTAACTTTAATCGGTCAGCCATGGCACGGATACAGTGCTCCTTGAGAACAACATCAGCAGAGAGCTTGCTCAGTGACTTCTGGGCATCAGGGCCCGCTAGCTGAGCGAGTGTGTAAACTGCGGCCACCCGGCCTTCAGCAGAAACAGCTGAGTCTTTAGCAATCGCTTCAAGATGCGGTAGAAATGCTTGGTCATTTCTACGGAGGATCTCTTGCTGAGCATAGACTCTAGCAGTGGAACTTGGGGTTTTTAGTAAAGCCACCAGCGCTTTAGCGCTGAGCTTTGTTAGTTGTGGGAACTCCTTATATTTCCAGCCTTTAGGGGTGACGATGGATACGAATCCCTTGTTAGGGTTACCTTTGTATCCAGCTCCGTCCCATGCTGCGATGTACATCCTGCCTGAGCCATCGACATCTAGATCGCTTACCTGTGAGGAGCGTATAAAGCTCTCTGGTTTATTGGTAAAAGAAGCACCATTTTTTGCCACTCTGTGGATGATTATTTCGGAGCGTCCCCAGTCTGCCATCATGAACGTTTTATTGTATTTCTCTGGCCAGCCCGGCTCTTCGAAATAGAGATTACCAGTTCCAGATCCACCGCCGTATTCACCAAGAGCTGGAAGCATGTCTTCTGGAAAATTTGTGTAGAGACTAGGATAGCCGTATTGGCCGGTCTGGATGTAGTGGCTGAAACGGATCCACCAGCCCACCCCGTCATTGGTGTTTTCTCTGGTGACCACATTCATAAATGGATCGATCGATACATCATAAACGTTACGTGTTCCGTGGATGAAAGTTTCCATCTCTGAACCATCTGGACGGACGCGGACGACCCCACCACCGAGCATGCTGAGTTTCTTGCCATCTGTGCCTTCCGCGCCTACAAATCCGAAGTCTCCTATAGAGATGTAAATCCAGCCATCGATACCGAGTCGGATGTTATTGGTAGAGTGATCTGTTCCTCTACTTTTGAGAAATTTAGGGTTGCCGATATTGGTCACCAATGCTTTAGCTGGACCATCAGCCACCCCGTCACGATCTGCATCGACGTAGACTGAGAGTTGTTGAGTGCCTATCTTGTCGCCTTCTTTAGTACAGTGGAGGACAATCAGCCGATCACCGATAGAGATAATCCCACGTGGGTTGTCTATTTTAGCGAAAACGGTTCGTTTATCTGCCTTACCATCTTGATTTGTATCTATTAGTTTCGCGATGTAGCCAAGGTCAACTTTCTTACCAAGTGAACCCTGCAGGTCTACTCCTACATAAACTTCACCGTATGGTGATGCGGCAATGACTGCTGGAGATGGAGTCATCTTAGAGTCTGCAAACACCTGAGTTTCTAATTCTGATGGAACAGTCGTGGTGCCTGCAAAGACAGATAGGGCACTGAATGACGAAATGAGCGAAGTGGTGAAAAAGTTCTTCATGAAATAAATACTAACGTTCAAATCGAATCTATCAAGTTAGTTTGATGAATTTGATGAATTTGATGAATTCGCCAGTATTCTGGTATGAGGGGCAGGGCTCCTAAACTATGGTGGGGGTAGACAGAATTAACAAGATTCACAAAATTACTGACTCTCCGTCAGATACGCATGATATTTATTAGATTGCTAAGCCGACTTTTTGTTGTAATTAAGTCAGTTATGTCTCCCGCGATGCGGTTCGATTTTAAAGAAATTTGGGCCTAATAAACTTTGATAGCTAATAGATCGCTGTGGCTTATGGAATATAGGTTTCACTCCCATAGGTATTCTGGATCGTTAATTTATCGTCATGCACATCTGACGGAGAGCCAAATTACTAGGCTTGGGTAATTGAGAATTTTTTATTTAGATAAGGTAAATTGCGCTACTTTTTATCAAGTAGCTTCATCAGCAAGGTGAAATTCTGTTACATTTTGTTAATTCTGTCAGAGAAAGTAGTGATCAAACTGGTAAGTGTCCTTAGCGTTTGGTCCCTAGTATGAGGATCTACATTTCTTTAGTGCTCTTGTCCATTGACTTAATATAGCCGATGAGGTCAGCAAATTCTCTGAGCGTGAGTTGATTACAGAGGTTGGGCAGCATCATGTTTAGGCCTGGCTCGGTTTTCTTTACTTTTGCGGTGTCGAGCTTGGTGGGCATACCCGCGATGTTGTGTAGGGTGATTTCTTTAGCATCTTCCTTTACTAGAGTACCTACGTGATTAGCTCCATCTTTCATGGTGATGGATACCCAGCTTTTGGAAATGACTGCTCCTGGCTTAATGATGGACGCGGCGATATCTCCATTCTTAAGGTGACCGAGCTTGGTGAGGTCCGGACCTTTGATCGGTTGACCTGGCTTGGTGTTGTGGCATGCCATGCAGCCTACTTTATCGATTACTTTAGCTCCTCTCTTTGGATTGCCATTATTGGCAGTAACGTGGAGGACGATGTCTTCGATCGATATCTGGCCGATCGTCTTCACCACGTTCTTCTTTTTGATGGGACGAGGATTGAGCTCAGGCATGTAGGCTCTATTTTTCTTCAGCTTAGCGATGAATTGAGTTTTAGCATCTGTGTCCAGTTGACCGTGGGTAATGTTTAAGAAGGAGGAGATTTTTGCAGTGCTTTCCCAATCAACAGGATAGTAGTAGGGTCCGTGAGGGTTGGGTTGAGTGGACCACCAGGTGGAGCCATCATATTCGACTTCTTTTTGGTGGAGTCTGATGAGCGTTTCCACGATCAATGGTTTTAGCTTAGAGTCATTTTTCGCCGCTAAGATGAGAGCGTCCACCACGTTCTCGCTATGCATAAATTTCATCACAGCCAATGCGCCGCGTTGCATGTTCTCACCAGATGACTTCAGAGCTTCTATGCAAGCTTCCTCGGCATTGAGTATGAGGAGAGATTGCATCGCGATGTGGGGAAGGATGATCGATGGATTAGGAGTTGAGTGAAGGGTCACTATTTTGTCAGCACCATTTGGGTCTGGCGATCTCGATACGATGAACTTAACCGATCCTTTAGCCTTGTTTGGGTTGGTTAAAATGCCGCTAGCAGTAAAAGAGTTAGACCAGCGCGGTAGTTTAAATTTGATCACACTATTCGCGTGGGTTCCTATCCCTTTAGCTCCATCTGGGAGTGGGTTTCCTTCACTGGTCTTGTTTACCAGAGTTTTGCCCTTTTCCTGGGTTGCGGATGCCCATTTGTATTCAGTGAGGTCGGTTGTATCAAATCTGCGGTGAATGGTTGGATCAATCCACGCTACGCTGTCGTTTGTGTTGTCGTCGCCACTGAGAACGATGAGATAGAGTTCTTTAAAAGTGCTGGTATCAACATCGATCTTAAATTTTGTATTTCCTGTGACCTCTGGTGTGGTCTCTACGGTGCTAAGAGTGGCGACTGCCTTCTTTGCCGGTGGTGCAGCTCTGGCGATCAATGCGTTCGCGATTGATAGATCACCTACTCTTGCGAGGGCGATGACTGCGGCTACCTGCACTCTCGGTTCGTCGTCATCGAGAGCCGCTTTAAGGAAGTTGACATCGGCTTTTTTAGCGGACTTTATACGGTCGGCTATTAGTCGAATACAGTGTTCCTTTAGAATAGGATGTTCTGAAAGTTTAGTCAGTGACTGCTGTGCATCATCCTCTAACTGATGAGCTAGCTGAGCGAGTGTGTAAACTGCTGCCACTCGACCTTCAGCAGAGACACTTGCGTCAGTGGCAATCACTTCAAGGTTGGCAAGATGCATTTGGTTATTTCTGCGCAGGATTTCTTGCTGAGCATAGACTCTCGCGGTTGAGCTTGGGGTCTTTAGCATTGCGATTAGATCTTTGGTGCTAAGCTTAGTTAGTTCTGGAAATTTTTTATACGTCCAGCCTTTAGGAGTCACGATGGAAACGAAGCCCTTATCAGGATTTCCAGTGAAGCCTGCTCCATCCCATGCTGCGATGTACATCCTGCCTGAGCCATCAACATCAAGATCAGAGACCTGTGATGAGCTGATGAATTTTTCTGGTTTATCGGTGAATGAAGCGCCGTCTTTTGTCACTCTGTGGATGTAGATCTGAGAAAGTCCCCAGTCTGCCATCATGAACGTTTTATTGTATTTCTCTGGCCAGCCGGGCTCCTCGAAATAAAGATTTCCTGTTCCCGAGCCACCACCATAATCACCAATAGCTGGGAGCATGTCCTCTGGGAAATTCTTGTAGAGACACGGGTAGCCGTATTCACCATTCTGGATATAGTGGCTAAAACGCACCCACCAGCCGACACCATCATTATTATTCTCTCGGGTGACCACATTCATGAATGGATCGATCGATACGTCATAAACATTCCGCGTTCCGTGGATGAAAGTTTCTAGCTCTGAACCATCTGGACGGACGCGGACGACGCCACCACCGTGCATGCTCAGTTTAGCTCCATCGGAGCCTTCAGCTCCTATGAATCCGAAGTCTCCTATGGAGATATAAATCCAGCCGTCGATACCGAGTCGGATGTTATTCGTAGAATGATCAGCGCCTCTATTCTGGATGTATTTTGGGTTGCCAATATCCGTCACCAGTGGCTTAGCTGGACCATCAGCTACTCCATCTCGATCCGCATCTACGTAAACTGAGAGTTGTTGAGTGTAGATCTTGCCATTTTTTTGAATAGAATGGAGGACAATAAGCCGATCACCGATAGAGATAATCCCGCGCGGGTTGTCCATTTTAGCGAAAACGGTCTTC
Source organism: Cryomorphaceae bacterium (assembly GCA_047624885.1). Classification (GTDB taxonomy): domain Bacteria; phylum Verrucomicrobiota; class Verrucomicrobiia; order Verrucomicrobiales; family Akkermansiaceae; genus Rubritalea. The sequence goes on along the minus strand of JBLHQF010000046.1, from coordinate 1,061 downwards.
TTATCAGCCTTACCATCTAGGTCCGTATCCATTAATTTAGCGATGTAACCAAGGTTAGGCTTCTTGCCTACTGATCCCTGCATATCCACTCCCACATAGACCTCCCCGTAAGGTGATGCGGCAATCACTGCCGGGCACGGAGTCATCTCGGTGTCTGAAAATACCTGAGTTTCTAATTCTGCTGGAACAGTCGTAGAGCCCGCAAATGCAGATAGGGCACCCAGTGACGAAATGAGCGAAGTGATGATAGTTTTCTTCATGAGAAGTATACTATTGCCTCACGTCAATATATCAACAAAGTTTGATGGATTAAATCAATTTACGCTAATCATCAAAAGTGATCGAACTCTCACCCTAGCATTTGGCTATTTGGCCTTAGCTGTATCATACCTGAGTTCCCAAAGTTGGCTTCCTGGGGTTTGCGGTGGGACGTGGCTGGACTGGGTGCCGTCGGGCCACCGGACGGTGGCCTGTTCGATCGGGTTGTTCTTGGTCTCGCTGGTGAAGATTTCGTTGGGGCTCTGCGAGAGGTAGCCGTTTCCAGCACTGATCTCACAGAGCTGGGTGCTTTGGCCTCGGTAGCGCAGGGTGATACGTGAGCCGATACCTTGGCGGTTGGCAGGGTGAGCTGTAACGAGCCTCATCTTCAAAAAACGACCTTGGGCTTTGTTGAAATGGAGATGTGGGGTGGCTGAGTTGCGGGCGATGAGTAAGTCGGGTCGGTTGCTTCCGAAGTAGTCGAAGACGGTGAGTGAGCGAGCATCTCCCGGCAGGGCTACGCCGCTCTCAGTGGGCGCGAGGATGCGGAAGGAGGCGTCACCATTACCTAGCAGAACAAAGGAAAGGCTGCCATCCATGCGTCCAGTTTCACGCTGGGGCTGGAAAAAATTTTGAGCGAGCACGAGGTCGGGGATACCATTGGCATTAAGGTGAGTTGCGGCGATCCCCATGGTGGGGGCGATCTGGGCGATCTGGGCGAGGTGGGGTAGTGGGCTGAAGCTGAATCTGAATCTCCCCTTGCCGTCGTTTATGAAAATACCGGTCTCGGCGGTGTTGATTTC
>JBLHQF010000045.1:0-14763 GCA_047624885.1 Cryomorphaceae bacterium | reverse complement strand
GATCTCAAGGAAGAGTTCGCGAGCGATTTTATCTTCCCGATGTTCCAGGGCAATGCTCTCTATGAAGGGCGTTACCTTCTCGGGACTTCTATCGCTCGTCCTTGTATTTCTAAGGGCATGGTGGATGTGGCTATTGCTGAGGGAGCAGATGCCATCGCGCATGGTGCTACTGGTAAGGGCAATGATCAGGTGAGATTTGAGCTTTCAGTGGCTGCGCTCGCGCCGCACATCAAGTGCATCGCACCATGGCGTGATGATGAGTTCCGCGAGCAGTTCCCGGGCAGAGCCGAAATGATCGCGTATGCTGAGGCGAACAATATTCCAGTGAAGGCATCAATGAAGAAGCCATATTCTATGGACAGAAACCTGCTGCATATTTCATTCGAGGCTGGTGCGATGGAAGACACTTGGCACGATGCCACTGGCGAGTCAGATAAGGACATGTACATGCTTTCTGTCTCACCGGAAGACGCACCAGACGCGGCTCAGTATGTGCAGTTCCTCTTCGAGAAAGGTGATGTCGTAGGCCTGATGACTGAAGGTTTAGCTGAACTCATTACCGAGCTAGGTGATTTCAAAGCAACTGGTGAGAAAGATGGCTACACTTTACTTACACCTTATGGTGTCATGCGGGTGCTGAATGCGCTCGGTGGCAAGCACGGTATCGGCAGAGTGGATCTGGTGGAGAATCGCTTTGTGGGGATGAAGTCTCGCGGAGTTTACGAGACCCCAGGTGGAACTATTCTACTCGCGGCGCATCAGGATTTAGAGACACTCACTATCGACCGTGAGGCGCAGGCACTCCGCGACTCATTGATCCCGAAATACGCTCAGCTCATCTACAACGGATTTTGGTTTGCACCTGAAAGAGAGGCCCTCCAGGCACTCATCAGCAGCACCCAACGGACAGTGACCGGTGAAGTCAGAATGAAACTTTATAAAGGCAACTGCATGCAAGCGGGACGTAAATCCCCATTCTCACTCTACGATGAAGATGTGGCTTCCATGGAAGGCGCTGCCGAAGGCAAAGAAGAGGCATACAATCAGAATGACGCCACTGGCTTCATCGCACTGAATGCTCTACGTCTAAAGGCGAATGCCAAGCAACAAGAGCAGATGCAGCAGCAAAAGTAGCCACAATCTAAGTTTGATCAAAAGATTTTTCATTACTTTAGCCGTCTTCATCATGTTGCCATTCGCAATGTGGTGGGTGCGGCATAATGAAAAGATTGCGCTTCGGATGGGGCGCAAGCTCAGTGACGTAGAAATGAGCTGGGCGAAGGAAATCGGCATTACTCATCCTGAAAAGGTGCGGATTCTCAATGTAGCGAGAATCCCCACGCCGGTACCACATTTCATCGAGAAGCTCCTCCAGCTTAGAGGGTATCCAGCTGGCAATGCCGCGGGTATGTGTATGCGCTACGGTATCTATGCTAAGGAAACCTACGCACATAAGAAATCGCTCATCGCCCACGAGCTAGTGCACACGCACCAGTTTGAAAGGCTCGGCGGACTCTGGCATTTCCTTAATCTTTACCTCAAGGAAACCATGATCCTAGGCTATGCTAATTCCCCGCTAGAGATAGAAGCCAACTGCACTGCGGAGATTGTGGCGGCTTAAATCCGGTTCCTCTAGTTAGGGAGTTTTTCATCCAGAATTAACAAAATTTCGCAGAATTCTACAGAATTTCATAAAAGGGCTAGCAGAGAAAAGGTTGAAACCTTTTATTCTTTCAGAAAAATAGCGAGTCCATCATCCTTAATTTGGTTAATTTTGAAGAATTTTGAAGAATTCTGAAAATTCTGTGGAGCGCCGCAGACAATCAACCAAGTTAGTCTCCCTAGCTAGATCAAACTGGGCTTAAATCGCTGCTTTACAAATGTTTAATGCTAAATCATTAGTTGTTCATGACTATCGAAACTAAGATACAGAAGATAGGAAATTCATACGGAATCATTCTTCCCGAGGGAGTCCTTCAGAAACTTAATATTTCTGAAGGCTCAATAATATACATCACAGAAAATCAGGGAAACGCTGTAAAACTTACCTGTAGTAATTCTGCTTTTGCAGAAAAAAGTAAGATGGTGGATAGTATTATTAAACGTTATCCTGACACACTCAGCGAACTCGCTAAATAATTGAACCTGCTTACACCGCTTTGCTCGGCGTAGTATGAAAGATTACTGACGCTGATTTTGCTAATTGGCTTTCCAATTCTAGTGAAAAGGTATAGACACCCCACACCTTTAACCTTTCTACTCTATCCTTTCCCCTTAAATTGATGTCTATATCTATCGCCAGCGCCTCCGAACTTTGCGTATCTTATTCTTCTCAGACTGTTCTCGATGGCGCCACGCTCGCTATTCATGAGAACGAGCGCATCGGTCTGGTGGGACGTAATGGTTGCGGGAAATCTACCTTTCTCAAAATCGTCGCTCAGGTAGAAGTGCCTGACTCTGGTGAGTATTCTGTAAAGCGTGGGCTCCGTGTGGGCTATCTGCCACAGGATTTTGAACTCGATGAGAATGCCAATGTCCTAGACTCCGTTCTCACGGGAGCACAGGACGTGATGGATATGATCACTGAGTATGATAACAATCCTCCTGAATCTAACAAGGCCGCAGAGCTAATGGATCTGATCAGTCATCTCGATGGCTGGAACTTAGAATCTCGTGCTCAGTCACTCCTTACCAATTTACACGCACCAGATACGGATCGCATCATTTCCACGCTTTCTGGTGGTGAGAAACGCCGGGTTGCGCTTTGCCGTGCGTTGCTGGGTCAGCCAGAATTGCTGATCCTGGATGAGCCTACGAACCATCTCGACACTGGATCCATCGAGTGGCTAGAAGTGTTCCTCTCGCGCTACACTGGTTGTTGTCTCTTCGTCACGCACGATCGCTATTTCCTAGACCGCATCGCGAACCGCATCGTAGAAATCTCTGGTGGAAAATGTGTTTCCTATGAGGGCAACTATACTGAATACATGATCACCCGTGCTGAGCGGATGGAAGCTGAGGCGGTGAATGAACACAAACGTCAGAGATTCCTGAAAAAGGAACTCGAGTGGGTGCGCCGCAGACCGTCTGCACGCCGCACCAAGTCGCGTGACAGAATGGACAAGTATTTCGAGGTCGCAGATCAGGAAGCGCCGGAAGAAGAACTAGACATCGATCTCATCATACCACCGGCACCTAAGCTCTCTAACAGGGTTGTGGAGTGTGAGAATATTTCTTACACGATTGGTGATCGCACCTTATTCAAGAACCTCGACTTCAAGCTCGAAGGTGGTGAGCGTATCGGAGTAGTTGGTAAGAATGGCATGGGTAAATCCACGCTGCTTAAAACCATCCTCGGTCAGCTAACGCCTCACACTGGTAAGGTGATGCTTGGAGCGAGGGCGGATATTAATTTCGTGGATCAGGGCAGACTCATTCTCGATGACCAGAAGTCTATTTTCGAAGAAGTAGGTGAAGGTTCAGAGAACGTGAGGCTGGGTGACGAAACCATCGGTCTACGCGCTTATCTGAGACGTTTCCTATTCGATGACGACCGTATCAACACAAAGATAGATCTACTCTCTGGTGGTGAACGCTCACGTGTTCTTCTCGCTAAGATTCTCAAACGCGGCGGCAACGTCCTGGTTCTCGATGAGCCAACAAACGATCTCGACCTCAACACTCTCAGACTACTAGAAGAAGCGCTGGTAAACTTCGCTGGATCTGTCCTCGTAGTCTCTCACGACCGTTATTTCCTAAACCGCGTCTGCACCGGCATCCTCGCCTTTGAGGATAATGGGGATTTGCACTTCCAAGATGGGTCATACGATTACTATCTAGAGAAAAAGTCTGAGAGAGATAAACAAAATGCTCTCAATGAAGCCTCCTTCAAGACAGTGAAAACTGGATCTACTAAGCCTAAGAAAACTGGCAGAAAGCTCAAATGGAAAGAAGAGCGCGAGCTGGAAACCATCGAGGCAGATATTCTAACCGCCGAGGAAGATGTGGCTGCTAAAGAAGCCATTCTCACCCACCCAAATTTCTACAACGAACACCCGAATGACTGGCAGCAATACGAAACTCAGCTGAATAAAGCCAAAGCGACCGTCGCAAAACGCTATGCACGCTGGGAAGAGCTGGAGAAGATTAAGGCTGAGTCTGCAAGTTAGCCGCCAACAATCGGGCATCTTCGTCCGCGGCGATGAGAGACTCTAGAGTTTCACCCGCATTCCAGACATGGGTATCCATGGTCTGCTCTACTATGCGCCAGATATCAGTGAAGCCTATCTTGCCATTCACAAAGGCATCTACGGCGATTTCGTTAGCGGCATTAAGCACTGCTGGCAGAGTTCCACCTTTCGTTCCGGCTCTGACTGCGAGATCGATTGCTGGGAACGCGTCTCTTCTTGGTGCTTCAAATTCTAGTTTGCCGAGCTCGGCGAAATTGATTGGCTTGAGCTTATTCGGCACCCTTTCTGGATAAGTCACCGCATACTGGATAGGGAAGCACATGTCGGTGGTACTGAGCTGTGCCAGGATGCTGCCATCGATAAATTCAACCATCGAATGCACGATGCTCTGCGGATGCACGATGACATCCACGCGGTCCATCTCAACATCGAATAGCCAGCGCGCCTCGATCATTTCTAAGCCTTTATTAAACAGAGTCGCGGAATCGATCGTGATCTTGCGTCCCATTTCCCAAGTAGGATGTTTGAGAGCTTGTTCTAATCTGACAGATGGTAACAGCTCGGTGTCCATCGTTCTGAATGGTCCGCCTGAAGCGGTAAGGATGAGTCTTGAGATCTCGTGGTTTGATTCATAACCTGCGGACGAGGCTCCGCCCGAGTGCAAGCCCTGTCTCCCGTCTAAACACTGGAAAATAGCGTTATGCTCACTATCTACAGGTAAGATTTTTACGCCCTTTTCTCTGGCAGCACGCATCACTAGCTCGCCTGCCATGACTAAAATCTCCTTACTAGCCACTGCTAAATCCTTACCTGCATCAATCGCTGCAAAAGCTGGGTGTAATCCAGCTATGCCCACGATAGCCACCAGCACCATGTCGGCGCCCTCTAGCTGAGCGAGTTCGATCAATCCTTCCAGCCCGACATGCACTTTCACATCCAACGGGATCAGAGCACGGAGCTCCGCTTCCTTTTCTGGGTTGTAAATACCTACGTTTTTCACGCCAGTCTCCTGCACCTGTTGAGCGAGAGCATGCACGCTATTCGCCGCTGCCAGCCCGACTATTTCCATCCGCTCAGGTATTTCCTGTGCTACTTTTAGCGTGCTTGTTCCGATGGAGCCAGTGGAACCGAGTAAGACTATTTTTTTGACTGACATATGATTACTGAATGACCCAGAGGATGTAGAAGTAGAGTGCTGGAGCGGTGAAGCAGAGGCTATCGATGAGATCCAGTGCGCCGCCTATCCCTGGTAACGTCTTGCCACTATCCTTTGCGTTGAGACAACGCTTGATGATGCTTTCTGCCAAGTCCCCTACCACGGCGAGAAGCGCGAGGATAAATCCTAGTATCACCACATGGTGCCAGCCTCCCAGAATACTGAGAGCTACCTCTGGAAGCAACGCATACAATCCACAAGCAGCGAGCTGAGCCCAGACTAATGCTCCGAAGAATCCTTCCCAAGTTTTCCCTGGGCTGACGTGCGGGATCATCTTATGTTTACCGATCAGTGAGCCGGTAATGTAGGCTCCCATGTCGGTGAATTTAGTCACAGCCACCATCCAGATGATGAGCCATTTCCCGGGGACTCCTCCATCGATTGATGGCTCGATGAAACAGAGCCGCGCCATGAAACCGAATAAGAATGCAATGTAGAGAAAGCCTATCGTCGTGGCAGCCACGCTCACCAGTGATTTTTCGCCCACGATGGGGTCTTTTAGCTGGATGATAAACGAGCTGATCACCACGAATGCGACCGCTGCCCCACTGATTACTGAAACCTTTCCCAGAGCGGCTGAGCCCTCGCTGGCTAGAATGAATCCTACTCCTAAAAGATACAGTGCGCTGGTGATGAATCCCCATTTATAGAGGCACGGAAAATTAGCAGTTTTCGCCATGGCATAGTATTCCCGACTCGCGGCGGCACCTAGTAGCACCATGAATCCGGCAAATGCCCAGGGTGAATCGCTCAGGAACATTCCCGTCACCGCAGCCCACAGCAGCAAGGTGCTAAACAGCCTCGCCGCGAAGACTTGTGATTTTGATTTTTTCTCACTCATAAGATGAACGAATCCAAACCCCATATTCAACTTTTGGCAATGACATTTCTACTGACTGGCTAAACAATCAATAATCTTGACCATCATCCAGCTGTGCCTTAAGGCTACGCCATCAATTTCAGAAAGAACTACTATGAGTAATCCAACTATTATCTATACCAAGACTGACGAGGCTCCGGCGCTCGCTACACACTCGTTTTTGCCTATCGTTCAGGCATTTACTAAGCCATCTGGCATCAATATTGAAACCAGAGACATCTCGCTTGCGGGGAGAATTCTGTCTGCATTTCCTGAGAAACTCACGGCAGAACAGAAAGTTCCTGATGCACTTGCTGAATTAGGCGCGCTGGCTAAGACTCCAGAGGCTAACATCATTAAGCTACCTAACATTTCAGCCTCTGTGCCACAGATGGAGGAAGCAATCACTGAGCTTCAGTCTCACGGTTACGACATTCCAAACTACGAAGACGCAGAGCCTACTTATTCTAAGATCAAGGGGTCCGCAGTGAACCCAGTGCTCCGTGAAGGAAACTCAGATCGTCGCGCTCCGAAGGCGGTGAAAGCCTACGCTAAGAAAAACCCGCACCGCATGGGTGCTTGGTCTTCTTTTTCAAAATCTCACGTTGCTACTATGGATGCGAATGATTTCGCATCAAACGAGAAGTCAGTGACTTTAGATACTGCTACTGATGTGAAGATCGAGTTTACTTCTGCTGCGGGCAAAATCATCGTCCTCAAGGAAAGCACACCACTGCTGGCTGGCGAGATCCTTGATGGGACAATGCTCAGTAAAAAAGCACTAGTAGACTTTCTCGGCACTCAGATCGTCGCAGCAAGAGCAGAAGGGTTACTCTTTTCTCTACATATGAAAGCAACGATGATGAAGGTTTCTGACCCTATTATCTTCGGTCTCTGTGTGGAGGTGTTTTTCAAGGACGTCATCGCTAAGCATGCGGAGACACTTAAGAAACTAGATGTGAATTTCAATAATGGCTTTGGTGATCTACTTGCTAAAATCGAGAACTTACCTGCGGATCTAAAAGCAGAGATCGAGGCGGATATTGAAAAGGCTCATTTCGATGGTCCAGATCTAGCCATGGTGGATTCTGACAAAGGAATCACTAATCTTCACGTGCCATCAGACATCATCATCGACGCCTCAATGCCAGCAATGATCAGGACTTCTGGTCAGATGTGGAATAAGGAAGGTAACCAGCAGGACACCAAGGCTGTGATCCCAGACAGTTCATACGCATCCATCTATCAAGCTACGATCGAATTCTGTAAAGACAACGGCGCATTTGATCCAACGACAATGGGCACTGTGCCTAACGTAGGTCTCATGGCTCAGAAGGCTGAGGAATATGGCTCGCATGATAAGACATTTCAGATCTGCTGTGACGGAACTGTTCGCGTGATAAATACTGCTGGTGAGATACTCATCGAGCACGCTGTGGAAGAAGGTGACATCTGGAGAGCATGCCAGGTCAAGGACGCTCCGATCCAAGACTGGGTGAAGCTAGCTGTGAACCGCGCCCGCGCGATGAAAGTCCCTACCGTTTTCTGGCTCGATGAAAACCGTGCACACGATGCCGAGATCATCAAAAAAGTAGGTCAATACCTAGGAGATCACGACACTGAAGGGCTAGAAATCTTCATCATGTCACCAGCTGAAGCTACTGAGTATACTCTCACACGCATCAGGGATGGCAAAGACACTATTTCTGTAACAGGAAATGTTCTGCGTGATTACCTAACAGACCTGTTCCCTATCCTAGAGCTAGGAACATCTGCTAAGATGCTTTCCATCGTTCCTCTCATGAATGGCGGCGGACTCTTCGAGACAGGTGCTGGCGGATCTGCTCCTAAGCATGTGCAGCAGTTTGAGCAAGAGAACTATCTCCGCTGGGATTCGCTCGGTGAATTTCTAGCGCTAGCAGTTTCTCTGGATCACCTTGGTGAAACAGCCAATGTGCCATCAGCTAAAGTTCTCGGAGCCTCTCTCGATGACGCGACTAGCGACTTCTTACTCAACGATAAATCACCTACACGTAAGCTCGGCGGAATTGATAACCGTGGATCTCACTTCTACCTTGCTCTCTATTGGGCGAAACACCTAGCGGCGCAGTCAGATGATGCAGCACTCGCTGAAAAGTTCGCACCGATCGCAGCTGAGCTAGAAGCAGCCGAAGCGAAAATTGTGGAAGAGCTCATAGCGGTTCAGGGTTCACCTGTTGATATGGGTGGATACTATCAGCCATGTGACCAGAAAGCAGAACCAGCGATGCGCCCATCAGCTACGTTTAATGCGATACTAGAGAAGATCTAAGTAATATAATACTCATTTAAAGCCTCATCAGGAGAGATCCTGGGGAGGCTTTTTCTTTTCAGTAGAGTAGCATTTCAGGAGTCATTAAGTCACCATGATGATTCTGCGAGCCGTTGAGCGGACCACTTATAACGCCTATGGCGCACGTGTGATAGGACCACGTGCAGCTAAGCTGTTTTACGTGGCTCATTGGTCCAGCAGCATGAAGCATTGCTGGAGCCAAGCGTTTCAATCGTCTAGCATCGTGGAATCTGACTAATGACTAATGACTACTCAAGCAATCAACGTGCCTCAGATACCTAAACGGTGGAATGACTAGTCCTAGCGTTTCTCACAAAAAAAGCTCCCACAGAATGAACTGAGAGAGCCTTTAGTGAATAGATAATTAAGTAAATGCTAGCCTATGGAGTCTTTGGGGCTGGTGCAGGAACAGCTCCTTTGTTGAGCGTCTCAAGGAGAGCAGATGTGATGTCAAATTGATCCTTTGAGAAACTAAGGAAATGTGTCTGAGTGGTTCCACGTGCTGACTTATCGAAGATCATGTCGACATCGTTGTCACGAGCGTAGGTTTCTACTTTGTCTTGGATTTGAGCTAGGATCTTTCTCATTTCAATGACGATGTTCTCGTTGATTGCTTTGTTGCGGCGACCGAGCCACTCACGGCGGTTGTTTTCAAGTGCGTTTCCTTTGTTAGCCTGAAGTGTGCGTTCACGGACGTGCTTCTCTTTCAGCTTAGGCGCAACGGATCCATCGTCTATCAGCTTGCTAAGTTCAGCAATCTTGTCAGCGACCTTACGGATCTCAGCAAGCTTCTCGTTGTTCTCCTTAGAAATAGCGGCTTGGTTTTCTTTAACTTTTCTTTGAGCTCCTTTGGTAAGGTGGTACTCATCAAAAAGCTTCTTCATGTCGACAGTAGCTACAGATTTAATTGGTCCAGCAAGAGCGGATGAAGTGAATACTGCAAGACTGAGCGTTACTAGTAGTGGTTTTAGGAATTTCTTTATCATAAAAGTATTGTTTATTTTTGTTAATCTTTCCGAGAGGAAGGTGACATGATAATAAGATACGTCAACGAAAGAAGTCGAAAAAAATAAGGTAAAAGGTTGCCTTTTTTTCTGGCAGATTGTGACTTCTAGGGCATTATTGTTTCGAGCAACTCGCACTATGATACGACTTCATTCAGACACCGATATTCAAAAACATTGTCAACCTACCCCTGCTCCGCTGGTCCTAGTCCCTACTATGGGCGCGCTGCATGAGGGTCATTCCGCGCTTATCGCTAAGGCTAAGGAACTGGCTGGAGAACATGGCCATGTGGTGGTCTCCATCTTTGTGAATCCTATCCAGTTTGACCGGGTGCAAGACTTGGAATCCTATCCGCAACCTATTGAGAAGGATCTGAAGCATTGTGAAGCTCTCGGAGTGGACTTTGTTTACACACCGAAGAATGATGACTTTTATTTCCCAAACCGCTCGATTGAGGTTTCAGAAAATGCTCTTTCCTCACTACTCTGTGGTGCCACTCGACCAGGACATTTTGATGGTGTCTGCACGGTGATCACTAAGCTGTTTAATATCCTAAATCCCACAGCGGCGGTGTTTGGACAGAAAGATTACCAGCAACTTGCGATCATCAAACGGCTGGTGAGAGACCTGAGTTACAGGACGGAAATCATCGCCCACCCTACAGTACGTGAGCTTTCTGGCCTGGCCATTTCTTCGAGGAATGTAGGGCTGACAGATGCTCAACTCACTCAAGCCTCAGCGATCCGTGAAGGACTTCAAAAGACTAGGGAACTCTATGTTAGCGGGGTAACATCCGCTGATAGGATTCTATCGAAATTCAGACTCCATCTGGATAAATGTGCGCCACTGTCAAAAATAGACTACTTAGAATGCGTTTGCGCGGATTCTCTGCAAGCTCTATCAGAAGTGGATAAACCAGCAGTAATCGCTACAGCGGTATTCTTCGGGCAGGTAAGGCTGATCGACAATATTATGCTGTAAATCTTACTCAATTTCTAACAAACTCATTTTTATGCAATCAGACTTTCTCGTCATCGGCTCAGGCATCGCTGGGCTATCCTTTGCCATTCATGCTGCGAAATACGGTAGCGTCACAGTCATCACTAAGGGAAAAGTCATCGAATCTAACACTGCTTGGGCGCAGGGCGGGATCTCCGCGGTGCTGGGAGAAGCGCAGCGAGAAATGGGAGATAATATAGAATCTCACATTGCCGACACGCTGGATGCAGGTGCGGGGCTTTGTAAAGAGAACGCTGTCCGCGCAATCCTTGAGCAAGGCAAAGCTACCATTGATGATCTGGTGGGTGCTGGGGTAGAGTTTGACAGAAATAAGGATGAAACATATTCACTGGGACAGGAAGGTGGTCACAGCCAACGCCGGATCCTACACTGTAAGGACACCACTGGATTTGAAATAGCAACGGCCCTCATCGATACCGCGCGCGAGAACGAGAACATCACCATTTTAGAAGAACACTTCGCTGTAGACCTTATTACTACCGCTAAACTAGGAATAGCAACCGAAGACAGAATAGTGGGTGCTTATGTGTTAGATGAAGCCTCGGGAAAAGTGAAAATCTTCCGTTCTGATAGAATCCTACTAGCCACTGGAGGTTGTGGGAAAGTCTATCTCTACACCACAAACCCCGACAGTTCAACTGGTGACGGTTTAGCGATGTCATGGCGCGCTGGCGCGACTATTTCTAACATGGAGTTCGTCCAGTTTCACCCTACGTGTTTTTATAATCCCTCAGCGCAGGGTGCGGAAGCGAGATCATTTCTAGTCTCTGAGGCGGTACGTGGTGAGGGAGGTATCTTGATCAACGATAAAGGTGAGGAATTCACCAAACAACATGACCTACGAGGCTCGCTGGCTCCTCGAGACATCGTGGCGCGCGCGATCGACCATGAGATCAAAAAGACGGGAGCGCAGTGTGTCTATCTCGACGTCACTCATAAGCCAAAAGGCTTCATGAAAGAGCGCTTCCCAAATATTTATGAGACCCTACTAAAATTTGGCCATGACTGTGAAAAGGAACCTATACCAGTGGTTCCAGCTGCGCATTATCAGTGTGGTGGTGTGGCTACTGATGTGGATGGGCGTACGACGATCCGCGGGCTCTACGCTATCGGCGAAGTGGCCTGCACTGGCCTGCATGGAGCGAACCGACTTGCATCAAACTCTCTACTAGAGGGAAATGTCATGGCAAGAAGAGCTCTAGATAACATAGTGAAGACACTCGCTCACAAAAAGAAAAACCTCACCGCGGTAACTATCCCAGACTGGGAGTATGGCCATGCTACTCCACCGGATGAGCAGGTTCTTATCTCGCACAACTGGGATGAGATTCGCCGTCTGATGTGGGATTATGTTTCCATTGTTAGAACCGATAATAGGCTCCAGCGCGCAGCGAGAAGACTACGAAATCTGAGGAAAGAAGTACGTGAATTTTACTGGGGACACACCGTGACCTCAGATATTTTAGAACTCAGAAATCTCGTGGCAACTGGGATGCTGATTGTCGATTGTGCCACACGCAGAAAGGAATCACGAGGAATTCATTACACATTGGATTACCCAGAGAAGAATGAGCTATTTGCCAGTGATACAGAACTGAGAAGATTTTAGTTTGTAAAGCAACTTACTTCTTCTCTGTTTTTGCAGAGTTCTCATCTACTAGAGACATGAGTTCAACGGCGATGATGATTTTCCCACCTCTCCAGGCAGGACCTTGGATAAAGAGTGGTTTACCTTTCTTGAGAGTGGGGCCGCTTTTCATGATTTTCTTGTGACTTTGCCAGAATTCTAAATCCATCTTCAAATGATCGTCAACAGGCTTCTCTCTGGGCTGAAAGCTGAGTAGGATTTCCTTCGAGTTTTTCATTGGATTTGCCCAGTTTTCATAGCTCCGCAGGATCGGTTGTTGGTCTTCACCTAGTAGCCTATAATGCGTAAACTTGATCGTCTTAAGCTTCTTTAGCGCGGCTAGCTGAATTTTACTAGGTTGTTTTAGATCTTCACCTGCTTGTTTGGCATCACCATTAGTCCCGAAAATAAGGCTGACTTTGAGTTCGCCTAAGGAATCCGTGCCAGCATCCTTAGATGCTCTATTCTGAGCAGAAAGTATGCTCAAGCTACTTATTGCGGTCAAAAAAAGGATAGGTAAAATCTGAAATGTTTGTTTCATCGTTTAGTGATGTTTAGAAAAAGATGTATGGATTAACCTCTTCTTGAGTATTGGCCATCATCGGAGATCGCCCTGGAGAGGTATCTCCTGCGGCAATGTCTAGTTCATCAGAGATAGGCGCAAGACCACTCAGGATAATCTCTGTAGCATCATTAGATTCTGATACAGCAGCGACGATGCCATTGTGCGGCACATAGACGCTGCTCTGCTCCGCGGTTAATTCTGGAATGTTTGCGGGCTGCTCACTTTGCATCTGAGTACCTGCGTAAAATGCGACAAGCGCCGCAATAGCCGCTGGAGCGAGCATCAGCCGGAGTTTTTGCAACCAGGATGACGATGACACCTCGCTCACAGCTTGGTGTTGCATGTCTTCAAAGATAGCTTGTTGGATTTTACTATTGAAAAACTCTGGATAAGGAGGCTCCTGAGAATCAGAGATGCTAGCCATCAGCTCATCATTGAGCGCGCACCAGCCGATCTCGCATTTGAATTCCTTATCTAAGTCACCTACATGGGTTTCCGCCCAAGTATCTACCTTACGAAGTTCTTCGCCTTCTAGCTCTCCTTCTAGCCAGCTACTGAGTATTTTATCATCGGGTCTATTCATGGTTTTAATAATGTTTGTAGTTTCTTTCTAGCATAAAATATGCGGCTCATCACTGTTCCGAGTGAGCAACCCATGATTTCTGCTATCTCCTTGTAGTCCATTCCCTGCACCTCTCGGAGCACGATGGTTTCCTTGTGTTCGGGTGAAAGTTTATTGAGTGCCGTTTCTATCTCGCGCTTTAACTCACTCCCCACCAGAGCTTCGTCTGGCCTGGGGCTTTGCTTGGGGGCAGTGGCCGCAGTCATATCTATTCTGTTAGCAACTAGAAGTTCGTCATCGAATTCTCCCTCAGATCGGATCTTTTTCTTCCTCATCCAATCATACACCACATTATGAGAAATGCGAAATAACCAGGTAGAAAACTTTGACCTGTTCTCGAACTTAGGGAGTGCTTTCCATGCCTTGATGAAGGCATCTTGTGCTAGATCCCATGCATCCGCATCGTTTTTGACCATGTTCATTATCATTGCATATACCTTGCCTCTGTGCTTGGTGACGAGAGCATCAAATGCGGTGTAGTCCCCTGCTTGGGCCCGTCTCACCAGATCTGTATCGTCGACCTCAGCCTCAATGGAACCATCTCCCCCAGCCTCACTGGCTTCCTGGCTAGATGTTCCTCTCAATACATTGGACGCTATATTACGAAAAAAATTCATGGTTTCTGAAACTTTCTCACCTTTACCGATAAGAACATTGATAGATTGCCCCTAAATAAGCTGATAGGCAAGGGGAAATCTAACAGCAACCGGAGGCAAGATGCTTCACACAGGATGGTTGTGTAAATAAATTATTTATTCGGTAGTTGATAAATGCCGTCATTTCACGAGTATAGTGTCTTATGAATTTGAAACGCACCATTTTAAGTATTCAGCTATTACTTGCATCTAATCTCCTTATCAAGGCCGCGGAAGACGGAAAGCTACTCTATGGTCAGATGTGCGCCGCATGTCATGGCATGCAAGGTGAAGGCATAGGGAATGGAGTATTCCCACCACTTAATGGCAGTGAATGGGTGCAGGGTGACCCTAACAGAATCGCCCAGATCTTACTTCATGGTTTGACGGGTCCGGTGACTGTAAAAGGCAATGCATATAATTTAGCGATGCCAGCACAAGGATCTCTATCCGATGAAGGCAAAGTGGCAGTGATTCGTTATCTTAAGAAAGAATTTACCGGTGAAGAGACAAAGTTTTCACTCGCTGACCTCAAGAAAGCAACGATAGCTAGCGAGGCTAGAACACTACAATGGACAGCAAAAGAACTCCTTGAACTCTACCCACTACCTAAAGTAAAACCTCCTATCAACAATCTGATCATGGAAGTCTACCACGGAAAATGGAACGAAATACCAGATTTCTCGAAGCTC
>JBLHQF010000044.1:0-14853 GCA_047624885.1 Cryomorphaceae bacterium | reverse complement strand
GGCTCTGGAGACCTGATCATCCGTACTAGCGGTGGTAGTTCAGAGGTTCTCTACTTACCAAACGTCCTACGCGTGGATCGAGTTCTTAGGGAACTGGATCACGTGCGTTCTCAGCGAGGGCGTCTTTAATGGTAGATTTGGTAAAGCGGATATACTCTTTACCTGATGTAGGATCTGCCTTAAACGATTAGATGTGAAGCAAACAATACATAAGGCGTTTATCTTGGGCGCGGGGTTAGGCACGCGGTTGAAGCCTCTGACTGATTCCCTGCCGAAGCCGCTGGTGCCGCTCTATCATGAGCCGCTAGTGAACTACGCGCTGCGGCACTGCCTGTCTGCGGGGATTACGCAATTCGCCATCAATACCCATCACCTTCCAGAGACGTGGGGCGAGTATTACCCTGAGGGAGAATTTAATGGAGCAGGGATCGAGTTTTTCTATGAGGAGGTGCTTTTAGAGACTGGTGGTGGGATCAAGAACATTGCGTCATTTATCGGAGATGATCCGTTGTTGGTCTATAATGGTGATATTTTAACTGATCTGGATCTACCTGCCCTGATGGATGCTCACATGCGCTCTGGTGACGTGGCGACACTGGCACTTTTCCCCACGGGGCCGAACTGCAATGTGGCGGTGGAGGACGGCAGAATAGTCGATATGCGCCATGCACAGGGGGTGCATCCCGGGAATCACCAGTTCACGGGGATCTATTGTATTAGCCCAGAAATCCTCGATCTCATCCCATCTGGCGAGAAAATTTCTATTGTTCCTGCGTTTCTAGAGTTGATCTCCCAGGGGAAGCTTGGCGCGTTTGTTTCTGAGTCAGCCACTTGGCATGATCTCGGCTCGCGCAGTTCCTACTTTGATGCTCATGCACTGCTGCGGGCGTCCAGTCAGCCGATCCATGAAAAAGCAATGATTGACCCGAGTGCCGAGATATGTGTAGAAAGTTGTGTAATTGGCGATAAGGCAAAGATTGGCAAGGACGTTAAACTCAAGAATACGATCATCTGGCCAGGTGCCAGTGTGGCGGCAAATGCAGATCTCACCGACTGCATCGTGCGCCACACAGCTAGTGGCACGCACACCGGAAAAGATCTCTAATATAACTCAAATTTCATACTTTCTATTATGCCAGCAAATACATTACTCACCGCCATCCGCGCTCATCTAAAGCTCGCTCCCACCCACTCGGTTGTCATAGAGCCGATCACTAAGGGGGCATCTGGGCGCACCATCATCCGGCTTAAGGCAGAGGGGTTCCCCACTTACATCGGTATCCACTACACGCTGGAGAGGGCGGATAATGCGAACTATTTACCGGTGGCGGAATTTCTAACCGATGCCAAACTTAACGTCCCTCATGTGCTTTATGACAACACAGGCAGATGTTGTGCATTGGTAGAGGATCTGGGGGACCAGGATCTGCTTTCGATGCGTGATGAGCCATGGGAAAAGCGCGAGCCTATTTACCGCTCTACCTTTCAACAGCTAGATAAACTCTTCTACACCCGGCCGCCGAAGGATCTGGAATTCCAGCCGCCATTTGATTCAGAAATGTATGTCTGGGAGCAGGAGTATTTCTACGATAACCTGGCAGAATCCTATCTAGGGATGTCCAGTGGCGAGACTCAGGCGCTAAGGGATCACCCTGCGCTGAAGCATATGTCTAATGCTCTCGGAGCATCATCACGGCACTTAGTTCATAGGGATTTTCAGTCGCAGAATATCATCGTGAAAGATGATAAGGCTTACCTGATCGACTTTCAAGGTATGCGCCGAGGTCGGCAGGAATATGATCTGGCATCGCTGATCTATGATCCGTACATGAATCACTCTGCGGAAGAACGTGAGAAGTTGTTAGGCATCTGGGAGGATGTCACTGAGGAGAGGCCGCTCGATGATATTTTCAGCATGTGTGCCATCCAGAGGTTGATGCAAGCACTGGGTGCTTATGGGAATTTAGTCTCTAATAAGAACGAGGAATGGTTCGCCCAGCACATCCCTGTAGCGGCTAATTTACTACGTGAACTAGTCACTGGCACTGACTACGCCGAGCCTATCCTGCCTGTACTAGACCTCATCGATAGCCAGCTTTAAACATTGGTAAATATTAATCATTCCCTGTGAATCCTGACCGCCAGAACAGCAAGACCATATTCCTGATCTTCATGATTGTGGCTGTGCTGGGGTATTTTATTTTACCTCTGCAGCGAGTGCAGCAGTATATGCCGCTCATCCAGGGGAAAACTATCGCTGATCTGGATGGCTTGGCGATCCCTAATGAGAAGACGCTCCTCTCGGGGCGAGAAATCCTCAGCCAGAAAAGAGCCAAGGCACCGGTGCCGCCGAGCTATCTAGTGTGCAGTATTGATGACGACCCTGAGGGGGTCAATGCTTATGGTATATATGACCCTACTGACCTCGCCGTCACGGTGAGCAATCTGGTCCGCCTGAATACCAAGCACCTTTTCTTAGGTACGCATTTGCACTGGCCAGATCTGCCACTGGTAGAGAATAATACGCTAAACTCTCAGCTGGAGCTCTTAGACTCCTGCATTATCTCTACGCCACTGCGCAGGGCGGCGGATACGGTGGATATTCCCAAATATCTGTTAGACTCATCTGTGGCATTAGCCGAGGTAAATGGTAGCGCGCTCACGCTGCCTCAAGTCAATAATCTCAGTCTGGCTCCAACCTTGAAGATCCCGAGCAACTGCAAAGTGGGTTTTTCCCAGTTGGAGAGTGAGCTAGAGACGAGCAGTATACCGCTACTTGCAGTATGGGGAGACAGGGTGATCCTTTCTTCACTTCTGTTAGAGAGGATGCATCACTTGAAACTAGGCCCAGCAGACATCCAGATCACCGTTGGTAAAGCCATCTCGCTGGGGGGCACTGGCAATGTGATTCCCATCGATAAATTTGGGTACTTCAGCCCCACATATTCACCAGAAATCGCTGAGCCGCATCTCATTTCAGCTGATATCACATCGGTCAAAGAATCACCAGTCAGCACAGCCAATGCCGTTCTAACTGCTTCTGGGGTGAGGGCGGATAGCTACCGCGCCATAGAGTCACCCGTGAAGCTGCTCACCCAGCTCACGCTCACGCCTGTGTTTAAGAACACGGTGCGATACCAGCGCATCTGGTGGTGGGCGGAACTGATCCTAGCTGCCGTGGTAGCCTTCTTGCTGACGCTCGCTGTGAGGCTCTCCGTGATTAGTTATTGGCTATGGGCTCTGGTCCTCCTATCCTGTCTGGCTATGGGCAGTATTTCACTTAGTATTGTCACTATTTTTTACTCACCGATCATCTACTTATTATTAGCACTCATCGTCTGCATGATCGTGTTCCCATTACTTAAGAGGAGGGCGAACTTCATTAACGAACTCATCGATAATCAGCATGACCTCGGCGATCTGTCCTTACTTTACCAGGAGGAACAATTTGCTCAGAAAGAGCTAACCGTTTCTAAGTTATCAGCCCGAGACCGCACACATCTTCGCAAGCCGAGACGCCGCGAACGCAGCAGAAAAAAGCAGCAGAAGGCTAGCCCACCGGAGCCAACACAAACGCCCGAAAAATAATATGTCACTAAACCTCGACCAGACCATCAGCAAAGCTGCCACACTAGTGGAAGCCTTACCCTATCTACAGTCCTTCAGAGGGAAAACCTTTCTCATCAAGCTGGGCGGCTCCGCTATGGATAATCCAGAGTTGGTTAGGCAAGTCATGCGAGATGTGGTTTTTCTTGAGGTTGCTGGGATTAACCCGATCGTCGTTCACGGTGGTGGGAAAGCGATTTCTGCGGCGATGAAGGAGGCTGGTCTGGAGGCTGAATTTGTTGGTGGTTTCCGTGTCACCTCACCAGAGGCGATCAACATCGTAGAGAAAACCCTTTCAGGGACGATCAATCCAGGTTTGGTTAGTATGATCAGAGATTTTGGAGGAAAAGCTGTCGGCTTTCCCGGAACCGAGGTCTTCACTGGCGAGCGGATTAAATCCAAGAACGAGCAAGGCGAAGAAGTTGATATCGGCAGAGTAGGGCAGGTTGTTAGCTGTAATATGGAGAAGATGAAGGAAGCCTACGATGCGGAGATGGTTCCCGTCATTTCACCACTCGCCTCAGAGTTAGGCACTGGAAAAAAGCTCAACGTCAACGCAGACTTAGCAGCAGCGGCATTAGCCAAGGAACTCAGGGTCACCAAGCTGATCTACCTTTCAGATGTCCCAGGTGTGATGCGGGATCCAACCGATGAGTCCACCATTATTCCATCTATTAATCCGGGCTTAGCCGCAGATCTCATCCAGCAAGGGATCGTCTCCGGCGGGATGCTGCCTAAGGTGAACTCTGCGCTAGACGCGCTCGAGCACGGAGTCAGAAAGGTTCACTTTATCGATGGAAGAATGCCGCATTCACTGTTGCTAGAAATTTTCACCAAGTCGGGAATCGGGACGGAGATCGTTTCGTAATAAAAGAGGCATTCTATAAGCTGTTTAGGAAATCTAATAATGATTTGCGATCTTGCTTAGTTAGATTTAGATACTTTTGTTGGGATTTTTTAGCTTCACCACCATGCCAGAGGATGGCTTCTTCTATGTTTCTTGCTCTGCCGTCATGGAGGAATCGGGTGTGTTTGTTTACTGTTTTTACTAGGCCTATTCCCCATAGAGGAGCGGTGCGCCACTCTGTGCCAGATGCTTCATGGTCTGGACTATGGTCAGCGAGTCCTGCTCCCATATCGTGGAGTAGGATATCTGTGTAAGGGTGGATGGTTTGATTAGTGAGTGAGCGGATAGGGTGATCTGAAGTAGTGATTTGTTGTTTGTGGCATGCGTTGCAGTTCATGCTATTGAAAAGCTCGCGTCCTTTTCTAACAGATTTTGATTTGTATTCTCTTTGTGCGGGGACTGCGATGGTTTGACAGTAAAGAGTGACTGCATCTAGGATTTTATCGCTTACTTCTGGGCTGCCTCCGGATTGGAAATGCGCGAGGCCCTGAGATTGCTTTTTGGTATGGTTCTCATTTGGCTTCATCGAGGTAGTGATACCGATGTCGCCGTTGAATGCACTCGCTACTTGTTGTCTTATGTTTGGCTGGTTTGCCTTCCATCCGAATCTTCCGATACTTAATTTTCCTGTTTTAATGTTATGGACTTGATTGATGCGGCCTGAAATACCGTCTTGGTTCTCGTCATCGGGATCAGCCCACTCCCTCAGTGTGTCTTCTGGGATGGCTTCTAGCAGACCTAGTCCGATGACTGCTTGAGCTACTCGCGGGGATATCAATGTGTCTAACTCTCCGCTTAGTTTATAGATTGGTTTTTGTAATGAGTATTTTGTGCCGTCTTGGAAAGTTCCAGTTACCACTTCATATCTGACTGTCATGTTAGGTTCTTTTATGCTACCCAGTGACTTTGTTTGGAGCTGGTCACCATAAATGGGGTGTGGAATGACGATGTTCTCTTTTTTGACTGCTAGTCTGAAAAGTAGCGAGTTATAATTTTCCCCTTCCAAGGGAGGTCTGCCTCTGCCGTCTTGTGTGTGGCAGCCGGAGCAGGATCTGGCGATGAATAGCGGGCCAAGCCCATCTCTGGCTTCAGCTGAAGCTGGAGCTTGAACCCAGTTTTTATTGAAGAATGAATTGCCTACGAAGAAGTTACTTTTGTGCTCAGCTTCTAAATTTCGAGCACTGAGGGTGAAGGCCTTTCTGGAGGTTTCGTTTACCGTGGTATCTCCTCCAAGAAGGTGTGACGTGTCTTCGAAAGCGGTTGCTTTTTGAGTAGAGGCCTCCTCTTTACAACTAGGTAAAGTGAGGATGGCGACAGCTAATGATAGCGTTCGGAGTAATGTGTATTTATTCTTCAATGTTGATCTTTAGGTCGATATTTTCAGACTCAGTGGACAATTTTTGAGCTTGATCAACTAGGGAGTCAATCAGGGTTTTGATTGATTCTCTTCCTGCAGTATTTTCTGCTAAGATTAGCTGATCAAATGGAGCTTTGAGAAGCTCGGCGTGTTTAACGCTTTGATTAATCGTGTCTGCTATGCCTTGACCGTTTGCGAATAGGTCTTTGACGCTTGGGCCGTCGGCTACTGAGTAATTTATTCCGTTATATCGACCTTCGAACACGTTCTGCACGGACAATGCGTTGTAGAGGATGTCTTTGTGAGTGTTGTCACTGAAACATGAGTGCTCATCTTCTTGAGACATAGTATTATAGGGGACGTCTATTCGCTCTCTAGCGAGCTCAAACCCTGATAGCATTCCTATACCGTTTAAGATGTTGGTTAATGCTTGGTCGGTAGTGAGCTTCTCAAAGCCTGCTCTGTAGTTATCTTCATTAGGTTTCCACTGTGCTTCTAAATCATTAAGATGCTGGCACAGGAGATCAGTTACCACGGTGAGGTAGGTGAGCCTCCTGTTGGCATATTTCTGGGTCGTGAAATCGGTGAGGTTTCTATTACCAGCTGTCTCGGCGCTAGTGTCTATGCCCCAGAGTAGAAATTCTATAGCATGGTAGCCTGTGCTGATGTTTTCTTCACCTTCTTTTTCGTTTAGTTTGGTGAGTATCTCAGCGTTGATGATGGGGAATTTTTCAGTGTTTTGGATGATGCCTTTGAGGGCAGTTTCTGAGTCAATATAAGTCTCGTCTAGCGGCCAAGCATTTAAGAGACCTTCTGGTCCATTCTCATCATCTATTGGTCCTGAGTAGAAACGGAATCCCTCGCTTTGTCCGTAGGGGCTACGCGCTGCTAGCCAGGCTTCTTTAGACTTTTGTAAACCGTCAGCGGTGGGTTCCTCAACGAAGCTTTTTATTTCCTGCCGGAGGTTCTGGGCTGCTTTTAGCGAGTCTTGATAGGTAGCATGCACTATTTTAGAATAGTGAATTACAATGGCTTTCTTATCCACGGAGGAACGAGTCTTTTCTTCGCTTGTACTCTTTTCAGAACATGATGTAATAACTAGTGTTGTTAGGATTGTTAGTAGTTTAATTTTCATTGTTTTTTAAATTTAGCTTAAGCTCGGTTCCTAATCTGATCACAAAGCTAGGTTGGTTTTACTCAATTTCAAATATTTTATATTTGAGATCAGCGGGCTTTACGATCACTAAATCTACATAAGACAACCCTGCGCTAATTGTTAGTATTTCAGCGTTAGTATATTTCATTTTTTTGGTGAACTATGTCTATATGAATTTTCGTAACGAGAAAGACACGATGGGGACCATTGAGGTTTCCAATGATAAATTATGGGGAGCTCAGACCCAGCGATCAATTCATCATTTTCCTATCGGACCTGCTGGCTCGATGCCAATAGAGGTAATTCAGGGATTTGGGTATTTGAAAAAAGCAGCAGCTCTAATAAATTATCGCTTAGGTTGTCTAGATAGGGCTAAAGCAGATCTTATCGCCCAAGCTTGTGATGAAATTATTTCAGGGTCTCTTAATGAACATTTTCCTTTAGTGGTCTGGCAGACTGGCTCGGGGACGCAGACTAATATGAACTGTAATGAGGTGGTAGCTAATCGCTGCCATACTCTGGGAGGTCGCTTCTTAGGAGAAGGTAAGCAGCTCGTACACCCTAATGATGATGTGAATAAATCTCAGTCTTCTAATGATACGTTTCCTACTGCGATGCATATAGCCGCTTATAAGCTTATTGTAGAGCAGACTGTTCCGAAGATTACAAAGTTGAGGGGTACTCTTGCTTTGAAATCTGAGGAGATGAAAGAGGTAGTGAAAATAGGACGAACTCATATGATGGATGCGACACCTCTGACCCTGGGACAGGAGTTTTCAGGTTATGTTGCGCAGCTAGATTACGGATTAAAGGCTCTAGGTCATACCTTAGACCATTTAGGTGATTTGGCTCTTGGGGGGTCGGCAGTGGGTACCGGGCTAAATACCCCTAAAGGCTATGCTGAAATGGTAGCAGCAGAAATAGCAGAGCTGACTGGCCATCCATTTGTAACGGCTCCTAATAAGTTTGAGGCTCTAGCTGCGCATGATGCTATTGTAGAGTCACACGGAGCGTTGAAGCAGTTGGCTGTTTCGTTGATGAAAATTTCTAATGATATTCGCTTACTTGCATCTGGACCTCGTTCGGGGATTGGTGAGTTGATCATCCCTGCGAATGAACCTGGCTCATCGATTATGCCCGGTAAGGTGAACCCCACTCAGGTAGAGGCTTTATCGATGGTGTGCGCGCAGGTGATGGGTAATGATACAACAATTACTATTTGCGGATCTAACGGTCACTTTGAGTTGAACGTATACAAACCAGTCATTATTAATGCCTTTATACAGTCTGCTACCTTACTGGGTGATGCTTGTGAGGCGTGTAATGATCATTGTGTAGTTGGTATTGAACCTAATCTTTCGCGGATTAGTGAGCATCTGAATAATTCTCTCATGCTGGTGACAGCTCTAAACAGGCATATCGGTTATGATAATGCCGCGCTAATCGCGAAGAAGGCTTATGAGGACAATATATCACTCAAGGACGCTGCATTGAAACTAGAGTTACTGACAGAGGGTGAATTCGACCAATGGGTAGTACCTGAGGAAATGGTAGGAGCTTTTTAGGGATCAAATTAACCAATCAAATTAACCAATTAAGATAATGGCTGTAATTACTGATTTTTTAGATTTAAGGGCACTCGCTGATGATGAGGTTCACTCGGCTATCTCTAAGTATGTAAGCGATGTGCCTATGCATGGTTCATGCTGGATCATATTAGATCATGATCCTGTAGAGCTGTATGATTTTTTGTCAGATATGGGAATGGTGGTCAATACCTTCATCTATGATCTGGATGAATACCGCGTTTTCTTAGGGAGAGTATCATGATTTTTAGATAATATGAACATAGACGAAATCATAGAACCATTCCAGCCACAGAGTGCGTTGAGAGTGCTCAGGCTGACTAATGACTGGGAGAAAATCATTAAGAGTCTTCCGCTCTTTGATGTTGCTGCTACAGTATACCGATGTGGGCATGGCTTACATTGTATTAAGGGGATGAGTAATGCATTAAAGGTAGTATCTCAGCGAGCGTTTTATACACAAGGATTCCGTGGTTTCTCGACTGATCTAGAGTGTTGGAGCGAGGCGTGGTTTTACCATGAAGAACGGTATGGACATCTTTATCCGTGCATAGAAATAGCGGATCATTTAGGACAGGGCTTGTTGAAGCTTTGTTTCAGAGAAATATCTCTTTCTGAGAGCGATGAAAACTGTTTAAAAGAGCTCTTCGTAGAAGAGGCTGATGAGTGGAGTATTCTCCATTTACATCCATCAAATATGATTGATAACACCGATGCTCTTCATATGAGTAGAAAGACAATCTTTAATAGTGTGATAAGAGAGATCCAGA
Source organism: Cryomorphaceae bacterium (assembly GCA_047624885.1). GTDB lineage: Bacteria > Verrucomicrobiota > Verrucomicrobiia > Verrucomicrobiales > Akkermansiaceae > Rubritalea. Next base: position 5,471 of record JBLHQF010000044.1, on the reverse strand, counting down.
TGGAATCTATGCAGCTTGATGCAGAAGTAGGAGTTATTCTACGCAGCAAGAATCAATCATCATGGGATAGCCTGCATGCTACCGATCTAAGTCTAGAGGGGTGGGTTGGATTTGGGAAAAACGGAGATTATATAACTCTTCTACCTAATGAGTATCAAGATGCAGAAGTTATTAGCCATTCTGGTAGGTCGATCGCTAATTTTTATAATGAAAGCGGCTGTTCTTCACTATCGATCATAGAGATTAATAGCCGAAAACTAGAAACCATGCAAAAGTTAGAGCGTTTTCTGGCATCTGATAATTATAAGGGAAATTATTAAAGATCTTTTCATTTAAGCCAGTGATAGCGAGTATCAAAGCAACAGTGAGTCACGCGGCAATAATACTAGCTTAGAATGAACGGCTTCCAAAAGTATCAGCGTTGAGATTACTCGCCTGCGATTTTTCTGGGGATATTTTGCACCCAGTCTTTCCAAACTTTGATGAAACCGCCGATGGGTTCCTTGGGGGCGAGGACTTTTAGTTTCGAGCCGGTGCTGGAAAAATTTACCTCTGTATGTCTGCCTAAATACTCGCCATCCACTTCGATCGGGACGTCACGGTCTGCGACTACTTTGAACTCCGCGGCCTGAACGTATTCCACAGATGATTTGACCAAGTCTAGCACCCCTGCCATTCCTTTTAGGGTATCGACTACAAATTTGTAGCCGGTTTCCTTGAAGACTAAAATATCTAACAGACCGTCGTTATTATCTGCCTTTGGGAAGAGCCTGACTTGTCCGCCATAAAGCTCGCCATTTCCTGCCAGCACGGCCACGCCTTCGATCTCGCGACCGTCGCTGCAGATGAGTTTCATCTTAGGAGGGTCTTCGCCGAGTAATTTCACCGCGCTCATGAGATAGGCTAATGAACCTAACAGTTTCTTGGATTCAGCGGTGGTGTCTTCTATCACCTGCGCATCGAATCCTATCCCTGCCATCTGCACGAAAGGCTGACCATTGGCATGAAATAAATCCACCTCGGTGATATGGCCTTCCTTGATGACCTGGAGCGCGTGCTTGAGATTAGATCTTTGAACTGTCGGGACCGGGATGCCCATTTCTCTGGCGAAAACATTCATCGTCCCCGTTGGCAAAACTCCGAGAGCAGTGTTAGAGCCGATCAGCCCCATGATCACGGCATTCAGCGTGCCATCACCACCGGCGGCGAGAACGACTGGCTCATCATCAGCGGCAAACTTAGCTGCTAGCTCGCGTGCGTCATCGATACTGCGTGTGGCGTAGAGCATAAAGTCGCTAGCATTCGCCATCAAGAATCGCAGCGAACGCCTTCCTCTGGTGCTACGTGCGTTAGGATTAAATAAAACTGGGTAGCGATGGTTTTTTGAGACTCGTTGTTTTTCAGGTAGGCACTCTATGCCGAGCGCTACCAGGTTTTCGCGCACAGATTTAAGTGGGAAGCCGACCACGTTTGAATAGCTACCAGCGACCTCTAGCACGATCATATCGCCGTGGTCTTGCACTGCGTAGCTGCCTGCCTTGTCCATGACATCTACTTTTTCTAGATAGCTCGCGATGAGTTCATCGGTCAGTATCTTAAAGCTTACCTCTGTGATCTCGTGGAAGGTTTTGATATGCCCGTTGTGAATGATGCAGACCCCGGTGCATACTTGGTGGGTTCTGCCAGAGAGTTTCTTTAGAGTGGCGATGGCCTCGGCTTTATCGCGCGGTTTTCCAAGCGGTGTGTTATCGATATAGACTAGCGTGTCTGCGCCTATCACTAAGTGATCTTGGTGCTCAGCTCTGCCTGCGATGGCGGCGGCCTTTGACTGCGCATTCAGGCAGCAGAGCTCAATTAGGGGGGTCTCGTGGCAGTGGATCTCTTCAGCAGGCGATGGGATGATTTGGAAATGTTCGAACAGCGTGGTGAGTAGCTCTTGCCGTCTCGGTGAGCTTGAGGCTAGGATGATTTCGAGTTTATCTTTAGCGCTCATCGTCTAACAGCTTCGTTGTCTAACAGCTTCGTAAAGGCAGACTCCAGTGGCGACGCTCACATTGAGGCAGTCCACTTTGCCAGCCATGGGTAGGTTGATGAGGAAGTCACAGTTTTCCTCCGTAAGCCTGCGCATCCCGGCACCTTCCGCTCCCATTACTATGCCTAAAGGGCCTTTTAAGTCAGCTTGGTACAATGACTGCGTGGCTTTATCGCTAGTGCCTATCAGCCAGATGCCGTAGTCTTTCTGGAGCTTCTTCATGGTGCGTGAGAGATTAGTCACCCTTACGAATGGCGTGGTCTCGGCGGCACCTACTGCTACGCGCTGAACGGTTTCTGTGAGACCCACGGATTTATCCTTGGGCGCGATCACGGCATCCACTCCTGCACCATTTGCGGTGCGCAAAACGGCTCCTAAATTATGCGGATCTGTGACACAGTCTAACACGAGGACGAAGGGGCTTTCCTTGCCGCTGAGGATGGATTCTAGCGCTTCCTCGCCTTTAGCCAGTCCGCCTCCACCCTTCATTTCCCTGCCACGGGTGTGCTTATTTTCTCTGGCTTCATGTTCACTTCCTTTCTTCCGCATGGGGTGTAAATATCCTAGTCATCGACGAGTTGAAAGCCTTTTGTCGTAGAATGACTATCGTTAATGAAAGAATTACTAAGTCTGCACGTATTAATATTCCATGATGTTTCGGAAAGAAATTCTTCTTAGATTTGCGGTTTTAGCAGTGGCCGCGCTAGTATTCACTCAGTGTGCTACTCAGGAGGTTAAGCAGGAGCTGGAGCAGAGTGTGGAGATGAAGGGGGCATCATTTGCTCTTGAACTAGCGGCTCAGTCTCCATTTAAGAAAGTAGAAATGTCTTGGAGGGAAGCCTCTGAGCTGATGAAGAAGAGAAATCCCTACTACCGGCAGGCAATTATCGATAAAGAAGAGTCACGTATCAAGAAAGGTCTAGTCAATAATCTCACTTATGAAGTTCGCAAGAGCCTCTCTAATAGCGTGCAGACTACGCTCAATCCCGGCGAGATAGCGAAAGTGATGAAGTCCCCAGTGGCTTCGCTACCTATGCAGCTGGAATCCATCACGGATCTAAAAAATATATCTCACTCACTCACTCAGTCTGAGTGGGGGCGAGTCTCGCAGAGTGTCCAGGCGGATGCTGCACAGCGCAGAGAAATGGTGAACTTACACGTGCTCTTCTGTCAGAGTGAAAATCTGGAGAAGTCAGAAAGGAGTCTGAAAAAACTAATATCGCTGCTATCAGCGCTCGAGACAGTGAAACCGAATAAAGCGATGGTTGTCGAACTAGCCAAGTCGCAAGCGCTTCTCAAGAAAGATAGAGGCCAATGGCTCGACCAAGTGAGGGATTTTTTCAATGCTGAATACTATGATGTGGAATTTAACGGTTACAAAAGCAAGCTGAGCTTTTACCGTGAAGTCACAGATCCAGAGTTTTCTGACTGGAAACGCTGGCGGGTGTTAGAGCATTCAGGTCGGCTAGTTGCCGAGTTACAGAAGCAGCATGGTGATAGTAAGCCGGCGCTACCAGGCATTAGCCGCATTACCCAGAATCTGGGAGTAATTGGACTAAGAAATAATTTAGCGCAGCCATCTAACCTCAATCAGGGCATGGCAAAAGAGGTAAGGCAGATGCTTAAGAACTGGCGTGATCTAAAATCTGTGCAGCAGCAAATAGCTGAATCAAAGCCATATAATGAAACCACCCCTAGTGTGGCAGACTTGAAGCGTGTCACTACTGTGTATCAGCTGAAAAAAAGTGAGATAGAGCAGCTTAAAACGTTCTGGATGATGGATGAGAAATGCTGGGAGATATAGCGTTTTTAGCCTCAGGGGCAGTTAGCCAGTTGACAAATAAAAATGCAATGTGAGTCTATCTACTATGAAACGAATCATGTTGCTCACAACGTTGCTGGTCCCCGTCCTTGCTATGAATGCTCAAGCCCAGGAAGTCCCGAAGGAAAAGATGACGAAGATAGTTCCTAAATATGAATCCGAGTCTCCTCTCCCAAAAGGCTGGCCGACGCCAGGACCCTACGATCTCGTGAGCGAAAAGAAATTTCCCGCCTACCGAGCTGCCTATACTAATGGCTCATGGCAGAACTTTGCCTTCATGAGGCTCTTTAAGCATATTCAGAGGAAAGATATCCCGATGACTTCTCCCGTAGAAATGGATATGGAGGAGAATAGCGAGAAACTTAAAATGAAGTCGATGGCATTTATGTATCAGAATACTGAAGTAGGGCAGACTGGTAAGGATGGTGCAAAAGTAGAAGTCCGTGATGTGCCCTCTACCAAGACACTCTGCTTCACCTGGCAGGGGAGTAACTCAACCAAGAACCGCAAAACCGCCAAAGCAGCCCTCGAAACTGAGCTTAAGAAGCGCGGTATAAAAGGCGCAGACTACCGCATTTTAGGCTACAACGGACCAGGTGTCCCTAACGCTAAGAAGACTTGGGAAATGCTCGTGGTGTTGCCGAAGAAGAAATAATGATACTACAGCGATGAGTAGAGTGATTTTTAGTAAAATTAGTGCGTGTTTTTCCAGAAATACTGGATAGAAGTATTCTGCACATGAAAGTAATCGGTCTATGAAAGTAATCGCAATAGCAAATCAGAAGGGCGGAGTGGGGAAGACTACGACGACTATTTCGCTGGCAGCCGGCCTGGCTAAGCTTGGGAAAAAGGTGTTGTTGTTAGACCTAGACCCGCAGGCAAATGCTACTTCTGGTCTGGGGATAGATGCGGATAGTAGTATTTATTTCCCGCTGATCGGTGAGGCTGAGATACTGGATAAGGTGATCTCTGCTGAGCGTGAAAATTTATACATCGTCCCGTCTGGGATGGATCTCTCTGGGGTGGAAATAGAGTTGGCTCGTAGAGATGATCACCTCACATTTCTGCGCGATATGCTGGCGGGAGTCCGTGAGAGCAAGGATTACGACTACTGCCTGCTAGACACACCACCGAGTCTGGGGGTGCTGATGACCTCATCTCTGGCATCCGCGGATGAGGTGCTTATCCCGCTTCAGTGTGAGTATTTTGGGCTAGAAGGGCTGGCGAAGATCATCCATATTGTGTCACAGATCAAGGAAAGTGGAGCCGCCCCTGGGCTGACTCTAGGTGGGATTATCATGACAATGTATGATGGCCGCACTAATCTCTCTAAACAGGTGGTGGATGAGGTAACGAAGCATTTTCCAGATCAAGTCTATGATCGTGTGGTGCCTAGGACGATCCGTATCGGCGAGGCTCCATCGTTTGGCAGAACCATCTTTGAGCATGACTCTGGTGGCTCCGGCTCTAGGGCTTACATGGCGATAGCGCATGAGTTCTTAGAGCGCCAGGGCGATCCGCCTGTGGACTAGGCAGTGCTCTGTGCAGGGCGATCAAGCTAGGGAGGAAATATTCTATTACCGCTGATTTCGCAGATTTAAAACTGATTCCCAATGC